>JAHFVC010000242.1 GCA_023264765.1 Mycobacterium sp. | reverse complement strand
CAGGGACGATGGAGAACGCGAGTGCCGTCGCAAACCCGGTGATGAGGATGGGCCGCCGCTGGGACGGCATCAGCCACAGGAATATCACCAGCAGCCCTGCGGTCACGATCCCGACCTCAGCTGTACGCCCGCCGGCGATTTCGGCGGTGAGGCCGACTGCGGCCAGTATCGAGAAGGCGCTGAGTACATCGATGTTCGCGATCGCGAATGGAATGATCATGGCCACCGCGAGGCCCAGAATGTTCCCGTTCCCTGCAAAGGGTGAGGTCATGGTCTCACCGGCGATGCCGCATTTGTCCAGCCTGCACGATTCGAGCACCCTGCCCGGATTCACCAGGACGGCGGCCAAGACCGCGCCCAGTATCAGGACGAGGCTCGCGCGACAACCCCACCCCACGGCGGCGGATCCCCGGATATCGGTCGGCTTCACCAACGTCACCAGTAACAGGGTCATCGGTATCGCGAGCTTCGCGATGTCCGACGTCCGCATGCTGCCGACCATCAAGAAGGTCAGCGAGATCGCAATGCTCGAATACTGTAGGAGCGCAGCAAGATCGAAACGTGAACCTTCGGCGAACAGGCCGTGCAGAAAGTAGACAGCCGCGAAGGCGAAAGACGGCAGATACCACAGCGTCGGGTGCAGCGGACCTGCGCTTTCGGCTTTCGTCCACAGCAGGGGTGCGATGAGAAACGTCATCACCTGCGGCCAGCCGATGATCAGGACCACGTAGATTCCGACCAATTTCTCGTACTTGGAGAGATCGTGCCAGTTCCGATTACGGTACGCGGCGAACCCAGCACAAGTCAGCGCCAGTACGGCCATGGCCAGAACGATGAGCGTCATCAGTCGGCCCACCCTGACCATATCTGGCGTATGACGGCCGGCGTCATACCCGCAGCGGCCTCATGGAGTTCCCAATTCGCCCACGCGCCAGACCAATCACCGATGCGTCGATCCGAGACGTTGCGAACCTTGCCATTCGGCAGCGCGATCACGATGTCATCGCCCGTTCTGCTGATGTCGACGCTTCGGTCACCTGCCAACGGCGGCACGAAGCGACCCTTGTCCAGTACCTCCTGGCTACCGCCTCGACCCCACACCGCTACGAGCCACGACTCTCTGTCGAACACGAAGTGAATGCCCACATTCGGGAATCCGCCTCCGATCGCCGATCCGTCGAGCGGTAGCGGATCCGCAGTGACGATGAGCGCCACCGCGCCGGGGACACTCGGCGGGGGGACATCGAAGTTGGCGGTGATGCCGATCCGGTTGACCTGACCGGGCATCTGGCGCTGCAGGTACAACGCAGAATTGTCTTCGGTGGCCGCACCGAGCGCCAGCCCTCGCGACGTCAGCGTCAGCTGTGATTCGTTGCCGCCGCGGTAGATGGCGTCGAAACCTGTCAAGGCGTCTGCCGTGTCGGTCTGATTCCCCGCGAAGGTCCAGTGGTCACTCGAACCCGAACCACGGGAAAGCAGATTCGTCCAGCGTGTGGTGTCGACGGTGCACAACATCACGGTCACCGAGACGACGGCGAGCACTGCTGCAATGGCCAACGGATGCCGCCGAAGACGGCCTGTGACACTTTCCCTCCGGACGTGACGTGCGCCCACGTTGGTCAATGGACTCGCCCCTCTTCCCGGCGCCCGCTGATGCCGACTAGTCCTCCGACAACGACCGCGCCGAAGATAAAGCCGAGGGCGGCGCACTGAAGGATGATTCGGCGCCGTTGCGGTTCGGCGGGCAACCTCGGCACCACAGCGCCTTCGGCGACCGTCGCACGCATCGGTAGCCTGGGCTCCCGTTCCGGGATCACCCTGGCCAATACATTCGCCGTCGCGTTGGCCACATCGGCTGCGGTCACTGGTGAACTCGACCGGACGGTGATCATGATGATCGAACTGTCCTTCGGGGACGTCATCGTCATGTCCCTGGACAACTCAGCGGGTTTGACCGGCAAATGATTCGTCTCGATGACACGGCGCAGGAACGACTCGGTGGAGGCGAATGTCGTGTATTCGACGATGCGAGACTTGATGAACGAGGTCGAGGCAAGACCGCCGGAGTACCGCGGATCGAGAGGATCCGTGGTGCCGTCCGCGACTACGGCCATCACCTTGGCGGTGGCGATATAGGTCGGTCGTGTCAGGGCCGACGCCGCAACGCCGAGCCCAGCGCCGATCGCCACCCCGGCCAACAGCACCAGGATGTAGCGGCGCGCCACAGCCACCAACTCGTCTACTGTCAAGCCGACTCCCCTCGCCCCATCAGAAGGCCCCGTCGCCACGGACCACGGCGCTGATCGTTTTGAGCATGATCCCCACGTCCGTGATCATCGACCAGTTGTCGACATACGAAAGGTCAAGCCGCACAGCTTTATCCCAGGAGAGATTCGCGCGGCCGCTGATCTGCCAGAGGCCGGTGACGCCCGGCTTCACCAGGAGCTTGCGCCTGATGTCCCCGTCGTAGGTCTCGACCTCACGACGCAGCGGCGGTCGCGGACCCACCACGCTCATTTCCTGCCTCAACACGTTGATGAATTGCGGGAGTTCATCGATGCTGTAGCGGCGAATTACCCGCCCCACCGGTGTCACCCGCGGATCATCGCGAATCTTGAACATGACCCCGCCGACGACTTCGTTGGACGCCAAGAATTCGTCCAGGCGTTCCTCTGCACCGACCACCATGCTGCGGAGCTTGATCATCGTGAACGGCTTGCCGTCCAGCCCGATGCGCTCCGAACGGTAGAAAACCGGTCCGGGACTGGTGATCTTGACGGCAATCGCCGCGACGAGCAGCAGTGGCGACATCGCGATCAGAGCCAGCAGCGCAAAACCGGCATCAAAGGCTCTCTTTTGAAAGCGTTTGGCGCCGTGGTACTGCGGCTTCTCCACGTGCAGCAGCGGCATGCCGGCTACGGGCGTCATGGCCAGGCGGGCCCCGGCGACGTCGAGCAATCCGGGGGACACCACCAAGTCGACGTCCGATGCTTCGAGGCGCCAGCCCAGACGCTGGATGCCGAATACGCCGAAGTGCTCTGCGTCCGTCAGCGCAACAGTGTCCGCGGGACACCTGTCCCCGAGAGCCGCCAGGGCATCGTTCTCATCGCCCAGGACCGGAATCGCGATGTCGCCGACGGTGATGACGCCGCCTCGCTCGGCCCCGCCACCCGGTATGCCTGCGCCGACCACCACGTAACCGTCGCCCGGGTCATTCATCAATTCGCCGGCCAGGACAGCAATCGCCGTCCTGTCACCGATGGCGAGAACCCTTGTCTGGCAGTCACCAGCCCGGCGGCGTGCGCGCAACCGCTGCCGCCAGAGCCTGCGCCCGAGCAACAGTCCACACGTCCCGAGCGGAAAGGCCAGCGCCAGATAACCCCTGGCGATGTCCACCCGCGCGAGCAGAGCCACGATCGCCAGCACTCCGAACGTACCGAACGACGCGGCAACAACACGGCGATATTCTTCGATACCGGATCCGAGAATCGAGGCCGAGCGGGCGCGGTGCAGACTCAGTACGCCCAGCCACAATGTCGCCAACGCTGCCGAGTACATCGTGAGCTGCAACGCCTTTGACCGGTCATAGCCGTCTGCGCCGCTGAATCGGGCCCACTGTGCGAAGAACACCGCCAGCACGACCATCACAGTGTCGGTGATCAGTATCCGACGCGCGAAGTAGGGTTGCCACACCGTGCGCGATTGCGGAAGCCGCATTGACGCACTGATCGAGAGTGTCATCGATGGCTCCACATGGTCGACTCCCCGGCCCGTTGCTACTGCAGTCAGTTGGATGGCACAGCCCACAGAACGCGAAGGTCTTTCAGCGGCGGCGCTGACATACGGCGCCGCCGGTGCGTGCGCATCAGTTCTTCACACCAGGTCTCGTATCCGTCGATCGCCGCTTCAGGCTGAAGCATGTGAAGCGCGAAGGCTTTTCCGGCCGCGCCGAGCCGCGCTCTGAGCGCCGGATCTGCGACCAGAATCTCGACTCCGTGCACAAGCGCCTCCGGGTCTCCACCCCGGACGACGATTCCCCCGGAAGAGGCGTTCACTTCACAAGCCGTGGCACTTCGGGACTCGGTGGCCGCCAAGACCGGCTTCCCGACAGCGAAGTACGAAGTCAGCTTGCTCGGCAGAGCCATCTCCGCGATCCCCGGTAGCTCGTTGACGAGCAGAATGTCCGCCGCGTTCAGGACAGCGCCGAATTTCTCTTCCGGTACGGGCGGAATGAACTGCACCGTCTTCACATCCCGCGCCATCTCCTGTAAGGCGGCTCGGCGGTTTCCGTCGCCGACGAGGACAAACCGGGGTGACTTCTCCGGTGACTGCCGATATGCGAGGCGGCCGGCCGATATCACCGTCTCCAATCCTTGCTTGACACCCATGTTCCCCGCGTGGAGGACCACGACCTTGTCTCCGTCCCAGCCGAATTCGCGTCTGACGTCAGCACGGCTCTTCACAGAGCCGGCAGTATCAACGTGACTCCAGTTCCGGATGATCGAGATCTTGCCCGCAGGTACGCCGAGCTTCTCGATCGACCTCGCGAAACGCTCGTGAATCACACTGACACCGGTCGCATTTCGTAGGACAGCAGACTCGAGCTCGGTGGTGAGTTTCGCGCCGCGTCCGCCCATCGCAGCTGTTTCGACGACCGCGTGACTATAGATGTCTTGGACGATCACCCCGACCGGAATTCGGCTGGCGCGGGCCTTGGCGACGACAGCTGCCGCTGACATCAACGCAGGGCTCACGGCGATGACCACGTCTGGATGCCCCCAGTCCTTGGTCATGGCCATCCGCGAAAACGACAGCTCCATATGAACTCTCGCGCCCGCCGTCAGTTCACTGGGCACGAAATGCGGCACACGCTGCACCGTCACGTTTCGGATGACGGAAGTTTCGCCGTGGCTGCCGCGGTATCCCTCGGCTACTTTCCATTCTGGATAGTGAGGCAACCCCGTGAGCACTTTGACGCTGTGTCCGCGCGCGGCCAAACCTTCGGCCAACCCTGTTGTATAAGGTGCAATGCCCGTGGCGTCAGGCCAGTAATTGAGACCGACGATGACAATCTTCATGTCGAATTACCCTTGGAGGCAATCGATGTGTGAGAAATCGACCATGAGTGCAGGACCTTCCACGCTGAATGACGCACTACTTCGCCGAGACTATGAGATGAGATGCACTCGTCAATCAGGAGCGCAACGCATTGCCGATTATCGGCTTGCCCTCCTCCCCCGGAGAACCACTTAGCGGGCGCTGTTTCGGACCTCCGTCCGCACTGCGCGTCGCCGTATTGACAATAGCGTTAGTTAATACGCAAGGCTGGGTTTTCGTAAAGACGTCCGCACCGATCTTCGCGCCGGTAAGGGTTGCCTGAACTGCCAAGATGGCGGCCCTGCAGGTAAGCGACAGCGCCCGTCCCGGTATTCCCGAACGGGTGCCACGGCGACCGGTGGCAAATCTCTTTCATGTTGTTGTCCCTCCCCCTTTCAATCGCTCAGACACGCAATTCCTGCAGATGCGCGCGATACCACTCGACGGTGGACAGGATGCCCGCCCGCAGGCCGATCCGTGGCGACCAGCCAGTACTTCGCAGCAACCCGACATCGAGGAGCTTCTGCGGTGTTCCATCTGGTTTCGTTGTATCCCAATGTATTTCGCCGCGGTAGCCGACGGCCTCGGCAATCATCGAGGCCACCTCGGCGATCGTGCAGTCCTGCCCGGTTCCGATGTTCACCTGTTGCGCACCGGTGTAGTTCTCCAACAGATGCAGGCACGCCGACGCCATATCATCGACGTGAAGAAACTCCCGGCGCGGCCTGCCGGTTCCCCAGTTGGTGACGGATACGGCGCCGTCCCGCACCGCGTCGTCGTACCGGCGTATCAGCGCCGGCAGCACGTGCGAGCCATCCAGCGAGAAATTGTCCTCTGGCCCATAGAGATTCGTCGGCATCGCCGAGATCCAGGGCAACCCGTACTGACGTCGGACGGCTTGGACGTGGATGATGCCGGCTATCTTCGCGATCGCGTACGCGTCATTGGTCTCTTCGAGAGGTCCCGCAAGCAGGCTGGTTTCATGGATGGGTTGCGGGGCCAGCCTCGGGTAGATGCACGATGATCCCAGAAACAACAGCTTCGGGGTGCGATACTCCGCTGCTGCGTCCAGAACGTTCACCTGGATTCGGATGTTGTCAGACAGGAAGTCGACCGGATACATACTGTTGGCGAGGATTCCGCCCACCCGGGCCGCTGCAAGGATGACGAGCCGAGGTCTGGTTGCGGCGAAGAAATCGAAAACCGCATCACGATGTCGGAGGTCGAGTTCGTCGGACCCTCTTCCGACCAGGTTTTGGAATCCGCTATTCAGCAGTGCACGCCACAGCGCCGAGCCCACCAGTCCGCGGTGGCCGGCCACGTAGACCGGCGCCTGGCGATCGAGCAGGGTCGGCGCGGCTGCATCCGTCATACGGGCATTCGCCACCCTTCGAGCTTCACCGCGTCCACCCACGGGGTGCCACCGTGTGCCACCGCTTCGATATCGGCGTCGACCATGATCCGGGCCAGTTCAGGCGCCAGCACCGTCGGCTTCCAGCCCAGCAGGCCCTGGGCTTTGTCGGCGCAACCGATCAGCGCGTCCACCTCGGTGGGACGCAAGTAGCGTTCATCGAATTCGACGTGTTCCCGCCAATCCAGACCCGCGTGCGCGAAGGCGAACTCAGCGAAATCCCGCACGGTGTGGCCAACCCCCGTGGCAAGTACGAAGTCTTCAGGTTTGTCGGCCTGCAGCATGCGCCACATGCCTTCCACGAACTCCGGGGCGTATCCCCAGTCCCTCACCGCATTCATATTGCCGAGGTGTAGGTGTTGCGGTCTTCCCGCCTTGATGTCGGCCACAGCACGGGTGATCTTGCGGGTGACGAATGTTTCGCCCCGCCGGGGAGATTCATGGTTGAACAAGATGCCGTTGACCGCGAACATGTCATATGCCTCGCGGTAGTTGCGGGTCGCCCAATAGGCGTATACCTTCGCCGCACCGTACGGCGAGCGCGGATAGAACGGGGTCCCCTCGTGCTGGGGAGGCGGAGCAGCACCGAACATCTCCGAGCTGGATGCTTGGTAGTAGCGGCAGTCCAGACCAACCATACGAACGGCTTCCAGCAGTTGCATCGAGCCGAGACCGGTGATGTTGCCGGTGTATACGGGATCGTCGAAACTCACCCGCACATGCGATTGTGCGGCCAGGTTGTACACCTCATCGGGCTGGATATCGTGCAGCAGCGCGGCCAGCCGGCTTCCTTCGCTCAGGTCGCCGTAGTGCAGGAACATGCGCGCATGCGGATCGTGCGGATCGCGGTACAGGTGATCGACGCGTTGCGTGTTGAAGGTGGACGCCCGGCGTATCAACCCATGGACTTCATAACCTTTGCGCAACAACAGTTCTGCCAGATACGAACCGTCCTGACCGGTGACACCGGTGATGAGTGCCTTTTTCGCCACGAAGGAAATGCCCCTTTCGGTTCGCAGAACAAGCGCCGTGCGACGCGTCCGAGTATCAGCGGGGCGACCGCCATCGAAGCGTAACGACCTGGACGGTTACGCAACCGTAAATTGGGCGATTTTTTCGTTAGCTCTTTCTCAAGAAAATCTGGATATCGGAGTGGCCGACGCCTCCGCAGCGGAGATCCAGGTTCCTTCTTAATCCTTAGTCAGGCAACATAATCCGGATGATCGGCTCGAAGGATCCGGAGCGCCACGGCGGAACTACTTTCACAAGGAAGAAGTTCGCGGGCGCGCACGGTGGGCCACTCGCCCACGAACGTCAATTTGAGCAACGTTCCCGCGCGGTGGCTTAGAGATCACGCGTGCCCTAATCACGTGCCCCCGAGGGGCGTTGAGTGGGCCGCCTCGAATCGTCGTCAGGCGAGCGGGGCCGCGGCGGCAAATGCACCGGTCGGTGGGCGCCCCACATCGGGCCCGATGCGTTCCGGCGGGCGCACGAATGGTCGCTGACATTCGGGGCCCATGGCGCCCATGACGATTGCGGCGGGCGGCGCAGTCACCTGCGCGCGCCGGCACCACACGTAGGTGACGGCCAGCTGGCGCAGATATAGCAAATTGACAGGTGAACCACCGTCGCGCCGACGCGGAAAAAGAGGCTGCATCGACCACCCATCAGGTGTCGTCCCGTGGAATTTCCAGCTACGGACAAGCAGCTCCCTCAGATACTCGTGATATACACCCAGATATTGTCTAGGCAGTATCCGAGTTCAGATTTCCGGCCAGAATGTGGGAGCTCCGCCGATGAAAATGGCTGCGGTCGCGGTTGCTGCATTGTTGGCGGCGGGAATCGGCGTATACGTCTGTCGTACGGTCTCAACATTCATCGCTGACTACGACGCGCGATCCCGGGCCCTTGAACAGGCCCGCACGGGTGAGACGGATCCGATCGCCGCGCGCCACCCGAAACGGTCGCGGACAGACCAGCTGATCGGATAATCGCGCCAAGTTTCACGATTTGAGCAACGGGCGTGCCACGCAGCCGGCGAAATGCACCGTCAGCTAAGCCCAGCGCGTCGCTTCCACCTCGGGGGGCAGCGCCGAGCGCAGCGGCACGTCCAGGCCGTCGTAGATTCCGGCCGGCTGGGAGGCAAGCCAATCGATGGCGCCCAGCAGGCGGTTGGCGGCCGTGGTGTTTCCACCGTCGGCGCGGGTGCCTCCCGGGACGTCGGCACGGGTGGTGATGGTGAGCTGTGGGTCGCCATCGACGATCACGCGATGGTCGCCGACCCCCTCGTCGGGCTGCGGCCAGTCGGGCGCGCAGTTCGGGTGGATGCGGGTGATGTGCTCGATGATGACGCGCTGCTTGCCCTGGCACCACCCGATCACCTTGAGGTAGAACGCGCCCTGAGTGCCCTTCTCGAACGGGCCCATGACGGTGTCCACGGTCGAGTCGAGGGGCAGCCGCTCGACCTCCTCGGTGATCTCGTCGATTTCGATGCCGAGGCCGCGCCCGATCAGGCGGACGTTGCCGCCCCACACCATCGTCGGAATGGTGGGGAGGAGCATCATCGGCGTCTCCGCCATGGAACCGCCGAAGCCGCAGGACACCTTGACCGCGAACGGCTGGTTGTAGGTGGAGTAGTCGAAGATCTCCTGGCAGGTGATGGTCTTGATCCGGGTACACAGGCTCGCGGCTGTCACCGCCAGTGCGTCGTTACCCCAGCCCGGGTCCACTCCACTGACCAACAGGGACGCCCCGCCCGCCTCGGCGGCGGCCGTGAGCCGCGCAACCCATTCCGGCGGAGCCGAGCGCGGGTCGTAGAGCGAGTACAGCGACGGCGTCACCACATGGGCGCCCGCCGCCAGCGCGCGCTCGATCTCGGCGATCGCCTCCTCGGGCCGGATATCGCCGGACGCCATGTAAGCGACCGCGTCCGCCCCGGCTAGGGCGGCGTCGATGTCGGTGTCGGCCAGCACGCCCGTGGGGTTGGGCAGTCCGGCAAAGCCGGCCGCGTCCCGGCCGGCCTTCTCCTGCGACGACGTGATGACACCCGCCAGTTCCAGCCCCGGAAAGGCGACCGTGGAACGGATCGCCGTCGAACCCATATTTCCTGTTCCCCAGACCACCACACGCCTCATGCGCATCACACTAGAGGTTTGATAGAGCCCTCCGTGGCGAGCATCACAGATCGACCGAATGGGCAGGTCAGACGGCAGAAATGCCGGACTCGACCGGCCCAATCAACCAGGCGGTTGGTTCGCTGGCGACAATTTGCTCGGCACCCCTTTGCGATGCGGTTACCGGGCGGTATAGTTCAGGGCAGTTACTGGTGGGTAACTTAGCCCTGAGTACCCAACCGACAGCTTCCATCTCACTGAGGAGAAATCGTGGGCCACTACAAGAGCAACGTCCGTGACCAGGTCTTTACCCTGTTCGACGTACTCGGTCTCGACAAGGCGCTCGGCGCGGGTTCGTACAGCGACCTGGACGCCGACACCGCCAAGGAAATGATCGGCGAGATGGCTCGGCTGGCCGAGGGCCCCGTGGCGGAATCGTTCGCCGACGGCGACCGCAACCCTCCGATCTTCGATCCCAAGACGCACACCGTGAAGCTGCCGGAGTCGTTCAAGAAGTCGGTGAAGGTCACCATCGAAGGTGGCTGGAACAAGGTCAGCCTCGACGAGGATCTCGGTGGCGTGCCCGCCCCCAAGGCGCTGCTGTGGGCACTCAACGAGCACATCCTCGGCGCCAACCCGGCCGTGTGGATGTACGCCGGTGGCTCCGCCTTCGCGCAGATCTTCGCCCACAACGGCACCGAAGAGCAGAAGAAGTGGGCCGTCATCGCCGCCGAGCGCGACTGGGGCGCCACCATGGTGCTGACCGAGCCCGACGCGGGTTCTGACGTCGGCGCCGGTCGCACCAAGGCCGTGCAGCAGGACGACGGCTCCTGGCACATCGACGGCGTGAAGCGCTTCATCACCTCCGCCGACTCCGACGACATGTTCGAGAACATCTTCCACCTGGTGCTGGCCCGCCCCGAGGGCGCCGGCCCCGGCACCAAGGGCCTGTCCCTGTTCTTCGT
>JAHFVC010000512.1 GCA_023264765.1 Mycobacterium sp. | reverse complement strand
GCGCAGCAGCCACGCCGCCGCAAACAGCAAGAGATTGCCGGCCGGAATGCACATCCCGGCGCCGATGCTGTGCACCGTGCGTG
Organism: Mycobacterium sp.; assembly: GCA_023264765.1. Taxonomy (GTDB): domain Bacteria; phylum Actinomycetota; class Actinomycetes; order Mycobacteriales; family Mycobacteriaceae; genus Mycobacterium. The sequence continues at coordinate 3,567 of JAHFVC010000512.1, read as the reverse complement.
CGGTGTCACCGTGGAACACCCCGGCGGTCACCATCCCCCGGGCAGCGTGATCTCGACCAGATTCGCCTGTCCTTTGCGGAAACTCATCAGCCGCACCAGATCGCCGACGGCGACAGCCTCTTCCACGAGCGAGGCCAGCATGCGGGGAGTGGACACCGCGACGTCGACGCCCCAGTTCTCGTCGAACAGCCACTCGTTGCGGGGGTCGTTCACCCGGGCCACCACGCGCGGTACCGCGAATTCGGTCTTGGCCAGCAGGCTCAGGACGACGTTGGCCTTGTCGTCGCCGGTCGCGGCGATGACGACGTCGAACTCTTCGAGCTTCACCGATTCCAGCAGGGTCAGTTCGCAGGCGTCGCCGAGCCGCCACTGCGCGGCGGGAATGGCGTCGACGTCGATGTGTTGTGGGTCACGCTCCAACAACGTGACGTCGTGACTCTCGACGAGTTCGCGGGCGATCGAGCGGCCGACGGCGCCTGCCCCGGCGATGGCTACCTTCATCAGTTCTCGTCCTCGCTCGGCGGCAGTGCGGAGATCGCCATGGCCTCGGCGATGTGCCCGGAGATGGCGGCCATGAAGACGTGGTCGCCGGCCTGGATGACGGTCTTGGCGTCGGGCAGCAGCCCCGTCCCCAGACGCAGCAGGAACGCCACCCGGCCGCCGGTGGCGGCTTCCAGTTCGGTGACGGCGCGCCCGGCCCACTCCTCGTGCAAGGGCAGCTCGGCCACGCCGACGTTGCCGGAAGGATCGCGCCACTTGGTGGTTTCGGTCTCCCGGGTGAGGACGTTGAGCAGCCGGTCGGTGGTCCACGGCACGGTCGCGACCGTCGGGATTCCCAGGCGCTCGTACACGGCGGCGCGCTTGGCGTCGTAGATACGGGCCACGACCCGCTCCACCCGGAAGGTCTCCCTGGCCACCCGGGCAGAGATGATGTTGGAGTTGTCGCCGGAGGAGACCGCCGCGAAGGCGCCTGCCTCTTCGATCCCGGCCCGCAGCAGCACATCGCGATCGAAAGCCATTCCCAGCACACGTTCGCCGGTGAATTCGGGGGACAGCCGGTTGAACGCGGTGCTGTCGCGGTCGATCACAGCTACCTCATGGCCTATCCGGGACAATCCGTCCGCCAACGATGCGCCGACTCGGCCGCATCCCATCACCACTACCCGCACCCTGGGTCCTCTCGGCCGTCTGCCAGGAATGTGTTGCTCATTCAACCTGCCCACCCGGAACGCTACAGCCAATCGCCGGTGGGCTTAGTCTTGGCACTCGTGTCCAAGCTTTCGACCGCCGCGCGCCGGCTGGTCCTGGGAAGGCCGTTCCGCAGCGACAAGCTCGCCCACACGCTGCTGCCGAAGCGGATCGCCCTTCCCGTGTTCGCCTCTGATGCGTTGTCGTCGGTTGCCTATGCCCCGGAAGAAGTGTTCCTGGTGCTGTCGGTGGCGGGCCTGACCGCCTATTCGGTGGCGCCCTGGATCGGGCTGGCTGTCGCAGGCGTGATGCTCATCGTGATCGCGAGTTACCGGCAGAACGTGCATGCGTATCCGTCCGGCGGCGGTGACTACGAGGTGGTGACCACCAACCTCGGTCCCACCGCAGGACTGACCGTGGCCAGCGCGCTGCTGGTCGATTACGTGCTCACCGTCGCGGTGTCGATGTCCTCCGCGATGTCCAACATCGGTTCGGCGGTGCCGTTCATCGCCCAGCACAAGGTGCTGTTCGCGGTGGCGGCCATCCTGATCCTGGCCTCGCTGAACCTGCGCGGTATCCGCGAATCCGGCACAGCCTTCGCCATTCCCACCTATGCCTTCATGGTCGGCATGTTCATCATGCTGGCCTGGGGCTTCTTCCAGATCTTCGTTCTCGGACATCATCTGAAGGCCGAATCCGCCGGATTCGAGATGCATTCCGAACACGGCGACGTCCTCGGTTTCGCGCTGGTGTTCCTGGTGGCCCGGGCGTTCTCGTCGGGTTCGGCGGCGCTGACCGGAGTCGAGGCGATCAGCAACGGGGTGCCCGCCTTCCAGAAACCCAAGTCGCGCAACGCGGCAACCACGCTTCTCCTGCTCGGACTGATCTCGGTGACACTGCTCATCGGAATGATCATGCTGGCCAAGGAAACCGGCGTGCAGATGGCCGAACGGCCGAACGAGCAGCTGATCGGCGCACCGCCGGACTATCACCAGAAGACCCTCATCGCGCAGCTCGCCGACGCCGTCTTCCACAACTTCGGGCCCGGGCTGTTCCTCATCGCCCTCGTCACGGCGCTGATCTTGGTGCTGGCCGCCAACACGGCGTTCAACGGATTCCCGGTGCTGGGTTCCATCCTGGCCCAGGACCGTTACCTGCCGCGGCAGCTGCACACCCGCGGTGACCGATTGGCGTTCTCCAACGGAATCCTGTTCCTGGCGTTCGCGGCGATTGCGTTCGTGATCGCATTCAGGGCCGAGACCACCGCGCTGATCCAGCTCTACATCGTCGGCGTGTTCGTGTCGTTCACCTTGAGCCAGATCGGCATGGTGCGCCACTGGACCCGGCTGTTGCGCCTGGAGACCGATTCGGCGGTGCGCCGGCGGATGATGCGCTCGAGGGTCATCAACACGATCGGCCTGATCTGCACGGGCACCGTGCTGGTGGTTGTCGTCGTCACGAAATTCCTTGCGGGGGCCTGGATTGCGATCCTGGCCATGGGCATCTTGTTCGTCATCATGAAGCTCATCCACAAGCATTACGAGACCGTTGCCCGTGAGTTGGTGGCGCAGGAGGAATCCGAGGGCGACATCGTCCTGCCCAGCCGCAACCACGCGGTCGTGCTGGTGTCCAAGCTGCACCTGCCGACCCGTCGCGCGCTCGCCTACGCACGGGCCACCCGCCCGGATGTGCTGGAGGCCATCACCGTCAGCGTCGATGACGCCGAGACGCGGCAGTTGGTGCACGAATGGGAGGACAGCGACGTCAGCGTCCCGCTGAAGGTGATCGCCTCGCCCTACCGGGAAATCACCCGGCCGGTGCTCGATTACGTCAAGCGGGTCACCAAGGAGTCGCCGCGCACGGTGGTGACGGTGTTCATCCCTGAATACGTGGTGGGCCATTGGTGGGAGCAGGTGTTGCACAACCAGAGCGCGCTGCGTCTGAAGGGCCGACTCTTGTTCGAACCCAACGTGATGGTGACATCGGTGCCCTGGCAGCTGAATTCGTCGGAGCGACTGAAGAAGCTGGAGCCGCAGTCGGCGCCCGGCGATGCGCGAAGAGGATTCCTGGATTGAGCGAGTTGACCCTGACCACCGGGCCCGCGGCCAACGGTGGCAGTTGTGTGGCCCGCCACGATGGCCGCGTGGTGTTCGTGCGGTACGCCCTGCCCGGTGAGACGGTTCGGGTGCAGGTTCGGGCCGAACGCGGATCCTATTGGCACGCAGACGTTGTCGAAGTTCTGGAAGCGTCCCCGGATCGTATCGAGTCGCTGTGCGCGATCGCCGGCGTGGACGGCGCCGGATGCTGCGACCTGGCCTTCGCGGCGCCGGAGGCCGTCCGTCGTCTCAAGGGCGAGGTGGTGGCCAACCAGCTGGGCCG
>JAHFVC010000511.1 GCA_023264765.1 Mycobacterium sp. | reverse complement strand
GCACCATCCGGTCGAACAACGGCTCGGCATGCTCGTGCAATCGATCACTGGATGCACCTTCGGCCACGGCCCAGCATGATTCGAGCGCCGCATCGACGGTGCGGCGATCGATCTCAACGAGTCCACCAACGGCATCATCGGCCATGACCACCGCGCGTTGCGCATTTGCGAGCGCAAACAGGTAGCGATTCCTGCCTCCGGCCTGGGCCAGGAATTCGCGAATCGCTTCGTCGGGGAACGGATTGATCACGGCCACAAGGCTCCTAAATCGGCTAGCGGTGAGTGTCATCGCTTCAATGGGGCTCGTCGGGGTGCAGGAGGCAAGCCGTCCAGACTGACGCCCTACCCCGGAACCAACAACACCATTTCTCCGTCGCGTCTCCGTCGTGCTGGCGCACCGCGCAGCCCTACACCACAACTGACGATGGCCGCATATCCGTAGTGAGGTGCACGTGATGGCAGACCCTAGTGGTCCGGCGGCAGCCCAGGCCACCGATGTCCAGCTGCGCGCAGTCGGGGCTCGACGTCGAATCGCGATCCATTGTGAGCAGCAGATGATCGTGAAGACCGCGTTGGCCGGTCGGACTCAAACCGAGATCGCTCGGCTCCTCGGCGTGTGACAACCCCAGGTCAGTCGCACTATCGCCGCGATCACCCGCCAGAATGACGGCGAACTCCAGATGCTCGGATCGACCTCACCGCTGAGTTACGCGTACTCGCGTCATGAGCTTGTTCATGTTCGCAGCTCCATGCCGCAGGTGCGCGGCTACGGTTCGATGTCTTCAGTCTGGGGCGCTGGTCGTTTGGCTGGGTAGTTGATTTCGACACCGACGCACCTGTCAGCAACTCTGGCTGCGACAGCGCGGTGCCAGGACGCGGGATAGGTCAGGCCGAACGGGTCAACCGCTTGAAACTCTGTGTCGTCGCGGTAGGTAAGGATGCTGCCGCCCCATTGGTGTGCGATGGCCAATTCATGAACGAGTTTCGCGGTCATCGTGGCAAGGCTGCTGAGCTCGTCAGCCGCGTTATTGGGAACTGGCTCGTCCCCGGCGGCCCATCGCATGACCTGGTCGCCGCTCACGTCCAAATGTGCGGCGACCCACTCGGGGGTGAGGCCGAGAAGCTCATAGAGGCAACGGAATTCGGCTGGACTCATGCTCTTGGCGGGTCTGGCGAATGCTACGAGCCGTCTGCAGCGACGGCCAAGAGATAATGTTGCAGTAAGACACTGTTGTCGGGCTGTCCTGGCTTGTGGACGTGCAGTGCCCCAAAGACATTGGGTTCATCATCGGCGATAACGACGTATTGCCCATGCTCGACTTTGGAGCCATCAGTGTACTGCGCCGGTAGCAGCGAATCATCCACGACGAAGTCACTGTCTGGGTCATAGACGCGAGCAGTACGGCCCCGCAGACCATCCTGTGTAAGTGCCACTGTCACAGCGGGTCTTTCACCTGACATCGACTTTCATCCTTCCGCTTCACGGCTCAATCAACGGGATCGGAGGTAGCTCGGGCAACTCCGGTATCGGCGCACCTGGCACCGCAGGCGGCGCCTCGATCACCGGCAGGGGCGGCGGTTCAGGTGCTGATACTTCCGGCAGCGGTACCCCTGGCCCAGATGGCCCCGACGCGCCAGGTATCGGTGGCAGTTCTGGGGCATTCGGATTCACGCCCAACTGAGCATTCACCGATGCTCGGCTACTCATCGAGGATTCTGTGATCTTGTTCCACACATCCTCGCCCTTGAGGCCTTGGCCGGAATACTTCTCGGTGATGTCCTCCCACGTCATGTTCTTTTCATTGGCGTTGAGCGCCGCGGCCAGCCCGCGATCGGCCATCAGGTCACGGGACCAAGACCGCAAGGCGTTACGGGTCGCGAACAGTGTCTTGGCACGCATTTCTGGACTCATGCCCTCATTGATCAACCGCTGGTTGAGTTCGGCCATCTGTTTCTCACCATAGGCGTACACGTTGCGCACCTGTGTCGCGGTGAGTGTTCCATCGGGGTACCCCGGAAGCCCGAGCTCTCCGGTTCGAGGGGCTGGAAAACCTTGCCCGGCAGCATTGCGCAGCACACCACGAATGATGTTCGGGTCCACGCCGGCCGGGAGATTGCCTTCGTGCAGCGCCCGGTTGATGCTTTCGTCGATCGCTTGTTGGCGTTCTTGGGCTGGGTCGGTCACGACGGATTCGATCCCATCGGCCATGTTGATCGCGCCAGCCAGGCTCATGTCTGCGGCGTTGGCGTCGACGAGCACCTTCTGGACGAGATTGTTGAGTTCGATGAAATGCAGGTCGGTGTCCAGCTGTCCGATCGTCGACAGGTCGAGCGGCATCGCTTGCCCCGTGGTTCGGTCGATTTTGAAGCCCCATTTCGTCGCCTCGTCGTCGGCTTCCTGAAGTTGTAGCTTCGCTTGCCGGATCAAATCGATGGCGTCCTGGGCCCGGGTGGAGGCGACTGCTGTTTCTTGGGAATGCAGAAGCAGTTCACCCCGGGTTTTGTCGATCGCGGTACGAGCGGCGAGGGCTGATTCCCCGTCCCAGCTGAGAAATGCCGGTAGTCCGGTCAACCCCATGTGAACGTCCGACGCCGCGTGAGATCTCTGCAGTACCGCCCTGAACGCCTCTGCGATGAGATTGGGGTCCCATTTGTCGACGTCGGACAGGGTAAGCGCCATGAGTCAGTCGATGGTTTGGGAAGCGATCGCCCCGGCACTGTCAGCGTCATTGACTTCATATGCGTCGGCGGCAGCGCGGAAACTGCCTTGGTGAGCATCGAGGTCCGCGCAGATCCGGGCCGTAAATTGTTGCCATTCAGCCAATTTGGCGCCCATTGCCGTCGCCGATTGGCCCGCCCAACCGGTCTGCGTCGCTTCGATGTCGGCATCCGATTCTGTATGAGAAGTTCTCAGGTCTTCGCCGTGCATCGCCAACTGATTGGCCGACATCCGCAGATCGACTGGATCCACCTCCACCTTTCCGGACATCGTGCCTCCCCCCGCCAACAGATCGATCACTTTCTTGATCGTAACGCCGTCAACTGCCAAGTTCGCCAGCAAATCCACCTGTGCGATCCAGCATCGCGGGAAGTCGAAGGTCTTGCCCAATCTGGCGTAGAGCACCGACCGGTAGACGATCCCCTCGACTTCGACGGCGCACACTCCTCAGCGAAGGCCCGTGCGCTGATCCGGCGGCAGCGGTGCAGGGCGCTCTGATGCACGTCGTGGCCGCCACCAATGCCAGCGCACCGGCGGCGCGAGACGGTGCGGGCGATCTCGATGCCACCAGCACCCCCACACCGGGCGAAGCGGCGCGTGGCCACCAAGAACACGGTAACCGTCGTCGGTCAACGATTGCGTGTTGGATGTACCTAACCAGGAACAGACGGTGTCTATTTCCATTGAAAACAGCGCTTTTCGCGGTCTCCTCAATGGCGCCGAGCCATGCACCCACGCCAGAAGACTCGATCGCAACGTCACCATATTCAAGGCCTATCCCCGGCGCCAGAACAGCTAACAAGCCCAGCGTTCGACGCCCAGCGAATCCGTCAAGCACGTCCTGGTGCGGAATCGTCAAGGCTCTCCTGAATCCGCACATTCACAGTCAATCGGCGCTGAGATCGACCCGCGCATTCGCAAACTACTGCAGG
>JAHFVC010000241.1 GCA_023264765.1 Mycobacterium sp. | reverse complement strand
CAAGGTCGGGGCCATCGGCATCCGGGTGGCCCGCGGGGTCACCCTGCACGGCTTCGCGCTGAACTGTGACTGCGACCTCGGCGCGTTCGGCGGGATCGTCCCGTGCGGCATCACCGACGCCGGGGTGACGTCACTGACCGCCGAACTGGGCCGCCGGGTGGCTGTGAATGATGTCACCGAGGCGGTGACCGAGGCCGTGACCGGCGCTTTGGACGGACGAATCCGCGTAGCATCGACGCAGTGAGCGTGGTCCCTGAAGGTCGCAAACTGCTGAGGTTGGAAGTCCGCAACGCCGAGACGCCGATCGAGCGCAAACCGCCGTGGATCAAGACGAAGCTGCGCACCGGTCCGGAGTACACCGAACTGAAGAGCCTGGTGCGTCGTGAGGGCTTGCACACGGTGTGTGAGGAAGCCGGCTGCCCCAACATCTACGAGTGCTGGGAGGACCGCGAGGCCACCTTCCTCATCGGCGGTGAGCAGTGCACGCGGCGCTGCGACTTCTGCCAGATCGACACCGGCAAGCCGGCCGAACTCGACCGCGACGAGCCGCGCCGGGTGGCCGAGAGCGTGCAGGCGATGGGGCTGCGGTACTCGACGGTGACCGGGGTTGCGCGCGACGATCTGCCCGACGGCGGGGCGTGGCTGTACGCCGAGACCGTCCGCCAGATCCACGCGCTGAACCCGAACACCGGTGTCGAACTGTTGGCGCCGGACTTCAACGCCATCCCCGAACAACTCGAAGAGGTCTTCGAGTCACGTCCAGAAGTGTTCGCGCACAACGTCGAAACGGTGCCGCGCATCTTCAAGCGGATCCGGCCGGCATTCCGCTACCAGCGCAGCCTGGACGTCATCACCGCGGCCCGCACCTTCGGCCTGGTGACCAAGTCCAACCTGATCCTGGGCATGGGCGAGACCATCGACGAGGTGCGCGAGGCGCTGGTCGACCTGCGTCAGGCGGGCTGCGACATCGTCACCATCACCCAGTACCTGCGGCCGTCGCCGCGGCATCACCCGGTGGAGCGCTGGGTGCATCCTGACGAATTCGTCGATCTGTCGACCTACGCCGAAGGGCTCGGTTTCGCCGGTGTGCTCGCCGGTCCGCTGGTCCGGTCCTCGTACCGGGCGGGCCGGTTGTACCAGCAGGCGGCGCGCGTGCGACCGCCCGTTTCCTGAGCCGTATCCTTGGCCAATGGCGAAATCACGTAACCCCGCCGCCGACAAGGCCGCGAAGGCCGAGGCCAAGGCTGTCCGCAAGGCTGCATCCAAGCAGCGGCGCAGTCAGCTCTGGCAGGCGTTCCAGATGCAGCGCAAAGAGGACAAGCGGCTGCTCCCGTACATGATCGGTGCTTTCGTGCTGATCGTCGCGGCTTCGGTGGCGCTCGGTCTGTTCGCGGGCGGGTTCACCGCCTACATGCTGATCCCGCTGGGCATCGTCCTCGGCGCGCTGGTCGCCTTCATCATCTTCGGGCGGCGTGCCCAGAAGTCCGTGTATCGCAAGGCCGACGGCCAGACCGGTGCGGCGGCGTGGGCGCTGGACAACATGCGCGGCAAGTGGCGGGTCACCCCCGGCGTGGCCGCGACCGGCAACTTCGACGCAGTGCACCGGGTGATCGGCCGTCCCGGCGTCATCTTCGTCGGCGAGGGATCGCCCACCCGGGTCAAGCCGCTGCTGGCGCAGGAGAAGAAGCGCACCGCCCGCCTCGTCGGCGAGGTGCCGATCTACGACATCGTGGTGGGCAACGGCGAGGGTGAGGTTCCGCTGTCCAAACTGGAACGCCACCTGATGAAGCTGCCCGCCAACATCACCGCCAAGCAGATGGACTCGTTGGAGTCCAAGCTCGTCGCGCTGGGCAGCAAGATCGGTCCCGCCGCGATGCCCAAGGGTCCGCTGCCCAATGCGGGCAAGATGAAGGGTGGCATGCAGCGCTCTGTTCGCCGCAGGTGAGCGAAGCGAACCAAGCAATCAAAGCCCCGCAGGTGAGCGAAGCGAACCAAGCAATCAAGCCCCGCAGGTGAGCGGCTAGCTGGCGCGAACGTTCACTACCGCTCCAGTTTTCGCACTTTTTTCGAGCACGAGTTCACGTTCGGCGCCGTATGGAACCGGACGAGCCGCACCTGCGTCAGACAGTGCATGGAGTGGCCTTTCCTCGGGACCGAGGCGGTCGCCGCCGGCGCGGTCAACCGCTATCAGCTCGCGGCGCATCACGACCAGCTTTTTCGCAACGTCTACATCCCGAAAGGTCACGAGCCCACGCCGGCCGACAAGGCCGTCGGTGCGTGGCTGTGGTCGGGGCGGCGCGCCACCGCCGCAGGTCTCTCCGCCGCGGCGCTGCACGGATCCAAGTGGATCGACGCGAAGTTGCCCGCCGAACTCAACCAACGCAGTCGCTACAAGACCGCGGGGATCGTCCTGCACAGCGACGCACTGACGGCTGACGACATCTGCATGGTCGGCGATATTCCGGTCACCTCCCCCGCCCGGACCGCGTACGACCTCGGACGTCGGTCCGGCCTGAAGACGGCAGTGATCCGCCTGGATGCGCTGATGCAGGCTACCGGACTGAAACCCGTCGACGTCGCCACACTCGCCGACCGGCACCGCGGTGCGCGAGGGATCATCGACCTCCGCAGGGTGATCGAACGGTCCGACCCCGGCGCCGAGTCACCGCAGGAGACAGTCACGAGACTCGTGCTGACCGACGCCCAGTTGCGGCCGACGCACACCCAGATCGAGGTGTACGACGGTCTCGACTTCGTCGGCCGGATAGACATGGGTTGGCCAGCCTGGAAGGTCGGCGTCGAATATGACGGCGTTCAGCACTGGACGGATCCCCGGGTACGTGACCGTGACATCAACCGCCAGGCCGAACTCGAGCGCCTCGGTTGGCGCATCATTCGGGTGAGTGCCGACCTGCTGCGGTACCGGGAGCGCGTGATCGTCGACCGCGTACAGGCGGCGCTGAACGCGGCCGGCGCGAACGTCGACTCGTGCGCGAGATCCACGACGTTGGTCGAGCGGTAATCAACGTTCGCGGGTCCGCCGAAGTTCAGCGGCGCACCACTGCGGTGGCCGTCCCGCGGTCCTGCAGACCCCGCAGATCGGTATCGGTGAACAGCGGCGGCACCACCGTCGCAATCAGCAGTCCGCGCCCGATCGCGCGGCCCAGCCCGACATGGTCCCGGTTGTCCACGGGCACCACCATCAGTCCCATCACGAATTGTCCTGGGCTGAAACCGAACAGTCGCACCGACACCACGCCCAACACGAACCAGATCGCCAAGACGGCAGTGGACAGAGTCGTCATCGAGACCCAGCCGAACGTCATCGCGAGCGCCGCCAGGCCGTACCCGATCAGCCAGTCGATCAGTAGCGCGAAGGTGCGCCTGCCGAACCGGGCAATGGATCCCGGGCCGTGCTCTGGCATCCCGAGTTGTTGTCCCGGATACTCGCCGGTCTCATAGTCTGGTTGCGGGCCGGACAACCAGGACGCGATTTCGCGGGCCATGCGACCAAGCATAGAGCGCAGTCGATTGCGTAACTTCGGCGCAACATATGGTTGACCGGGGTGCAACATCAACTCCCTAGCGTCACCGGCGGGTAACGAGTCAAAGGAGATTTTTCAGTGGCAGAAAAGACATCGGACGACCTCTTCAAGCTGATCAAGGATGAGAACGTCGAGTACGTCGACATCCGGTTCTGCGATCTGCCTGGTGTCGTCCAGCACTTCTCGATCCCGGCTGCGGCCTTCGACGAGAGCGTGTTCGAGGACGGTTTGGCGTTCGACGGGTCGTCCGTGCGCGGTTTCCAGTCGATCCACGAATCCGACATGATGCTGCTGCCGGATCCCAACACCGCGCGCATCGACCCGTTCCGCAAGGCCAAGACGCTCAACCTGCAGTTCTTCGTGCATGACCCGTTCACCCGCGAGGCCTATTCGCGCGACCCCCGTAACGTAGCCCGCAAGGCGGAGAACTACCTGGCCAGCACCGGCATCGCCGACACCGCGTACTTCGGCGCCGAGGCCGAGTTCTACATCTTCGACTCGGTCACCTTCGACTCCCGGATCAACGGCACCTCCTACGAGGTCGACTCCGAGTCGGGCTGGTGGAACACCGGCGAGCCCTTCGAGGCCGACGGCAGCCCGAACCTCGGTTACAAGGTCCGCCCCAAGGGTGGCTACTTCCCCGTCGCGCCCTACGACCACTACGTCGACCTGCGCGACGAGATGGCCACCAACCTGCAGAACGCCGGATTCACCCTGGAGCGCGGCCACCACGAGGTCGGCACCGCCGGCCAGGCCGAGATCAACTACAAGTTCAATACGCTGCTGGCCGCGGCCGACGATGTGCTGCTGTTCAAGTACATCATCAAGAACACCGCGTGGAAGAACGGCAAGACCGTCACCTTCATGCCCAAGCCGCTCTTCGGTGACAACGGTTCCGGCATGCACGCGCACCAGTCGCTGTGGAAGGACGGCAAGCCGCTGTTCCACGACGAGTCCGGCTACGCGGGCCTGTCCGACATCGCCCGCCACTACATCGGCGGCATCCTGCACCACGCACCGTCGCTGCTGGCCTTCACCAACCCGACGACGAACTCGTACAAGCGTCTGGTTCCGGGCTACGAGGCCCCGATCAACCTGGTGTACAGCCAGCGCAACCGCTCCGCGTGCGTCCGTATCCCGATCACCGGCAACAACCCGAAGGCCAAGCGCCTCGAGTTCCGTTGCCCGGACAGCTCGGGCAACCCGTACCTGGCGTTCGCGGCGATGCTGATGGCCGGCATCGACGGCATCAAGAAGAAGATCGAGCCGCAGGCCCCGGTCGACAAGGACCTCTACGAGCTGCCGCCGGACGAGGCCGCCAACATCCCGCAGGCGCCCACCTCGCTGGCTGCGGTGATCGACAAGCTCGAGCAGGATCACGACTACCTCACCGAGGGTGGCGTGTTCACCGAGGACCTGATCGAGACCTACATCTCCTACAAGCGGGAGAACGAGATCCTGCCGGTGCAGATCCGTCCGCACCCGTACGAGTTCTCGCTGTACTACGACGTGTAAGTCGTAGCGATCACACAGGGCGCCCCGAGTCTTCGGACTCGGGGCGCTTCTGCGTGGGGCGTCCGTTGTTCGGATGAACATTTCTCGCCCGCGCTCCAACAGCCTGACGTATCTGTCAATTACTTGCTATAACTCCGACAGCGACTGCACAGCATTGCTGCAGCGGAGTCATGGGAGGCAACGTGGCGGGTCGCCATCGTTCAGGACGCCGAGCACCGACCGGCCGCGAGCCCTACCGATGGCTCGGGGCAGGCGCACTGACGCTCGGCCTCGGTGCAGCCATGGCAAGTGGAATCGGCGTTGCTCACGCCGACGAATCCGCGCCGGACTCGCCGCCGAGCAGTGGCGCGGACAGTGCAGCCGATCCGGGCGCACACCCGAGATCGACGTCCTCTACGCACACCAGGGCCTCCTCGGCACCGAAGGCCAAACTCGCGGTCGCACAACGCAACGCGGGCAAGGCCGACGACGCGCAACCGGATGCGACACCGGCCCCGACAACGTCGTCAGAGTCCGCGCAGAAGGCGACGCGGCACGCGACCGCCACACCCACGGCAGCAGGCCCTGTCACGCAGTCGAATCCGCTGGCCGCGATCGCGCGCCGGATCAAGACGACGTACTTCAACTCCAGCCCCACAGCTTCCCCGCGGCAGGACCCTGTGCAGTCCACCCCCGGAGTGCTGACGGGTGACGTCGGCGCGTCCGACCCTGACGACGATCCCCTCGCCGTCAGCCTCAAGACGGGACCGACCAAGGCCGGCAGCAGTGTCGTCGTCAACCCCAACGGCACCTACATCTACACGCCGTCAGCAGCATTGGCGGCCACCGGTGGCACCGACAGCTTCACGGTGACGGTCCGCGAGACCAATGCCGCCACTCACATCCACGGCACCGCACAGTTGGTGAACGCCTTCCTGCATGCGATCACGGGCGGAGCGGTACCCCTGAACGACGGCAGCAGCATCACCGTCACGGTGCCCGTCGCCATCCCCACGCCGACCACCGTCACCACGACAATCCCTGCGCAGCAATCTGATTCACCCCAGTGGATCGCATTCAACGCGTCGGGCACCCGCGCGTACGTGACCAACCAGGGCTCGGCCAGCGTCTCGGTGCTCGACACCGCCACCAACACCGTCGTCAAGACCATCACGGACGGCATCGGCGACCAGCCGACCATCGTGGCGCTCGCACCCAACGGCAAGGTCTACGTCAGCAACCAGGGCAGCGGCACGGTCTCGGTGATCGACACCACCACCGACACCGTCACCGCCGACATTCCTGTCGGGGGCCACCCGTTGGGCTTCGCCTTCGGACCCGGCGGCGTCGGCTATGTGGCCGGCGGCAGCGGGCAGTTCGTCGCGGTCATCGACACCACCACCAACACTGTGGTCGACACGATCCCGATGGGCGGCAACCCCGCTCAGGTCGAATTGCGGCCGAACACATCTCACCTCTACGTCACCAACCAGTTCGCCGCCACGGTCTCGGTGATCGACACGGCCACCGGAGAACTCGTCACCACCATTCCGACGGGCTTGTATCCGACCATCGTCAAGTTCAACAACGCGGGCACGCTCGCCTACGTCACGGCCCAGTTCAGCAACCAGCTCGAAGTCATCGACACGGCCACCAATACCGTCGTCACGCACATCCCTGTCGGTGTCACTCCGATCGATCTGCAGCTGAGCGCCGACGGGAAGTACGCCTACGTCACCAACTTCAGTGGGCTTTCCGCCGGCGACCTGCACCCCGGCACCGTGTCGGTGATCAACCTCGTCACGAATGCCGTCACCAGCGTCGAGGTGGGAGTCGGACCGGTCGGCGCGGCCATCACCCCGGACGGCAGCAGGCTCTACGTCGTGAACTCCGCGGGCTCCATCTCCGTGATCGACCTCAACACCGTCGCCGCGCTGTAAGCGGTTTGTCACCCCGCTTCAGTACGGTCGAAGCTATGGGGAACCTGAACACTCGCTTGGAAGCGCTGTCACCCGCCGTGCTGAGCCTGGTGCGCGTCGTCTTCGGATTTCTGTTCACGTTGTTCGGCACGTCGAAGCTCTTCGACTGGCCCATCGCCATGGGCATCCCGACCGGGAACTGGCCGGCCTGGTATGCCGGACTCATCGAGTTCGTCGGGGGCCTGCTCATCATGACCGGCCTGTTCACCCGGATCGCGGCCTTCATCGCGTCGGGCGCGATGGCCGTCGCCTACTTCTGGCAGCACCAGCCGCTCGGCTTGTGGCCCATCGTCGACCCTCAGTACGGCGGCAACGGCGGCCTGCCCGCGATTGCCTTCTGCTTCGTGTTCTTCCTGCTGGTGTTCACCGGCGGCGGCCGCTACTCGCTGGACGCGTTCCGCAGTCGCACACCCCAACCAGACTAAAGCGGACCGTAGTCCTATTATGGTGCGCATGGCCTCGAACGCTCTCGAAACCAAGCTGAACTCCTACGCGCCGATCGTCCTGTCGATCGTCCGCATCATCTTCGCGCTGGTGCTGCTCACCCACGCCACCGCGCATCTGTTCGGCTGGCCCGCCGACATGCAGGCACCCGTGGGCGCCTGGCCGTACTGGTACGGCGGGGTCCTCGAGCTGATCACGGGCCTGCTTCTGCTCGCCGGGTTGTTCACGCGGCCGGCGGCGTTCCTGGCCTCCGGCGTGATGGCATTCGCCTACTTCTCCCAGCATGCGCCGACGGATTTCTGGCCGATCGTCAACAAGGGCGAGCCCGCGTTGCTGCTCTGCTTCGGCTTCTTCCTGCTGATCTTCACCGGCGGTGGCGCGCTCGCGGCCGATACCGCGCTGCGCAAGGGCAAGGGCTGACCCTCAGCCCGCTTCCCGGGCCCAGGCGGGCATGACGAAGATGCCGTCGGCTTCGACGGTGACGCCCTCGGCATCGCTGATCTGGCCTCGCGCAAAGGCTTTGACGCCCTCGGTGCGCTCGATCCAGGCCTCGGCCCGTAGCGCCCCCAGCGGCGTACCGCGCAGGTACTTCAGCGTCAGCGTGCCGGTGAACCGGGGCTTGATCAGACCTTCACTGGCGGCCTCGCCGAGGATGTGATCGAGCACCAGTGCGCAGATGCCACCGTGCACCCGGCCGGGCGGTCCTTCGTAGGCAGCCCCGAGAGTGAACTCCGTCCAGCACCGGCCGTCCTCGGTGTGGTGGATCTCCAGCGGCGGGGCCAGGGCATTGCGCAACCCGATGGCCGGATCGGCCCAGGCCACCGGGCGGCCCGTGACCGCGTGCCGCAAGGTCCGGGGACCCTCGTGCAGCCGGCTTTCCAGCGTGGCGGTAACCGCCTCGATCGCCGCCTGGGCATCGCGGATCGCATCGCCGTCCACGCCCGTCCGAATGCTGGCGTCGACGAGCCTGCGGACGGCCGCGGTCAGCGGCCCGTACAACTCCTGCAGCCGGTCGTGCTCATCGGCGCTGATCACTTCGAACGGAACACTCATTTACCGGTTCTATCAGCCTGACTAACCAACGCCACCGCCAGGCCGACCTCAACCCGGCGTACTGCCAGCCTGCACAGCGTCCACAGGCTAGTCTCAGCGTCATCGCAGCGTGCACGGCCAGACGGAGGCGCCAGCAAATGAAGCAGACGTGCAGTGCCACGTACGTCGGCCGGGTCGGCGCGCTCGCCGTCGCGCTGGGCATCGGCGGCGCGGTGGCGCTCGCCCCAGCGGTCGCGTGGGCGGAGCCCGACAGCAGCGCCACCACCACGTCATCAGGCGAGAAGGATGCGTCGGCAGCCACCGACACGAAGGCGGACACCGACGGTCAGCCGACTGCGACGACGAGCGCGACAGCCACCACCACGACCCCGAGCGACGCGGCCGAGGCGACCACCCAGCCCATCTCCTCGGCAAAGCCGACCACGCCGAAGAAACCGCGCAAGAAGGACCGCAAGCAGAGCACCTCAGCGGCGGCCGGCACGACGTCCGCCAAGAGCACCGCTGTGCCCGCGAAACCGACAGCGCCGACCGCCGATACCGATGCGCCCACACCGGTGTCCATCGCGCGGACCCTGCCCGCCCTCACCGCGGCCAGTGCCGCCACCGTCGCCACGGTGCGCACTGCACCGGCCACCCCTGCGGTCGCACTGGCCCGCGCCGGTGAGGCGATCGGCTCGGCCCTCAACCAGTTCGTAGCCCGCATCCTGGGCACCGTCAACTCGATCGCCTCTCCCCTGTCCTGGATCATGGCCGCGGCCTCCCGGCGCGAGATCGGTCAGACCGAGGACACCGAAACCGTTGCGGTAGAGGCTCAGACGTTCACCAGCCTGAGTTTGGCGACGGCGTCCACGGCCCTGCCGAATCAGCAGCCGGTGTTCGGCGCACCCGTACTCGACGATCCCGACCCGACCACGGGAGCGGTGTCCGGGCAGCTCGTCGCACCCGACCCCGAGGGCAAGGTGGTGACCTACGCCCTGGTGACGGGCCCGACCCTGGGTACCGTGACGGTCGGCAAGACTGGCACGTTCACCTATAAGCCCACTGCGGCACAACGTGTTTCGGCGGGCGTGATGTCCGAACCCGATGCGACGTTCGTCGTCTCGGCGTCCGACGGCAAGACCGCCAAGGTGTTGAGCACGGTGACGATCCCGATCGACCCGACACCCGTGCACCTCCTGAGCCCGGTGAGCACGGGCCAGGGCACTGCCATCGCGGCCACCAACACGCGCGCCTACCTCACCAACAGCTCCGCCGGCACGCTGACGGTGGTCAACACCCTGGACGGCACCGTCGTCACGACGATCGCGGTGGGCTCCAATCCCATTGCGGTCGCGGTGAAACCGGACGGCACGTTCGTCTATGTGGCGGACGGCACCGACAACACGATCTCCGTCATCGACGGCGCGACCAACACCGTCACCCGGACCGTCACCCTCACCATCGCGCCCACCAGCATGGTCATCTCCCCTTCGGGTGGCACACTCTATGTCGGCAACGCCACCGGCAAGCTGGCCAAGGTCAGCACGTCGACCATCAAGGTCACCGGGTGGGTGTCTGCGGTGGGCGCCACGTCCGTGGTCGTCAGCCCGGACGGCAAGCGGGTCTACGCCACCACCCCGACCGGGATCACCGCGTACACCGTCTCGTCGGGATCCACCAAAGTCATTGCGGTCAGCGGCGCGTCACCCACCGCCATCGCGGCGAGCAGGGATGGAAAGAAGCTCTACGTCGTCACCGACGGCAACACGGTCACGGTACTGGACACCGGCAAGTTCACCAGCCTGGGCGAGTTCACCACCACCTCGGCGGTCAAGGCTGCGACCGTCAACAAAGACGGTTCGCTCCTGATCGTCACCACCCAGAGCGGCGACCTGCAGGTGTACAGCACCGCCACCAGCACGCATCTGACGACGCTGGCCACCGGCGACGCCGCCGACGGCATCGCCGCCAGCCCGGACGGTATGCAGCTGTACACCGCGGGTGGCACCGCGATGCGAGTGGTGTCGCTGGTCCCCACCAATACGAAACCCATTGTCGGCCTTCCGGTCACCACTTCCAGCGCCGCCACCGGAGTGGTCAGTGGCTCGACC
>JAHFVC010000240.1 GCA_023264765.1 Mycobacterium sp. | reverse complement strand
CATTGGTCGCCGCGGCGTCCATCCACTGCGTCCACATCGCCGCCAGCACCCGCGCCGAATCCCCGTGCCCATCGCTGACAAGCCGGCGAACGGTCACGGTGTCGCCGGCGGCCAGATTGATCTCATGCCGACGATCGTCGTCGTCGACGACGATCAAGTCCCACGAACCATCAGTCTCCCCTGGAATGGCGAAGCGGATCGTTGCGAACTCGGGAACACCGGCCGCCTGAACACGGACCCGTTGACCGCGGTCGAACGTCACGGTCAACCTCCCCAGTCAGATACAGCCATTGCCGGTGTAGAGAAACCATAATTGCTGAGTACGTATCGATCGGTACGCACCGCCGCCTGTCGCGCGTCGATCCTGGCGCCTGCCGGCCTCTACTTTGATCCCGTTCGTCGTACCTCGGCTGCTTCGCGACAGCCTTACCTCGGGAGATTATGCCCCGGGCGCAACGTCTTCGTGGCTCAGCCTGTGTATTGTCGGCAATGGCTATACTCCGTCGGCCGCTGGTGTCCTCAGCTGCGGTTTTTCATTTTTTTATGCCACCACCCACGTGGTCGATCAATCAGACGGGTCAGCCCGAGCAGTGGCAGGTCCCGAGACGTCAAACAGCTGCCGCCCTCAGTACCATCAGCTCGTGACGGAGATCAGCCCGAACGACTTACTAGCCCTCGCGGACAAAGTCAACAAACACAACTATGGCAAGTATCTGCGGCGAGTGGTACTTCGGAAGGTGCGGGGGTTTTCGGATAAGGAAGTCCGCTTCGACTTTCCGGTGACTGCGCTGATCGGGCCAAATGGCGGCGGGAAGTCAACGATCTTGGGTGCTGCCGCGTTGGCGTACCGCGATGTAAAGCCTGAGCGTTTTTTTGCGAAGAGCGGCCGCTACGACTCGAGCATGGTCAAGTGGTCGATCGAGCACGGGGTCATAGACAAGACCGTGGACTCCGTCTCTGAAATTCGCCGGAGCGTAAACTTTCCGACCTCGAAATGGAATCGTAAGCCGTTCTCCCGCAATGTTTTGGTGTTCGGGGTAACCCGCACTGTCCCGGCGACGGAGCGCGCAGACCTGCGGCTCGCCCGAGGCAGCAGCTTCAAAGCCATCTCGGAAACAGACCTCCCCGCTGCAGTAATCGAGGCAACCCAATCCATCCTTGGTAAGTCGGTGGAGGGATACTCCGAACTCGACGTAACTACACGGGCCACGCTGTACGCCGCGAAGGACAGCGGAACCGGAACTTCATACACGGAGTTTCACTTCGGAGCCGGCCAAGCCAGCATCATCAGAATTGTTGCTGGCATAGAGTCTGCTGACGAGAACAGCCTCATTCTCATCGAGGAGATCGAAAACGGGCTCCACCCAGTCGCTACCAGGCGGCTGGTCGACTATTTAATCAGCACCGCGATCCGCAAGAAGTGCCAGGTCATTTTTACGACGCATTCATCTGATGCGCTTGAAGCGCTTCCATCAGCCGCTGTATGGGCTGCCATCGACGGCGAGGTCATTCAAGGGACTCTCAACATCGAAGCACTCCGTTCCATCACCGGGTCGATCCCGGCTCAGCTTGTGTTGTTTGTTGAGGATTCATTTGGGGAGAAGGTGCTTGCGGCCGCCCTGCGCCACTATGGTGCCGATCTGGGCGCGGTGGCGATCCACGGGCTCGGCGGCGCGGAGCAAGCGATCAAGATTCAAGAAGCACGGTTGGGGGATCCGACCGCCGAGGTGCCGAGTGTCGTATTCCTCGATGGCGATAAGGCCGGCAAGGAAGACGTCGCCCGCAACATTCACTTGCTCCCTGGTGGCGATGACCCCGAGGTCCACGTTTTCGACGTCGTTCTGGGCGACCTGGACAACCAAGCTGCAAAGCTCACGGCTGCATTAAATCTCCCGATGGACCAGCAGGAGCGCGTGAAGAAGGTGGTCCGCGAGACGGGTCTCACCAACCTTGACCGTCACATCATCTTCCGCCAAATTGGAGAAAAGCTCGACCTCACCGCTGAGTTAGTCGTAGCCAACGCATTCATTGGCTTATGGGCGCAGCTTCGGTCGGCGGAGATCACGGCGATGCTGTCGCCGATTCAGGATCGTCTGCCAATGAAGACAGATTAGGAGAACTGCGCCAGCCCGCGGGCGTTTCGTAAACCGCCGTAAACCGCCGTCAAGCGTCAATCGAAAGCCCATTCCACACTAACAATTTCACCAGATAACGTTAACAGTTCCAAATGCAAAGCGCTTTTTAGGCCGTTCGAAACCCGTGCAATGTCGGTTGCCGGACAGGCGATTCCGCTCGGGTATCCCGCTAGTGAAACCTCCTGCATAGTCGTTTGGCAATCGCCTGTTAAGACGATCTGGTGGCAGGGTGTTCGATGCTGCACGAGTCGACGGAGTTGAGCACCCGGGTCGATCTGGCGACCGTCGTCAGTGTCCTTGGCGCGCTCTATATTGTTCGGCGCGACGGCGAGCACACCCGAGAAGAAGGCGAGTGAGGTCCACGGATTTTGTTGCCTCTTTTTGGTGCAGATTGCGTCGGTCCCGTGCGGATACGCACCGATAGTGGAGAGGCGAGGGCTTCTTTGCGTTGCCTGGTATGAACATGCTTAGGGCGCACCCGTACGCAACTTTGACTGCCCAAACGAGTAACCAACTACTCATGCCCCACCACCCACCCGGTGGTCTGATCAACCCAGGTCGAACTCAAGGGGGAGTGGGATGCCCGTACAGAACATGTCCTGGGCGAGCCGGTGGGCCTACAACGGCGCATCGGCGAGCATGCAGATCAACTTCGCACCGCAACTGGCGGTGGCCCAGGCCTCGCTCTCCGGCGCCAACGGAGAAGGGCTGTGCATGGGCGGCATCAAGCAATACCGCACCCGCACTACGCCTACCGGGCCGGACCAGGACCACAACTTCAGTTGGAACCCCAATTTCGGCTACCCACCAACGGCATTCGCCCCGATCATGACCAGCGTGACCGCCGAGCTGGTCGTGGGCGGCAATGGTCAACAGGGCGTCATGACACTTCTCGTCTGGTTATGGGGATAGGAGCGACGATGAACGCAGCGGGACAATGGACGCCGAACGGCTCGACGGCCGCCGTCGAATCGGTGAAGTCGTGCGTGGTCTACAGCGCCACCACCGGCGAGATCCACCACACGCACGTCGTCGTCACCCTCGAAGGCGGCCACGCCCCCAACGAGGACGCGATGGCCAAGGAGGCCGTGCAGTCCTACATCCGCCAGGTGGCCGGCCCCGATCCCGATCTGCATGTCCTGCACGTCGCCCCGGACGCCTTCGATCCCAGCGTCGGCTACCGGGTCGACCATGCCGCAGGAAAGCTGATCCTCAAGTCCAGTAGCTGAATTCGCACGTCCGACACGATTGGAGCCACCCATGCGTGCAGAAGATCGACAGGTCATGTTGTTCCGCGTCAAGGATCTGATGGTCACGGTTTTACCCCATCTGGATCTGGACATTGCGGACGGCTCGACCGTGGGCTCATGCACCTCCGAGCACGACCGGCTGTGTGATCTCAGCCTGGACATCCTGGAACTCACCCCCTATGCGCACGTCGACCCGCCGTATCTGCATGAGCTGCGGGTGCTTCTCGACCACGCACTCGCCCGCAGCCAGGTCATCCGGCCCGGCGGACTACCGGTCGAGGAACTCGAAAACCGGATGCGCCCGCACCGCATCGAGGACGTCGAGTTGCTGGAACGCCGACTGCGCGCTGCGCTCGACGAACTGTCCACTCAGCGTGCCGAATTGGAACGCTTCGTCGCGGAGAACCCGGGCTGGACTGCCAACCGTGCCTCGGGCGATCAGCCCAGCGCCACCTGAGCCATGAACGTCCGGCCCTGCGCCGCCTATGCCCTCGCCGATGTGCACGGCGCCCATACAGTCCTGCAACCCCGCGGCACTGGGCTGTCGGCGATCGGCATGGATGACGAGGCGGCGCAGATATACGGGGCCGCGGCCCGAGGGCTGCCGGTGTCGACCGAGAGCCCGGTGACCCAACGCCTCCTGGCTGACCGGGCCCTGGAGGTGAGTCACCGCGGGCACTACGTCTCTGGCGCCGCCTACCTCGCTGCCATGCCCGACGGGCTTCCCGGCATCGCCTCGGCCGAACTCGATTTGCTGTCGCTGAACGCCCTGCGGCATCTGGATGCGTTCGGCACCACCAGCATGGGCGCGTTGACTCGGAAGCTGTATTCGTACAACCGAATTCCATTCGCTGGCCAGACGCGGCGGTTGGTGTCGACGCCCGAGTCCGTACCTGCGCTGTGTCGCCACGCCGCACCCGGCTATGAGGTCGCCGAGGACAGCGCCTGGACACGATTCCGGCTGCCGACGGCTGACCGCGCGCACCTGGCGAAGCTCTACGTCAGCCCTGGCCTACCCGACTTCGAGAAGGTCGCAGTCGCGGCGACCGAGCTGTTCGCCGCGCGCGGCGTCGACATGTTCAAGCTGGCGCGCACACCCGAAGGGCTCTGCCGGCCTGACAAATTCGTCGCATACTTCGCCCTGCCGTCGCAAGCCTTGGACGTCGCCGCCGAACTCGCCGAGGTCTTGTCGGGACGTTACTCGTCCACGCAGCCGGTGCCGTTCGCGACATCGCTGACCCGCGACGGTCTGATCGCGATGGGCTATGTACCGCCGGCCGCCGCCGAACGCGCGCTGCGCCGTCCGCTCAGCTGGCGCGCCTGGATCTGCCAGCGCCTGGCCACCGCGACACTGACCGCCCGCAGCGCACCCCACCCCAACTGCCCGTCGATACGATTCGCGCTCACCCGATTGCTCCTCGACGGGGTCGATCCGCGTACCTGGAAGCCGTTGTGAGCATCGATGTCGCACGCTATGTACTGTCCCCGGACGTCCAGATGCGCCCGGCCGCCGAACTGGGCGCCGACATCCGGTGGCGCATCACCGACTCCGATGACGATGTCGTCCTGAGCCGGGCGGGATCACGGACGCCGTCCGTGGTCGTCGACGCGCAGAGTGCCACGCTGATCAACCATTTCAGCGCTGCGGCTCCCATTGTGGGGGTGATCATCGAGTACTGCCGGAACACGCAGGCGAATCCGCGGGATGTGCTGGACGCCGCGTATCCCGTGTTGAAGAAGCTGATCGAGCGCGAGTTCCTGCTCCCGGCCGACGCGCCTGACCAGGCCGCGCCGCCCGAACCCACCCTCGGCCCGGGCGTGCGCTGCGGTGGGATCGAGATCACGGCCACCATCCAGGTGCTCGACGACGTCGAGGTGCATCGCGGCGCCAACGAAAACGGCCCCGTGGCAGTCAAACTCGCCCGATGTTCGGGCCCACGCGTCGCTTCGCGCATCCGCCATGAGAGCCAGATCCTCACGCTCTTGGCCGACAACGATCACGGCGAGCGACCCGTGACGGGCGAGCATGATGGCCGGCCGTTCGTCGCCGTCCGGTGGCACGACGGCACCAACGCCGACAACTACGCCGCGGCCCTGCGTACCGACGGCGGCCCGGCCGCTCACCATCGGTTGAGGAGGTGCGCCGTCGCGATTGCCGAGGCATATGCAGATCTGCACACCGCGGGGGTCCTGCACGGCGATGTACACCCGCGCAACGTCGTCATGGGATCGCAGGGTTCCGCGTCCATCGTCGACTTCGGGTCGGCCCGCCGGATCGACGGTGGCGGATGGTCCCCACCGCGCGCCGGCGTCAGCTTCTACTTCGAACCCGAGTACGCACGCGCCCTGATGCGCGGCGACCCACCCCCGGCGACCACGCCGGCGGGCGAACAGTATGCGGTGGCCGCGATGCTCTACAAGCTGCTCACCGGTCACCACTACGCCGACTTCTACTTCGACAACCGGATCTGGAAGCAGATCCCCACCAGTGAACCCATCACATTCGCCGACCGCGGTGCCTCGGCGTGGCCCGCGGGAGAGCGAATACTGCAGCGCGCGTTGGCCAAAGAGCCCGATGCACGCTATCCCGACCTCACGTCCTTCGCCCACGCGCTGCGCGACGCGTGCGGCCCACCACCGTCCGTCGCCACGAACCGTGTGCCTTTCGACCGAGTGGCAACGTCTTTCATCGACGCCACCGTGCGTCGATTGACCACGGACACCGTCGTTTCCGGCGATGTCAACCAGGGCGCAGCCGGTCGGGCCTACGCGCTGTTGCGGCTGTCCACCGTCCGCCGCGATGGTGAACTGCTGGCCCGCGCGGACGCGATGATCGACCGGGCGTGCCATGAGCCGATCGACGCGACATCCGGGTCCCTGTACCTCGGCGCGGCGGGAACACATCTGGTCCGCGCCCTGATCGCCAGCGCGCAAGGCGATACGGCCGCGGTGTCCGATGCCGCCGCATGGTTTCGGGCCGCGGCGTGTGTGGCCACCGACTCCGGCGACGTCTTCGGTGGACGTGCGGGTCTGCTGATCGCGTCGTCACTGCTGCTGAACGCTGTGCCGCAGGAATGCGACGAGCATGCGCGCATCGCGAGCCTCGGACACTGGTTGGCCGCCGCGCTCGACGAACGTCTTGCCGCGAAGCAGCCGGGCGCACCGTGGGTGGGGATCGCCCACGGAACGGGCGGAATGCTCTATGCCGCCCTGCAGTGGTCGGAGCTATCCGGAACGCCCGTCTCGCCCACGGTCGGCGCCCGGCTGGCGGAACTCGGGGCGTTGGCCACCGAGTCGGCTGGCGCCACCGGCGCCCTGCGGTGGTGGCCGCAACGCTACGGCCCGGAGGACCCGCGGCGTGGCCCACAGCCCGGTTGGTGCCACGGCAGCGCGGGGCATGCGCTGCTGCACGTCGCGGCCCACCGAGCGACCGGAGACGTCGGCCATCTGGGTATCGCCGAACACGCGGCGCGGTACGCCTACGAACGCTGCACCGGCAGTGGGATCAACCTGTGCTGCGGGATGGCCGGCGAGGCCTATGCGTGCCTCTCGCTGTTCCGCGTGGCCGGGGACGAGATCTGGCTACGGCGCGCGGAGGACCTTGCCCTGCGCGCCATCGACCGCGCGCAGCGCACCACCTGGGACGACGGCCTGTTCACCGGTCTGGCTGGTCTCGCGGTGCTGTGCGCCGACCTGCAGGATCCGGTGCACAGTCATATGCCCCTGTTCGAGTGCGAACCGCTCCTGCGCGCCGCGCAATAGCGCCCGAAACACTCGACATACCCGTGATACCGATGTGGCGGATGTGGCGACGGCGCATCGGCCCGTGGTGTCCGGCGGGCGTCCGCTGGGTAACCTCGACCGGAGAGTCGATGGATCAGGGGGAAATCCATGAGCCTCGTACTGGGCCTATCAGTGACGACGCGGGATATTCACGGCGAGCTGGTTGACGGCGCCACCGGTCAGGGAGACCACCTGGACCGCACGGTGCTCGACGCCGCTGACGTCGCCGAATACCTGTCGACGCTGCCCGCCGACGAGGAAATCCACGCCGTCGGGCTGACCTGGACACCGGACGCCGAGGCTGATGCGATCAAGGTCCGCGAGGCCCTCGACGCCTACAGCGGGGGAGCACCCGTCGTCGCCGTCCGCGAGGTCGAGGCCACCGAGGCGCTGGCCCGCGGCATCGCCCAGATGACCGGACACGACTTCCTGGTGGTGTGCATCGTCGAGCCGGACGCCGCCGTGGTCGCGACGGTCGACGGCTTTCGCGTGGCAGTCGAGCAGATCGACCGGGTCGATGCTGCCACCCTGATCGACCGGGTCTGCGCCGTGGTGCGCAGCGCGCGCCCCAGCCCCGACGCCGTATTCGTGCTGGGTTCCGAGGACTCCGAGGAACTGGTCGCCGCCCTCCAGGAGGAGACCGACCGCCCGGTCGTCACCGCCACCGAAGCGGACTTCGCGCTGACCCGAGGCGCCGCGTTGGCCTCCGCATTCGCGGCCAGCCTGCCCGTCGCCGAGCCGTCCGAGCCGCGGTTCTCCCGGGTGCAACTGCTGGCCTCGGCGTTGGGCGTCGCGAGCGTTGCGTTCGTCGTCTCGGTGTCGGTGGTCCTCGGATCGCAAGGGCTGCCGGACCGTGGCGAGCGCGCCCCCGAACCGGTCGCCGCGGCGGCACCCATCGCCAAGCCGGCACCCCCGGCTCCGAGCAGCGAGGCCGTCCGGGCGCTGGCCCGTAAACCGTTCGCGTTGATGAATGTGCCCGCGCCGCAGGCGCCAGCTCCTGCGCCCGCACCCGCCGCGCCGCCGCCGGCTCCCGAACCTGCCGCGCCGGCCAACGTGGCACCCCTGCCGCCGGCCTACATCCCGCCGCCGGTCGCTCCGCCGGAGCCGCCGCGGCTGCGTGACCGGATCCTGGACAAGATCCCGATCATCGGCCGGTTCCGCTAGATCTCAGGTCTCCGGGAGCGGCGACTCGCCGGCTCCCAGCCCGTTCAACGGGTGCTGCGCCGCGGCGCTCGGCTCATTGCGGCCTGCGACAAACGGCACGGCACCGCAGGCAAGCAGGATGACCGCGACGCCGATCCACTGACTCGGCGCCAGTCGCTCACCCAAAAGCATTGCCGCCAGGGCGATTCCGATGACCGGCTCGAGGGCGCCGAGCAGGCTCAAGGGAACCGAACCCAACGTGCGGACGGCATAGAGCGCACCGCCCATGCCGATGGTCATCAGCACCACCCCTTGGATCGCGGCCACC
The DNA here is from genome assembly GCA_023264765.1 of Mycobacterium sp. Lineage (GTDB taxonomy): Bacteria > Actinomycetota > Actinomycetes > Mycobacteriales > Mycobacteriaceae > Mycobacterium. The sequence continues at coordinate 1,990 of JAHFVC010000240.1, read as the reverse complement.
GTCCAGACGCTTGCCGGCACGGCGAAGTGATCGCCGGACGCGACTGCGACGATCGCGGTGGTCACCGTCGAACCCGTCGTCACCAAACCGGAGGCGGCGACAGTGCCGACCTGCGGCACCCACCGTTCACTCAGGACCAGATACCCGGCATAGCCCGCAGCGCTGAACAGCGTCAGGCCAACGGCGGCAAGTGATACCGTGCCCGATCCGGCACCGCCGACCATGACCAGACCGGCGATGGTGACGCAGGCCAACGCGATCAACACCTTGGGCAGCGGGCCCCGATCACGCAACCAGACCAACCCGATCACCATGAGCGGGCAGACGTTCACGACGATCACCGGGATTTGTGCGCCGCCGCGTTCGACGGCCATGAAGAACGCGAGAACCTGGGCCCCGAACAGTGGCCCGCACAGGAGGAGCAGGCACAGCACCGGCCGCAAGGGAAGTCGCCGGGCGCGGCCGCTCAGCAGCCACAGCGCGGCGATGACGGCGGTACCGAGGATGCCGCGCAGCGTGAGCAGCACCGCGGGACCGGTGCCGGCGTCGTAAGCGAACACGGCGGCCACCGCCATCGAGCCGTACGCGAGCGCCGACGCCGCACCGGCGGCCCAGCCGCGCCGAGCCGAGCGCTCAAGATCGTGAGCCACCGCTGCCTTCCCATCGCACGTGCCGCATCGAGCCGACATCGTTGTCCGGGCTGATCTTGCGTGCGCAAAGACTACTGCCCGGCCGGAGGCACGCTCCCGGGAGTCAGACTTTGGGCAGCCAGCCCGACCACGCAGGGGACAGAATGAAGCCCCGGCCCTCGCCGTCCTTGCAGGCGGTGGTGCCCTTGTCGTCGACGCCGCAGATGACGCCGTCAACGATGATGGAGTGAAACGGGAGAAGTGCCTTGAAAGACGGTCTTGGCGCGTGAATGCGCGAACTTGTTTGTTTGAGTCCCGTTGCCGTTCCGATCCAGTTCTCGGTCTGCACTCCGGGGGTCTCGCTTGATTCGGCCGGTGCAACGCCGGGGAAGTTGTTGCCCAGGCATTGGGCCTGACCTGATAGGAAGTTGCAGGTGACACCGTCCGGCGTGACGAAGTAGTACGCATCGAACGGGTCACGTCTGGGTGTGGTGATCGGCCGGTTGTAGTCCGCGATGTCGACTGGGGAGTAGCTGTCGATGTTTGGAAAGCGTGGTGCGTCCGCCGAAGCTGGGGAGCAATAGGTCCACGAGAACAACGTCGCGGCCGCGATCACAGCCACCGCCCCGCGCGTCGTCAGGTCGTTACACATGTGGCAGCCAACCCGACCACGTCGGGGACAGGATGAAGCCGTGGCCATTGGAGTCTTTACATGAAGTTGTGCCGGCGTCATCGACGCCGCAGGTCGCGCCGAAGACCGAAATCGAGTGCAGGGGCGGGAGGGTCTTCAAAAGTTGGCCGTGCACAGTGGTACCCACAGGCCCTTCGTTCGTCTGCTTCAGGCCGGTGACTGTGCCAATCCAATTGATCCGATTGAGATTTCGTACGGGGTCCGACACTGCTGGCGGAATAGAGGGGAAGTTGTTGCTGCGGCATTGAACCTGTAGCGACGTGAAATTGCATACCACTCCTTCTGGAGTGACGAAGTATGTTCCCGAACTCGGATGGCCCGGCGACGTGGTGTCGATTAGATAGTCGGCGATATCGACCGGCGTGAACGCGTCGAGGTCAGGAAATTTCGGTGAATCGGCGCGAGCCAACGGTTGCGCTATAACGCACAGACTCGTCACTCCCAGCGCCGCGATTGCCCAACGTGGTGTCACTGTCAGACCTTCGGTATCCAGCCCGTCCATGATGGCGAGATGAGGAAGCCACGTCCCTGGGGGTCCTTACAAGCCGTCGTGCCCTTGTCGTCTACACCGCACACGAATCCGCTAACCGCGATGGAGTGCAGTGGAGGAAGCACCGCCACCTTATGGCCCTGGATCGCTCCATCTACGAATGGCGTCGAGGTATCAGCC
>JAHFVC010000510.1 GCA_023264765.1 Mycobacterium sp. | reverse complement strand
AGTCAACGTCATCGGGCAGGGCTGGGGTGTCGACACCGACGAGCAGTGCCAGGAGCTGGCCGAGCTGGTCCGGGACGAGAGATGGCTTGTGTCGATGCGCAATTGGCGTCCGATCGACGTGACTGACGTGAGGTGAGACGGCGATGGCGGCGAAACGCGACACCTCGACGATGACGGCCGGCGAGCTGCTGGGCCGTCTTCGGCGCCACTACATCGAACCGTCTCGGCGGCTCCCCGGCGGCATCTTCGTTCCCGAGGTCGGGATGAACGGCGGCTACGGTGCGGGGCGACGCTGCGACGCCATCTACGTCGGGTTCACCACCACCAGCGGCCGCCAGCTGATCGGTCACGAGATCAAGGTGTCGCGCTCGGACTGGGTGGCCGAGCTGGGACGCAAGAACGGCAAGGCTGACGCGTGGGCCGATCAATGCCACCAGTGGTGGCTGGTGGTCTCCGATCCAGACATCGTGCGCCCCGGGGAACTGCCCGACAACTGGGGCTTGATGTCGCCTGGGCGGTCGGTGACCCGGATGGCCATCCATCAGCCGGCCGCAGCCAAGACCGACCACCACCCGGACTGGGATGCGGTGCGGTCGGTGTTCGCCCGCTACGACACCCTGCGCGCGGAGGCGGTGGACGCCGAGCAGAAGGCTGTGCGGGTCATCGAGCAGCAGAAGGCGCGCGAGGAAGCCGATGCACGGGTGGCGCGGCGCATCGCCGAGCTGCCGGATGTCAGTGAGTTGGAGCGGCAGCTGCAGCTGGTGCACGAGGCGCTGGGGGCGCCCATTGACTGGAAGTCAGGGGACCGGCCGCCGCGGCCCGGGGCGATCGGGCTGCAGGCGTTGCGTGAGATCGCCGCCCTGGTGGCCGCGCACGGCAGCGTGGCCCGCGTGGCGCACCGCATCACCGAGGGGTTCGCCAACCCGGTCGCCTCGGCCCAGAAGGCCGTCGACGACCTTGCCGGCGCCCTGGCCGCCGTCCACTCCGCCGGAAAGCAGGCATCGGAAAACCATTGCAGCGCAGCACCTGTCAGAGCGTCGGCATAGGGAGGTCAGGGTCATGAACACAGAAGTGGCGAGAGCGCGGCGATGCCGCGAGGTCGCAGTGGCCATGGACGACGGCGTGAGCCTGTCGGTGCGCGACATCGGTGGCCGCGACGCCGAGCACACCGTGGTGTTCGTGCACGGACTGTGCTTGTCGCAGGTGTGCTGGGCACGCCAAATCGACGCGTTGGTGGATCGCTTCGGCGCCGCGGTGCGGGTCATCAGCTATGACCATCGTGGGCACGGCCGGTCTGGGCAGGCGCCGATGTGCACCTATCGCATTGAGCGGCTGGCGGAGGACCTCGCGCAGGTAATGGCAGTGATGCAGGTCAATGGGCCGGTGACGCTGGTCGGGCATTCGATGGGCGGGATGACCTCGCTGGCCTACCTGGGATTGGCGGCGCATCGCCGGCCGGTCGAACCGGCGGGGCTGGTGCTGCTGGCGACCGCGGCCGGCAAGCTGCGGCAACGTGGCATGGGGCGGCTGCTGGGGACACCGGCGACCACGGCGCTGTTCGGGGTCGTCGACCGGGCCCCGGAGCAGGCGGTCAAAGCACTGACCGGTCCGCTGTGCGCGACCCTTGGCCGGTGGCGGCGCGGCGCAGCATCGGCGGTGACGGTCGCCGCGGTCGCAGCTGACGCGCTCGCGGCGGTGTCGGTGGCCACCGCGGTTGGTTTCCTGCCGGCGTTGCGGGACTACGACCAGTACCCCACGCTGGCCACGATCCAGGCCCGCACCGTGGTGGTCTCCGGCGGAGCTGATCCCATGACCCCGGCCATCCACAGCCGAGACCTGGCCGCGGGGATCCCCGGCGCCGAGCATGTGCACGTGCCGGGCGCCGGGCACATGCTGCCTCAGGAGGCGGCTGCTGTTGTGCACCAGGCCATCCGGCGCGTCATCGGCATTGACGCCGCGCTGCGCCCTGATGTCGAGACCATCGCCGTCGAGCCCGGGCCGGTGCTGGCGGGGGTGGCGTCGTGACCGTCTACGTCGACGATGCGCGGATCCCGGCGCGCGTGGGCCGCTTGAGTAGCACCTGGTCGCACCTGTTCGCCGACACCCAAGACGAGCTGCACCAGTTCGCGTCCCGGCTGGGGTTGCGGCGCAGCTGGTTTCAGGACCCCACCAAGACAGGGAAGCCGTTCAAGGCGAAGCCGGGTAGCCGGGCCGCGCAGAACTGGCACTACGACGTGACCGAAGGGAAGCGGCGGCAGGCGGTGGCCCTCGGCGCGGTCGAGGTGAGCAGCCGTGAGGCTGTCGCCATCATCGACGCGCGCCACCGTGCCGCAATGGAATCCGCTCCAGCGCAGGGAGAGTCCGCATGAACGACGGTGGTGCTGCGTTCGAGGCGTGGCGCGATGGTCTGCTTTCACCGCGGGCGATCACCGCCGCACTGGACATCCGCGCGCTGTACGGGCCCGAGGTGGACCGCGCGTGCGGAGTGGAAGAGCCGGCGGTCGATCAGTGGGAGGCGGCGCAGCTGTATCCGAGTTGGGAGCAGGTCGAGGCGCTGGCGCGGCTGACCGGGTTCGGGGTGCAGTTCTTCACCCGCGCCTACGACGGCGAGATCACCGGCGGATTCCTGTGCCAGCGCAGCGGGCGTGGCCGCGGCTGTCACCCCCTGGCGAAGGTGCGCGGGCCGCGCGAGTTCCCCCAAGAGGTGGTCGCGGCGACTCCGGGGACACGCTGGCACGTCATCGCCCTCAGTGACCAGCCATGACGGCACGTCCCCACGGTGGGCGTCGGTCGCGCTGACTAGGCTGGCCACCCACTGCCCGGTCGCGACACCCCACGCACGGCAACCGCAACTCTGCTGCGAGACAACCAGATCCAGGATTGAGGAACCCTATGTCGTCGTTCGATTCCCTGTTCACCGATGGGCAAGCCAGCCCCGTGCTCATGGTGGCGCTCGGCGCAGTAGCGGTGCTCGTCGCGCTATCGCTGCTGCGGCTGCTGCGCCGGATCCGCCGCATGATCTGGACTGCGGCAGTATTGGCCGCGGCCGGCAGCGCGGGCGCCGGCGGCGGCTGGGCCGTCCTGGACGGGCTCACCACGTGGCACTGACAGTCGAGGGGACAGCGATGAGCGGGGCAATGCCCAGCGGACGACATAGCAGCGACGAACGCTTTCTCAGCCAGCTACAAGAGGTCAGGGTGCTCGTCCGCGAACTCGCCGACGACGCGACCTACCGCGGCCGGCGCGCACGCTTTGACACCCTGACCGGCACCATCGACGGCCTGGCCGCAGCGGCCGTAGACAGTCAACAGGGCTCGCCTAACCGGCCGGCGATGCAGCTCGTACTGATCGACGACTTCGGTCAAACCCACCGGGTGGACTTCGGCGCTCACGACTACGTGACGCTGCTCGACTGAAGAGCCCGTTCAGTGAATAGCCCCTGGGCCGGGCGGGCCTTGAGAAAGGGACGTGCCATCGGGCCTGTTCACGACGTATCCGACCTGCTCGGCCTGCGTTGATGCCGCCTCGGCTGAAGCAGCCAAGGGACATGTCGTCGGCACTGGTCAGAGGGCTGTAGGCATCGAATTCTGAACGACGGTGACGGAAACCGCGTCGCCCGCCGGTACTTCCTGGGTGTACCTGCCAAAGACACCCGAAGGAGGCGCG
>JAHFVC010000509.1 GCA_023264765.1 Mycobacterium sp. | reverse complement strand
GCACGGGCGTGCCTTCCCGCCAGCGCGCCAACGCTGGTCTTGATCAGAATTCGGATTCCTTGCAGATCATCTTCCGGGAAGGCACGCCCGCCCGGGATCCACAGGTTCTGATCATTGCTCGCGGCGCGGGATCGCGGTGCTGTGGCACGCAGCGTCTCTTGTGCTCGCGGCAGCCTTGTATTTCTTCTTCGTCCTGCCGCGCTGGTTCGAACTGACCGGCGAGTGGCCACACACCCTGGGCACCGCGATGCGCATCGTCTGCGGTGTGGTGGTCGCCTCGTGCGCCCTTCCGGTGTTCCTCACGTGGTCGCGCACCCGCAAGCCCGAGCTCGGCACGCCCACCCTGGCCCTGTCGCTGCGGACGTGGTCGATCGCTGCGCATGTGCTGGCCGGTCTGCTCATCGCGGGCGCCGGCATCAGCGAGATCTGGCTCAGCTTGGACGGCGCCGGCCAGTGGCTGTTCGGTATCTACGGCGCCGCGGCGGCGATCGCCCTGCTGGGCGCGTTCTCCTTCTACCTCGCCTTCGTGGCCGAGCTGCCGCCGCCACCGCCGAAGCCGCTCAAGACCAAGGCCGACAAGAACACCCGCCGCGGCAAAGACGAGATTTCGGACACATCGGAGCCCGCCGCCGCGACGGAAGAGGCCGAATCCGCCGAAGGTGCCGCCGACGGCGACGAGACGGACGCCGACGCGGATTCCGTCGCCGGTAACGAAGAAGGCGACGGTACCGATACCGAAACCGAGGCCGGTGGTAGCAAGCTGCGCAATCGCCGGCCTGCCGGGAAAACGCGGCGTGGCCGTACTCGTGGCGGGATTGCCGTCGAGGACTGAACGCCTGCGTGTCGCTACGTCGACAGTTTCCGGTCGCACCGTCAATATTGAGGGAACACCTCTGGCGCTCCGGAAGGCGGCGAATGGGCACGTTCCACTCCCGACGGTGGCTCACGGCCCTGATCGCGGTACTGACGGCGGTCCCCTCGGCCGCGCCCGCCGCCGCGGCTCCCGATGATCTGTCCGGCGCGATCGCCGCGGTCGAACCATCCGTGGTGCGCATCGACACCACCGTCGACTACCAGCATGTGATGGGCACAGGCACCGGTATCGTGCTCGACGCGGGCGGGCAGGTGCTGACCAACTATCACGTGATCCAGGGCGCGGACTCCATCAACACGATGGTGAACGGCCGGCCGTTCGCCGCCGATATCGTCGGCTTCGACCGTCGCCGGGACATCGCGGTGATCCAGCTGCGCGGTGCGGGCGGTCTGCCCGTCACGCCGTTGGGGGATTCGGCTCAGCTCGCCGTCGGTGACCCCGTCGTGGCTCTCGGAAACGCCCGCGGCTCCGGCGCCCCTCTGACCAGGGAGGTGGGCACGATCAGTGCGTTCGGCCGCACCATCAGCGCGGAGGACGAGTTGACCGGGTCGGCGAACCAGATGACGGGCCTGTTCGAGATCGCCGCTCCCGTGCGGGCCGGGGATTCGGGTGGACCGGTGGTCAACGGCGCCGGCCAGGTCGTCGGCATCACCACCGCCGCGTCGGTGAACTTCCGGATGGGTCCCGGAGGCGAGGGATTCGCCATCCCGATCAACGACGCCCTGGCGATCGCCAACCAGATCCGGGCCGCGTCACCGTCGGACACCGTGCACATCGGACCGCCGACGCTGCTGGGTGTGGGCGTCAGCACGGCCGAGCAGCACGAGGCGTTTCCCGGCGTCATCGTGCACGAAGTGCTGCGCGGCGGGCCCGCCGAACAGGCCGGACTCGCCAACGGCGACGTGATTCTCACGCTCGACGGTATCCAGCTCGATTCCGCCACCACGCTGACATCGGTGCTGGACCGGCATTACCCGGGTGATGTGATCGGCCTGACGTGGATCGACCGGGCGGGTCAGCACCAGGTCGGTAAGGCGACGTTGACGGCGGGCGACTGAGCCCGCAACGCGGCACGACACGCCCCGCACGAGGCGTAGCCACGCCGTCGGAAAAAAAACTTTATGGAATTTGCCGACGCGTCACATGAGTGGGCTCCGCGTTGCTCACGCAAGCATCGGCGACAAAATGTGACGTATTCGTCAAAATTGCCGTTGGTCTCGCCGCCGGCCCGATTCCTGTGGCACTGTGAAACCCGTCCATCCCCGTTGGTTGTTGATACCGCAATCACGAGCTCACCGATCGTCGCCGATCGCGTGCGCCGGTGGCCGATCAATCGTTGATCGGCTGCGCGAGCCTGCGCCGCTGCAGCAGCTCGCGGGCAAAGAATCGATCCGGGGCGGCAACCGCCGACTGTCGGGCCGCCGCGGCGTCGCTGTCGGCCGCACGTCGGCGATGGCACACGTGCTCATCGATCTGATCTTGAAATCGACACTGCCATAGCACCTTTCGCCGATGTCGCGGAACTCCCCGCGCACGTTCGGCGGGACTGCGCCACAACCGAAGTCAGCACCGGCCCGGTGTGGGCCCGCACACCCGCATGCGCGCGAATTTCCGCGCGGGCCTCCGCCCCCACTCGGCCGACCCGCCGCGGCCGACTTCGATGGCCCGGCGCGGCGCGACGCACATCCCGCCGGCTACGCGGTGCCGTGCATCGGCGAAATTTGACGCCCACTCAAACCACCACCGCAGCACACCCCGACGTGGCCCGGACAACCCAGCCGAACTTGTTGCACTGGTCGCCGGGTCGTCCGAAAGTAGTTCCCTGGGCAACAGCACATCCCGTTGCTGGATACTCACTGAAAGCCGCTGACCTGCTAATTGTCGCCTCTGAGTGCGCCACGGAGGACTTTCCCACGCTGCAACTCGGCGCTACATTTGGCGTAACGACCTGCGGCTCGCAGCTGTGCATAGAAGCAACAGCCTGCCCCGCTGGCAAGGGGGAGACATCGTGGTCCAAACCGTCATTGCGGCCTATCTCATAGGTTGGGCGCTCAGTGCTGTGGTCATCTACATGGCCAGCCGGCGTGTGGGCTCCAAGCATGAGCCGGTGCCGTACCAGTTCGCGCTCAGCGCGGTGGCCGGGGCACTGTGGCCCCTCCTGCTGCTGGGAGCCGTCGAGTTCAGCTCGGTGGCAGCGGCATCGAGCGTGCCGTCGCACCTGGACTCCCTGGACAGCAGCTCCCATCTGCTGATCACCGCGCCGGTCGTGCCGCTGCGTTAGGCACCGTCCACGGGGTTCCCGTCGGCGTCCCAATGGGCCGCGACCTTCTTGCTGGGCTGCACCCTCGGCGGTTCACCCGGCATCTTCGGGTAACTCGGTTCTCCGGGTAGTCCAGGCCTGTGCGGTCGGGATTGACGCCCTGCCGGTCTTGACAGTCTTCCCACGGAGCGACGACCGCTCGAAGCGCCTTTGCTTCGGAAGCGTGAATCATCATAGGTGGCACGCATAGAGGACATGAAGTAGTTCGCGGTGGTCGCGATGCCGCTTCGTCGATTCGAGGCGGCCAAGATGGGGCTACTGCGTGAACCAGGAGTGTGCGAGTGCTGTGGCCGCCAAGGTTGGCGTCTGCGAAGCTACTCGGCTGCCGAGTTTCTCAGCGCCGCGCTGAACGAGATCCCCGGGCCACTCGCCAGGGCTCTGCAGAATCGCGCGAGCAAGGCTGAAGCTGACCGCGCCGACCTTGATATCACTCGCCCACCCGCCGAGCGGCAACACCGAGCGGCCATGTCTGAGCAGATCGGC
>JAHFVC010000239.1 GCA_023264765.1 Mycobacterium sp. | reverse complement strand
ACCGGCCTTCTCGTACAGGGCGCGGCGCGCGGTGTGGGTGGCCAGCACCGAGCCATTGCCCGGCAGCGCCAGGCCCAGCGCCTCGACCAGGCAGTTCATCGAGTTGGCGGTGAACATGCCCGAGCAGGAGCCGCACGTCGGGCAGGCGGCCTCTTCGATGCGGGACAGATCCTCGTCCGACAGGTCAGGGTCGGCCGCGCCGGCCATCGGATCGATGAGATGCAGCCCGGTGCGCACCCGGCCGTCCACCAGGGTGGCGCGCCCGCCCTCCATGGGCCCGCCGGAGACGAACACCGTCGGGATGTTCAGGCGCAGCGCGGCCATCAGCATGCCCGGAGTGATCTTGTCGCAGTTGGAGATACAGACGAGCGCGTCGGCCTTGTGTGCCTCGACCATGTACTCCACCGAGTCGGCGATCAGGTCGCGCGACGGCAGCGAGTACAGCATCCCGGAGTGCCCCATGGCGATGCCGTCGTCGACGGCGATGGTGTTGAACTCACGTGGGATGCCGCCGGCCGCCTGGATGGCGTCGGACACGATGCGCCCGACGGGCTGCAGGTGGGTGTGCCCCGGCACGAACTCGGTGAAGCTGTTGGCCACCGCGACGATGGGCTTGCCGAAGTCCTCGCGAGCGACACCGGCGGCGCGCAGCAAAGCGCGGGCGCCGGCCATGTTGCGGCCGTGGGTGACGGTGCGGGAGCGCAGCGGGATCATGGCTCCACTGTCCGTCGTGGTCGGCAAGCTGGGAAGACGCCGTCACTACTAGTAGTGACAGTAATAGGCTTGAGCGATGCCCACCGACGAGGACCGGCGCGCCGAACTCGGCGCGTTCCTGCGTGCCAGCCGCGAACGACTGGTCCGCGCCGACTTCGGTCTGCCACCGGCGGGGCGCGGCCGGACCGTCGGGCTGCGCCGCGAGGAGGTCTCCTTCCTGTCCGGGGTCAGCGTCACCTGGTACACGTGGCTGGAGCAGGGCCGCGACATCAACCCGTCGCGCCAGGTGCTCGACGCTGTCAGCCGCACCCTGCGCCTCGGGGTGCCCGAGCACCGTTACGTCCTGGGACTGGCCGGGTTCGCTCCCCTGCCCGCAGCCGCCGCCAGTGATGTCGCGACGGTACCGCCGCACGTGCAGCGTTTCCTCGACGCCATCGGCGACAACCCGGCCTACGCGCTGACCCCGGAGTGGGGCATCGCCGGCTGGAACGCCGCCTACCAACGCCTCTACCCCAACGTCGCCACGACGCCGGCCGCCGAACGCAACCTGTTGTGGGTGGTGTTCACCGACCCGGCCGTGCGGGATCTGCTCGACGACTGGCAGGTGACCAGTCAGCGCTTCCTGGCCGAGTTCCGCGCCGAAATCGGTTCGCGCTTGGGCGATCCCGCGCTGCTGGACCTGGTGGCGCGATTGTCGGAGGTCAGCCCCGAATTCCGCACGGGTTGGGAACGTCACGACATCGGCGGGTTCGAGTCGCGGGAGCGGGTCTTCCATCACCCCGAAGTCGGCACCGTCCGTTACGAACACCACCAGATGCGTCCATCGGACCAACCCGAATTCCAGATCGTCGTCTACACGCCGTTGTGATTAGCCGCTTTGTGCGCTTTCATACGCCCGACGCGGCGAGTTTCGGATGAAACGGCACAAACGGGCACGCCGTCACCCGAGCGGCGGCACCGTCGCCCCCGGCCCCAGCAGATCCTCACCCGAATTCGACGACGTGCGCCGCCACCGCCCGTACAGCGGCAGTTCGCTCCCCCGCATGGACCAGCGCCGGGCCATGAATCGGTACATGGTCCGCAGATAGCGGGTGGTCTCGGCGTACCAGCGCCACTCGTAGAGCCGCCCGGTCGGCAGCACCAAGGCGAGTGCCTCGGATTCGACGCCCTGCAGATAGGGGCGCACCCACGTCACCATCACCCAGGCCTGGTCTCCGCCGGGCACGGTCCATTCGATCGGCTCAGCCCCGGCGGTCATGGTGGGCCGCACCGCGGGGGCATCGACACCGTCCGCACCGAACAGTTGCACCCTCACGTTGTGGAAGATGCCCGGCCCACCCACCTCGAACCGGACGCGGTGGCCGTCGCCCTCCCGCTCGGCGGTGAACGCCACCAACCCGCCGACGGCGACGTAGCGGGAGAACGCCAGCGCGCTGCCCGCCATGACGAACCGGCGCACCGCGAGCAGCACGGTGAACGTCGCGACCGTCACCGCGACGACGCTCCACATCAGGTCCACCCGGACAGCGTCTCAGAGCAGGAACGCAACCGGCTCCAGGCGCTCCGCGGTCCGTCTTGCCAGCACACTGCCAGCAACGCCGACTCACAGATTGCATCAAGCCGGGATCGGGTACCTGAGATGGCCAGGTCCGACGAAGGGAGCCGTGATGACGCGTTTCTGTCCAGATTCTCAGGGTTTGCACCCATCCGCGGCGTCATTGAACCCGAATCTCCTCTTTGACGTGAGTTTTACGAATGCTCAGTAGCTTCCGTAGGCGAAAATCGGGGGGAACCATGGACAGCGATCTCGACGAATTCGCGGAGACCGGCGACATCGCGCAGGATGTGGGGCAACGTATCGAGTTGCTTCGCCACTTCGACTCGCTGGGGCAACTCCCGTTCTTCCAGCAAATCGATGCCGTCGATACGCCGCTGGTCGAGGTTCGCGGGCACGAGTGCGTGCTGTTGGGATCCAACTCCTATATCGGCTTGTCGACCCATCCGGACGTCATCGCCGCGTCGGTGCAGACGACGCAGGAGTTCGGCACCGGCACCACCGGCAGCCGGCTTCTCAACGGCACCTACCGACTGCATGTCGCGCTCGAACGCCAGATCGCGGAGTGGCTGGGCAAGGACGCAGCGCTGGTCTTCACCACCGGTTATCAGACCAATGTGGGCACGATCCAGGCGCTGCTCGGCAGTGACTGCTTGGCGGTGGTCGACTCGTTCGCCCATGCGTCCATCCGCGACGGGGTGCGCCTGAGCCAGGCCGTGGAAGCGAAGTTCGACCACAACGACGCCGAGTCGTTGGCGGCGGCCCTGCGCGACCACGCGGGCACCGAGTACCGGCGCGTCCTGGTCCTCGTCGACTCGCTCTACTCGATGGAAGGTTCCACCGCCCCGCTGGAACGGATCGTCGACATCTGCAAGAACGCCGGCGCGATCCTCATGGTCGACGAGGCCCACGGGATCGGGGTGTTCGGGCCCACCGGCGGCGGTTTGACGCAACGCAACAACGTCGCCCAGGACGTCGACATCATCATGGGCTCGTTGTCGAAAGCGATCGGCGGACTCGGCGGATTCATCACCGCGTCACGCGATTTCATCGACGAGATCCGGCTGAGCGCACGGTCGTTCTGGTTCAGCACGTCCGCCACACCCGGCGCCATGGCGGCCGCCACGGCCGCGGTGAAGATCATTCGCAGCAGAGAAGGCGCCGCGCGGCGCGGCCGGCTGGAGCGCAACTCCCGCCTGATGCGTGAAGCACTCGCGCCCTTGGACGTAGCTCTGCACCGGCCCGACGAACACAGCCCCGACTGGTCCCCGATCATCCCCATCCGGCTGTTCGACGAGATGCGAACCGTGTTGAGCTGGAATCAACTGTGCGACGAGGGTGTGTTCGTCACCCCGGCGATCTATCCGGCGGTACCGGTCGGCAACCCGATCCTGCGTGTCTGCATGACCTCCGAGTTGAGCGAGGACGACGTGCTGCGGTCGGCCGAACTGCTCAACAAAGAACTGTCCTGGGCGTTGGCGGCTGCATGAGTGGGGGCCTCCGCGTCGCCCTCACCGGCGCGACCGGAGATTTCGGGAAGTCCATGTTGAGGTGGGCTCTACACAACGACGACATCGACGAGATCACCGTGCTCGGCCGTCGGCCGGTGCATGTCGCGCACCCCAAGCTCCACGAGGCGTTCCTCGACCTGAGCGGTCATGTCGAACTCGACGCCATCGCCGGATACGACGCCCTCATCCATCTGGCCTACTGTGTGGAGGAACCGCGGGACAAACGGCAGGCCTACCAGGTCAATGTGCTGGCGACCCGGACCCTGCTCGACGAAGCCAACCGGGTGGGGGTCGACCGGCTGATCCTCACCTCCAGCGCCAACGCGCTCGGCGTGGCGGCCTGCGGCACCGGAAAACAGTTGCCGGAGAACAGCTATCCGGCCGGTGATCAGAACCCCGGCCACTACTACTTCTATCACAAGGCGCTGCTGGAGCACCTGGCCAACTGGTACTGGACGCATGGCACGGGCACCACGAAACTGGCTGTGGCCCGGCCCTGCTACATCGTCGGTGACCACTTCGACAATTCGGGTTTGCAGGCGTTCCTGGCGAAAACGGTGCTCTACCCCGATCCGTCCCACTCGTACTACCAATTCCTCTGGGACACCGACCTGGTGGACGCCTACGCCACCATCCTCACCGACCAACTCACCGGCATCTACAACATCGCCCCCGACGACCAGACCACCGTGCAGGAGATCACCGCGATGACGGGTGCGCGGCTGATCGGCGGCCCGCTGCGACTCCTCAAGCCGGGCGCCGATCTGCTGTTCGGGTTGCGCCTGTCCCCCTACTCCGGGCACTGGGTAACCCGCGGGGACCCGCTGCTGGACTCCGAACTGCTCCGCACCACGACGTCCTGGAAACCGACCGCACGTTCCGCAGAAGCACTGCAGCGCTACATCTCTCGTACCTGACAGAGGAAGGATCTTCCGATGGACCGCACCGGACTCGAGGCGCGACTGTCACACGTGACCGCCGTCCGCCGTCACCTCCCGAAACTCGCGGACACGCTTGAGGACCTCGGGCTGATGACCGCCGAGGACCCGGCCACCGACGTCGTGTCCCTGTGGAAGGAGCACGACGGGCCCCGCCTGACCGCACCCACCGACCTCGGCGGCCTCGGTGCTACCTGCGTGGAAACCCTTGAGCTGCAACGCGGTGTCGGCTATCTGAGCCCGTCGCTGGCGGCGGCCACCACCATGCACTATCTGTCGGTCGCGGGCCTGGCCGACTTCGCGGAGTCCACCGACGAGGAGACCGTAGGGCTGATCAAGACGCTGATCGAGCAGCGCACCGTCTTCGCGTCCGGCTTCTCGGAGGGCAAAATCGACGGCAGCGTCTTCCGTCCCACCATGCAGGCCAGCCCCGCCGACGGCGGCTACACCCTGACCGGGAGCAAGAAGCCGTGCAGCCTGGCCGACAGCATGGACTGCGTCATGGCCAGCGTCGTACTCGACGACACCGGCCAGCGCGCGATCACCTTGATCTTCAACGGAAGTCCCGGCGTCAGCGTCTCCCCGTTGTGGACCAGCGCACCGCTGTCCGGAGCGCAAACCCACGCGGTCGACTTCGACAACGTCTTCGTGCCGAACGATCTGATGATGGTCAGCGACGTGGAGGATCCCGACGGCCGCAACGAGAAGTCGGGTTACGTGCTGTTCGGCCTCATCATCACCGCCGGCTACGTCGGCGCCGCGACGCGCCTGGCGCTCAAACTCGCCGCGCGCGATGACGTCACCCCGGCCGACTTCGTCGAGATGTTCTCCCCCGTCGAGGGGGTGTGGCGCGCCCTGCGAATGATCGCCGCGCGCTACGACTCCGGGGACCGCAGCGACGACCTCTTCGCCGACCTGTTGTGGATCCGGCTCGCCCTGCGTGATCACCTGCAGACCAGCGTGGCCCGCATGGTGTCGAAGGTGGGCGGCGTGGCGTTCGCCACCGATCCCGAGATCTCCTACCTGGCTTCGTGTATCTCGGCGTATTCGTTCCATCCGCCGAACCTGCGTGAGGCGGGCACCTTCCTGCTCGACCACGAATTGGCAGGGGAGATCAGCCTGACTCGCTGACCCCGATCTTGGCGTGCAGCTTCGCCAACGGGGCGGGGGCCCACCAGTTCCACCGGCCGGCGAGCTTCATGACGGCCGGTACCAACACCATCCGCACCAGTGTCGCGTCGACGATGACGGCCAGCGCCAGGCCGACGCCGATCATCCGCATGAACGCGACCTGCCCGCTGCTCAGTGCCGCGAACACGATCACCATCAGCAGCGCCGCCGCCGTGATGACCCGGCCGGCACCGGCGATACCGAGCGCCACCGCCTGCTCGTTGTCGCCCGTCTCCAGCCAGTGCTCCCTGATCCGCGACAACAGGAACACCTCGTAGTCCATCGACAGGCCGAACGCCGTCGCGAACAGGAACACCAACACATCGGCGACCAACGTGCCGGTGGGCGTGGTGCCCAGGCCGCCCAGGTGCCCCTCCTGGAACACCCAGACCAACGCGCCGAGCGTCGCCGACAGCGACAAGGTGTTGAGTACCAATGCCTTCAGCGGCAGCAGCACACTCCCGGTGAGCAGGAAGATCAGCACGAACGTCGTCACCGCGATGAGGATCAGTACCACCGGCAGCAGGCGGACGATCTCGTCCACGGAGTCTTGATTCAGCTGATTGGTGCCGGTGAACAGGGCTTCGACGCCGTCCGGCACCGGGACCGCGCGCAGCCGGTCCAGTTCCGCACGGGACACTGAATCCGACGACGGGTGCTCGATGGCGACGGAGAGCCACAGGTTGCCGTCCTTGGCCGCCGTCGGCAACATGGGCGGCCCGACCACCCGGCCGTCGACGTAGGATCCTCCTGGGGCCGAGACCGCTACCGCGCCTGGCACTTTCGACAATGCGGTGGCGTAGGCGGCGATGTCCTCCTTGGTCAGGTTGCCGGCGCCGGGGATGACGACGGAGGTGGCCGACGCGGCACTGCCCGGAAACTCCGCACGCAACGTGTCCCCCACCTGGCGTGACTGTGCACTCGCGGGCAACACCCGATCGTCGGGCAGTCCGAACCGCGCGCTCAGGAACGGGGCGCCGAGGATCATCAGCAGCGCCACCACCGCCAGCGCGCACGGAATGGCATGGCGCATCACGAAAGTCGCGGTGCGGTACAGACGACTCTGAGTGATGTCGGTTTCCTGCGGCGCACGCCGCAGGGTGAAGGATTCGATCCGGTCGCCGAGCAGCGTGATCACCGCCGGCGCCACGACGACGGCGTAGAGGCCGGCCAGCGCCACCACCCCGCACCCGGCGTAGGCCATCGAGCGCAGGAAGTACATGGGGAACACCGCGAGCGCGCCGACCGCGAGGAACACCGTGCACGCCGAGAACAAAATCGTGCGACCGGCTTTTGCCACCGCGAGACGCAGCGCCTCGTCGCGATCACCGACCCGTTGATATTCCTCGCGGTACCGGCTGATGAGCAGCAGCGTGTAGTCGATCGCGAGTGCGAGACCCATCGCGGTGGTGAGGTCGAGCGCGAAGATCGAGACGTCGGTGAAAAGGGTGATCCCCCTCAGTAATCCGAGGGTGCCGACGATGGCCAGCCCACCGACCACCAGCGGGAGCAGCGCGGCGAACACCCCGCCGAACACCCAGATGAGCACGATCAGTGAGAGCGGCAGCGCGATGGCTTCGGCGATGAGCAGGTCCTTCTCGGACTGTTCGTTGATCTCCGCGGCGACCATCGCCGAGCCGCCGGCCCGTACGGTCAGGCCATCGCGCTGCCCGGTGACCGTGTCGGCGGCCTCCTTGCCGTGTTTCGGGGCATCGTTCTCGCCACCGGTGATCTGCGCGATCACCACCGCGGTGCGGCCGTCGGCGCTGATCATTCCCTGATGGCCGTCCCACGGTGACTGGACGCCGCTGACATGCGGGGCGCGGGTCAGATCGTCGACGAGCTTGCGGCCGGCCGCGGTGGCCGCCGGTGCCCGCAGATCGCCGGCGCCTTGCACCACGAACGTCACATCCATGTCGCCCTGGCCGAACGTGTCGGTGAGCACCTTCGTCCCGCGCGCCGACTCCGAGCCCGGGTCCTGGAAGCCGGCCGCTCCGAGGTGCTCGGTGACCGTGGCGCCGAAGATGCCGGCCAACATGGTCAGCAGGCCGACCACCAGGAGCACTCGTTTGGGGGCCGCGATCGCGACGCGGGCCAGCAGGGAGAGCACACGCGTCATGCCACCAGACATACCGCATTTCCGTGCCGGCAAACCCCGTTACGCCGCGGGTAGGCCCCGCGCAGATCTGTCGCCGTGCCGCAGACGGGTGCTCTCGGCCCACAGACCCAGGTTCCACGCCAGCGTGCAGGTCGCCTTCCGGTCCCCCGCCGGTGCCACCCGCACGACCGTCGACCTGATCACGCCCCACAGCACCGCCTGCATCATGGCCACGACGGTGACCGCGGCGAGCAGTTGGGGCCGGTGCTTGCGTAACAGCCGGGCCTCGCCGCGGCCGAAGTTGAAGTGCTGCTGGAAGGCGTCGCCGAGGTCGGCGTGCTGCGTCTTGGAGACCACGGCGTCGGGGACCAGCTCAAGGGTGTACCCGGCGTCGGCGATACGCCAGAAGAACTCGACCTCGTCCGCGCCGCCCTTGAACGACTCGTCGAACCCGCCGACCGCGTCGAACGCCTCGCGGGTGAAGGCGCAGTTCGTGCCGTTCGCGAAGCGGATACCGCCGACCAGCACCCGGTACAGCTGCCTGTTGCGCTCCAGCACCCGGCCGTCGGCGAGGACGCGGTCCAGGCCGCCGCCGGCGACCTGCGTGCCGTCGCGGAAGGCCGTCGCGTACGCGTCGATCCAGCCTTCATGGACGACATCGTCGGCGTCGGTCAGAAGAATCACGTCACCGCGAGCCGCAGCAACGCCAACGTTTCGCCCGACGTTCACGCCAGGCGATCGTCCGGCGTCGACCAGATGCACCCGCGGATCGGCGTAGGAACGGACGATGTCGGCGGTGTCGTCGGTAGAGCCGTTGTCGGCGACGACCACCTCGAAATTGGCGTCAGTCCGTTGTGCCAGAAGCGCGTCCAATTGCTTACGGATGAACGGAGCGCCGTTCCGGCAGGGAATGACGACGCTGATCTCGAGGCCCCCCGGCCGACGGGTGATGGTGTCGGTCATATGTGCAAAGTAACAGCGGCGGCGTCCATCCAGCCGTGCCCGAACCCATCCCACAGCAAAGAATCAGCCGAGTCACGGGCATGGTACGCGACCGTGGCGGGGGTTCCTGAGAAATATGCTCAGCCCGCCGATTTCCACGTTCGGCCTCGCGATGCTGAGCGACCGCTTAGCATCGGCCCATGCCGCTCACCTCGACACATCCTGCGATCTGCCGGATCTGTTCCGCGCACTGCGGGGTCCTGGCCACCGTCACCGACGGGCGACTCACCAAAGTCACGGGCGACCCCGACAATCCCCTGTTCAAGGGCTATACCTGCGCGAAGGGGCGGGCTCTGCCTGCGATCCACAACAATCCGCAGCGTCTGCTGGTCAGCCAGAAACGTGCCGCCGACGGCACCTATGCGGCCATCGAGGCGGGCCGGGCGATGGACGAGATCGCCACGAAGCTCACCGCCCTGATCGAGAAGCACGGCCCCCGCTCGGTGGCCCTGTATCTCGGCACCAACGGTTTGCCGTATCCGGCGTCGGCGCTGATGGCCAACGCCTTCATCCGTGCCATCGAGTCGCCGATGTTCTTCACCGCGAACACGATCGATCAGCCGGGCAAGCAGATCGCGCTGGCCGCGCACGGGCATTGGCTGGGCGGTGACGTCAGCTTCGACGAGGCCGACAGCTGGTTGTTGGTGGGCACCAACCCGGTGGTGTCCAAGGCGATCGGCATCCCCGGCCAGAATCCGTCCCAACACCTCAAGGCCGCCGTCGCGCGCGGCATGCAGCTGATCGCGGTGGATCCGCGGCAATCCCAAACGGCGGCACGCGCAACGATCCACATCCAGCCGCGCCCGGGTGAGGACGTCACGATCCTGGCGGCGTTCGTCAACCTGATCATCACCGAAGGTCTGTGCGACACCGAGTTCCTGACCGAGCACGTCGACGGGTTCGACGCGCTCGCCGCCGCGGTCTCCGGATTCACCCCCGAGTACGCCGCGGCCCGCGCCGATGTGCCGGTGGCTCAGATCGTCGACGCCGCACGCCTTTTCGCAACCCACGGCACTCGTGGCGGCATGGTGAACGCAGGGACCGGTCCCAACATGGGCCGCGACGGCAGCCTGCTGGAGTACCTGTGCATGTGCCTGACCACGATCTGCGGGCGGTGGGCGCGTGCCGGGGACAAGGTGCTTCGACCCAACACCCTGCTGCCGGCGTTCACCGCCAAGGCCCAGGCGCACGCGCCGTATGAAGGGTGGGGGTACGGCGAGCGTCTGCGGGTGCGGGGGCTGACCGACACCGTTGCCGGAATGCCCACTGCCGCACTGGCCGACGAGATTCTGCTCGACGGTGAGGGCCAGGTGCGGGCATTGATCTGCATCGGCGGCAACCCGATGGCCGCGTGGCCGGACCAGCGCAAGACAGAGCAGGCGTTGGAGAGCCTGGAGCTGTTGGTCACCCTGGACACTGAGATGTCGGGCACCTCGCGCATGGCCGACTACGTGATCGCACCCATGATGCAGATGGAGACGCCGGCGATGACGGCCGGCAGCGAGCTGATCAAGTACTACACCAGCGGCACCGGCATTCCCGCGCCGTACGCGCAGTACGCACCGCGGCTCATCGATCCGCCGGAGGGTTCCGACCTCACCGAGGAATGGAAATTCTTCCTGGGCCTGGCCAAGCGGATGGACCTGGAGTTGTGGTTCGTCAACTTCTTCGGAAGCGGCGGAGGACGTTTCATGGAGGCCCCGC
>JAHFVC010000022.1 GCA_023264765.1 Mycobacterium sp. | reverse complement strand
GAGAACCTGACGGCACCAGCGGACGAAATCGCCCGCCGACAGCGGCGACCCGTTGCGGTTGACATCGGAGGCCTGCAGGGCGCCGGCCAGGTCACCGGTGGTCGCCCAGCGGTGGATGGCTGCGACGAAGCCGTAGTCGATCTCGCGGCTGGGCGCGAGGCGGTGCCGCGTCTCGTCGGCGCGAAGATCCGAGGAGATCCGCCGGGTGGCGGTCAGCGCGCGGCGCAGCCCCGACGATGCCCGATCCACACCTTGCGGCGCCGGCCCGTCACCCCTGGATTCGAAGAGCACCGCCGAGAGCACTCCGGCGAGTTCGGCGGCATCCAGACCGGCCCACGCCCCGCCGCGCAGACATTCGGCCACCAGCAGATCGCTCTCGCTGTAGATCCTGGCCAGCAGCCGGCCGTCGTCGGTGACGGTGGTGCTCTCGTCGCTGCCCTCGATGAAGCCGCGTTCGGTGAGCAGGACCAGGATTCGGTCGAAGGTCCGCGCCAGGGAGTTCGTGGCGGCCGACACCTTCTGCTGCAGCTGGGCGTTGTCGCGTTCGATGCGCAGATACCGCTCGGCGACCCGGACCTGCTGCTCGCGGTCGGAAGCCGAATGCACGGGATGGCGGCGCAACTGGTCGCGCAACCCCGGTAGTTCCGGGTCGACGTCCCGGTCACCGGCCGGGGACCGCTTGCCCGACGGCACCCGCAGCCCCGCGGCGGCCGAACGCAAGGCCGAGGCGAGGTCGCGGCGCACCCTGGGCTGACGGTGCTCGACGAACTTGGGCAGGCTCATCGAGCCCAGTGGCTCGGAGGCCCCCGAGTAATCGGACGACGAGATGCGGCCCGCCCAGCGGTGTTCGGTAAGGACGAGCGGCCGCGGGTCGTCGCTGTCGCGGGCCGGCTCGAGTACGACGGCCAGGCCACCGCGGCGGCCCTGGCTGATGGTGATGATGTCGCCGCGGCGCAGGCCGGCGAGCGCCTCGTCGGCGGCGTGCCTGCGCTGTAGCCGCGACGCCCGGGTCTGGGCGCGCTCCCGGGCCGAGATGTCCGCCCGGATCCGGGCGTAGTCCAGCACGCCGGAATTCTTGCCGCCGAGTTCCTTGGCGATCTCGCCGAGCATCGCCTCGCCCCGGCTGATGCCACGCACCAAGCCGACCACCGAACGGTCCGCTTGGAACTGTGCGAAGGACCGTTCCAGCAGCTTGCGGGCCTGGGCCGGGCCGAGCTGGCTGACCAGGTTGATCGTCATGTTGTACGACGGGGCGAATGAGCTCTTGAGCGGGAAGGTTCGGGTCGAGGCGAGTCCGGCGACCTCGGCGGGTTCGGCGGCGTTGTCGCGGGGATCCCACAGCACCACCGCGTGGCCCTCGACATCGATGCCGCGCCGCCCCGCCCGCCCGGTCAACTGGGTGTACTCCCCCGGCGTCAGCGGCGCATGCTGCTCACCGTTGTACTTCACCAGCCGTTCCAGCACCACGGTACGGGCCGGCATGTTGATCCCCAACGCCAGTGTCTCCGTGGCGAATACCGCTTTCACCAGCCCCGCGGTGAACAGTTCCTCCACGGTATGGCGAAACACCGGCAACATGCCCGCGTGGTGAGCTGCCAGTCCGCGCAGCAGTCCTTCACGCCACTCGTAATAGCCGAGCACCACCAGGTCGGATTCGGCCAGATCCGCGCAACGGCGGTCGATCACCGCGGCGATCCGGGCGCGCTGTTCGTCGTCGGTGAGGCGCAGCGACGAACGCAGACACTGCTTCACCGCGGCATCGCAGCCCGCCCTGGAGAACACGAAAGTGATTGCGGGCAAGAGACCTTCGGCATCGAGGGTGCCGATCACCTCGGGCCGGGTCGGCGGACGGTTGAGGCTGGTACGGTTCTGCTGACGGCCCCGGCCGCGCGGCTGCCAGTCGGCCTGGCGGTCCGCTTCCCGCCGGTGGGCGATATGCCGCAGCAGTTCGGGTGCCACCAGGGTGCGGTCGTTGCCCTCGAACAGGTCGAAGAGCCGCTTGCCGACCATCATGTGCTGCGACAAGGGCACCGGCCGATGCTCGTCGACCACGACGGTGGTGTCGCCGCGCACCGTCTTGATCCAGCCGCCGAACTCCTCGGCATTGCTCACCGTCGCCGACAGACTGACCAGCCGCACCTCTTCGGGCAGGTGCAGGATGACCTCTTCCCACACCGCCCCGCGCATCCGGTCGGCGAGGAAGTGCACCTCGTCCATGACGACGTGGGAAAGGCCCTGCAGTGCCGGCGAATCGGCGTAGAGCATGTTGCGCAGCACCTCGGTGGTCATGATGACCACCGGTGCGTCGCCGTTGATCGACTGATCCCCGGTGAGCAACCCGATCTTGTCGGCGCCGTAGCGCGCCACCAGGTCGGCATGCTTCTGATTGCTCAATGCCTTGATGGGCGTGGTGTAGAAGCATTTGCGGCCGGCGGCCAGCGCGAGATGCACCGCGAACTCGCCCACCACGGTCTTGCCCGCGCCCGTCGGCGCGCACACCAGTACCCCGTGCCCGGCCTCCAGCGCGGTGCAGGCTTTCACCTGGAAGCCGTCCAGCGGGAACGGCAGCGCCGCGGCGAACGCGCTCAGCTCAGGTGGCGTCGTCATCGACCGGTGAGCTTGCCGACGGTACGGGGGCGGGCGGCGTGATCGGTTCGGCCGAGCCGATGGGCGCGGCCTGGTCGTCGGGAACGTCCTCGGCGGCGCTGCGTTTGGCCTTGCGGGAATCACTCAGGCGGGCAATCTGGATCGAGAACTCGAGCAGCAGCGACAACGCACAGGACAGCGCCAGCATCGAGAACGGATCCGAGCCCGGGGTGGCGAACGCCGCGAAGACGAACACGCCGAAGATCAGGCCGCGTCGCCACGCCTTGAGCTTCTCGTAGGTGAGCACCCCGATGAGGTTGAGCATGATGATCAGCAGGGGGAATTCGAAGCTGATCCCGAACACCAGCAGGAGGTTGAGCAGGAACCCGAAGTATTGATCACCGTTGAGTGCGGTGACCTGGACGTCACTACCGACGGTCAGCAGGAAACTCAGCGCCTTGGCCAGCACCACGTAGGCCAGGATCGCGCCGGTGACGAACAGCGCGGCGCCGAACCCCACGAACAGCATCGCGAAGCGGCGTTCCTTCTTGTACAGGCCCGGCGCGATGAACGCCCAGATCTGGTGCAACCACACCGGGCAGGCCAGCACGATGCCCGCGGTCAGCGCGACCTTCAGGCGCAGCATGAACTGATCGAAGGGCGCCGTCGCCAGCAGGCGGCACTGTCCGTCCGGCGAGATCGAG
Source organism: Mycobacterium sp. (assembly GCA_023264765.1). Classification (GTDB taxonomy): domain Bacteria; phylum Actinomycetota; class Actinomycetes; order Mycobacteriales; family Mycobacteriaceae; genus Mycobacterium. Next base: position 29,639 of record JAHFVC010000022.1, on the reverse strand, counting down.
GCCCGCGCCGAATCCGGTAGCGCGCAATACGGTCCGCGCAGCCACTCACCGAGACTGTGCAGCCCGAAGAAACCGTGGGTGTACCAGAAGAAACCGAGCGTCGTGGTCACCACGACGGCGGCCATCGCGATCAGCAATCGATTGCGCAGCTCGGCCAGATGGTCGACGAGCGACATGGTGCCGTCGGGGTTGACCCGAGCACGCCGCTGCCGGGGGTCGAGCTTCTTGAAGATTCCGGACATGGGTCAGGACACGCCTCTGCGCCGCGGCGTCATGCCGCGACGGACGGGCACGAAGCTGTCAGGCCGGCCGTTTATCGGAGGTCTGCTCGGGCGCGGGACTGTCGACACGCTCCGAGGTGATCGGCTTGGCCGGCTCGGAATCGGCGTGCGACTCGGCCTGCATCTCCTTGATCTCCGACTTGAAGATCCGCATCGACTTGCCCAGCGAACGCGCCGCGTCCGGGAGCTTCTTGGCGCCGAACAGCAGAACGAACACCGCGATGACGATCAACCAATGCCACGGTTGAAGACCGCCCATTCAGTCACCTCCAAAAGATTGAGCCCGAGTCTACCCGTCTTCGTAGGCACGCAGTGCGGCCGCGGCCGACTCCCGCACCCGTGCCGCCAGCTCGGCCGGTTCCACCACCCGCACGGCCGACCCGAAGCCGAGCACGAATCGGGACATCCACGCGTCGGAGGCGTAGGTCATGGCGGCCTCGAAGGCACCGCCGGGCAATTCACGCACCACCCGAAGTGGGTAGTAGTCGAACATCCAGGAGGCCGAGCGGTCGATGCGCAGCGTCGCCGACGGCAGCGCCGGATCGGCGTCGAACAGCGAGGTGTCGGGCTCGGCGGCCACCGCCGGTTCCGGTGGGGCCGACGGCTCGTCGAGCACCTCCGCGCGCACGATCCGGTCGAAGCGGAACAGCCGCACCCCCTCGGCGGCCCGGCACCATGCCTCCAGATAGCTGGTGTCACCGACCAGGACCACCCGGATGGGGTCGACGATGCGTACCGACACCGCATCGTGGGAGGCCGAGTGGTACTCGATGGACAACGCGCGGCCCGACCGCGTCGCGGCGCGTACCGCCGCGGCCGGCGCGCTCTCGGTGGACGCCTGGTCTTCGACCGCGAGTTTGGCTCCGGCGGCCGATTCGATCTTGGCGATCGCGCTGCGCGCCGCTTCCGGGTCCAGGATGCCCGGCACGTCCAGCAGGGCGCGCAGGGCGACCAGGATGCCGGTGGCCTCCGGGGAGGTCAGCCGCAACGCCCGGTCCATCCCGGCCGAGAAGATGACCTCGATGTTGTCGCCGTCGAAGTCGAGGTCGATCAGGTCGCCCGGGCCACCGCCGGGCAACCCGCACATCCACAGCTGGTTGAGGTCGGCCAGCAGTTGCTTTCGGGTGACGCCGAGTTCGGCCGCCGCCTCCTCGTGGCTGATCTGCGGGTTGGCCTGGAAGTACGGCACCATGTTCAGCAGCCGGACCAGCCGCTCGGAAACCTGAGTCATGAAGCCTGAGCCCTCAGCCGAGCCACCACGTCGTCACGCAATGCCGACGGCTCCAGCGCGACGGCGTCGCTGCCGTAACTGGCGATTTCGCGGGCCAGCCGGTCCGACATCCCGATGTCGACGGTGATGACCTCACCGGGACGGCCGGCGAAGCTCTGCGCCTCGGTGTGCGTGGCCTGGCGACGCAGGGCGGTGGCCCGGCCGTCGGCGATCCACACCCGGGCCTGCTCCCCGGTGGGTACCTCGGCGACCACCCGGGCCACCATCTCCCGAAGGTTCACGTCGGCGGGTTTGTGCACCGCGCCCGCCTTGCCCACCTGCGTGGGCACACTCCCGATCCGGGACAGCCGGAACGTCCGGGTGTCGGCACGATCGCGGTCGTGTCCCACCAGGTACCAGCGCCCGCGATGGGTGACCACACCCCAGGGTTCGACGGTGCGGGTTCGGAACGGTTCGCTGCGCGCCGGTCGATGATCGAACTGCACCGCGTGCCCGGAGTCGATGGCGGACAACAGGACTCGCAAGACTTCCTCGGATCCACGCAGGCCGGGCAGGCTGGCTGTCGAGGTGATCGCGACGTCGGCGTCGGCGTCGACGTCCACCCCGGCGGCACGCAGTTTGAGAACCGCGCTCTGCGTGGCGGTCACCAGTTCCGGGGACTGCCACAGCTGGGTGGCGACGGCCACCGCGGCGGCTTCATCGGCGGTCAGCTGGACCGGCGGTAGGGCGTAGGCGTCCCGGTTGATGCGGTACCCCTCGGACGGGTCGAACGCCGACACGCGCCCGGTCTCCAGCGGGATGCCCAGGTCGCGTAGTTCGTTCTTGTCCCGCTCGAACATCCGGGAAAAGGCTTCGTCGCTGGGGCTCTCGTTGTAGCCGGCCACCGAGTTGCGGATCTTGTCGGCGGTCAGGTAGCTGCTGGTGGCCAGGAGCGCGATGACCAGATTCATCAACCGCTCGACCTTGGATGTCGCCACTGCAGAATCCTAAGCCGTGGCGGCACCTGTTCCCGTCACCGGCGGGGCCGCGTCACTTCTTCTTGGGAATCACGATCACGACGATCAGCGTCAGGATCGAGAAGAACAGCCCAAGGATGCCCCAGCCGATTGCGCTGCGCCCCTTCGTGCCCGCGATGACGGCACAGATGATGGCCGCGATGACACTGCCGATGAGTACGAAGATGCCTTTGATGCCGCGGAGGATGAACCCTGCGGCCATCGGGGCGTCGGCGCTGGCGAGTAGCAATGAGTGCAGCATGGTGCAGAGATACCCGGCGCCGACCCGTCCTAACGCCCGCGTCAACGACGCACAGCGAACCGGCAGCGGCTCACATGCTCGCGATCAGCCGCTTCACCCGTTCGTCGACCGACCGGAACGGGTCCTTGCACAGGACGGTGCGCTGCGCCTGGTCGTTGAGCTTGAGGTGCACCCAGTCGACGGTGAAGTCCCGTCCGGCTTCCTGTGCGGCACTGATGAATTCGCCACGCAGCTTGGCCCGGGTGGTCTGCGGCGGGGTGTTCACCGCGGCCTCGATCTCCTCGTCGGTGGTGATCCTGGTAGCCAGGCCCTTGCGCTGCAGCAGGTCGAACACGCCGCGACCGCGTTTGATGTCGTGGTAGGCCAGGTCCAGCTGGGCGATCTTCGGGTCGGACAGCTCCATGTCGTAGCGGTCCTGGTAGCGCTGGAACAGTTTGCGCTTGATCACCCAGTCGATCTCGGTGTCGACCTTCGCGAAATCCTGGCTCTCGACGGCGTCGAGTTGACGGCCCCACAGGTCGACGACCTGCTCGACCTGCGGGTTGGATTCCCGGGTCTGCAGGTACTCCACCGCCCGGCCGTAGTACTCGCGCTGGATGTCCAGGGCACTGGCCTGGCGACCGCCGGCGAGCCGCACCGGACGGCGCCCGGTCTGGTCGTGGCTGACCTCGCGGATGGCCCGGATGGGGTTGTCCAACGAGAAATCCCGGAACGCCACCCCAGCCTCGATCATCTCGAGCACCAGGGACGCGGTGCCCACCTTGAGCATGGTGGTGGTCTCGCTCATGTTCGAGTCGCCGACGATCACGTGCAGGCGGCGGTATTTCTCGGCATCGGCGTGCGGTTCGTCGCGGGTGTTGATGATGGGGCGCGACCGGGTGGTCGCGCTGGAGACGCCTTCCCAGATGTGCTCGGCGCGCTGACTGAGGCAGAACGTCGCCGCCTTCGGGGTCTGCAGCACCTTGCCCGCACCGCAGATCAGCTGCCGGGTGACCAGGAAGGGCAGCAACACATCGGAGATGCGGGAGAACTCCCCTGCGCGCACGATGAGGTAGTTCTCGTGGCAGCCATAGGAGTTGCCCGCCGAGTCTGTGTTGTTCTTGAACAGGTAGATGTCGCCGCCGATGCCCTCATCGGTGAGTCGCTGCTCGGCGTCGATCAACAGATCCTCGAGCACCCGCTCGCCGGCCCGGTCATGGGTGACCAGTTGTGCCAGGTTGTCGCACTCGGCGGTGGCGTACTCGGGATGCGATCCCACATCCAGGTACAGCCGGGCCCCGTTGCGCAAAAACACATTGGAGCTACGCCCCCAGGACACCACCCGCCGGAAGAGGTAGCGGGCGACCTCGTCGGGGCTGAGCCGACGGTGACCGTGAAAAGTGCAGGTCACGCCAAACTCGGTCTCGATACCCATGATCCGTCGCTGCACACAGTCGAGCTTACGGGTTGGGTCTCCGTATCGGTGGGCAAGCCGGTCCGGACCGGCTCCGTGTCAGGTGGCCCGCAACCCGTCGAGGACGAAACCGAGGTGGCGCCGCCACACCGCGTCGTCGCCCCCGGACATCACGATGACACGGGCCATCGCCCCGACCAGGGTGGCAAGGTCGGCCGGGCCGAAATCCGCCCGCAGTACCCCCGCATCCCTGGCGCGGGCCACTGCAGATTCCAGGATGCCGCCGCCGCGGCCACATTCGGCGCCGACGTCCACCGCACCGGCGGGGCTGCGTGAGATCGCCTCGTTGATGGACCGGTCGCGTGCCTGCAAGGCGAACATGCCGTCGAGGAAGGCGGTGAAGCCGCGCCAGGCGTCGTCGTCAGCCAGCGCGGCCGCGGCGAGTCCTTCGAGTTCTGTCAGCCGGTCCGGCAGGACGGCGTCGAGCAGGGCTCCCCGATTGGGGAAGTTGTTGTAGAGGGTGCCGATGCTCACCCCGGCCCGGCGGGCGACTTCATCGAGGGGCACATCGACGCCGCGCTCGGCGAACAGTTCGGCGGCGGCCGTGGTGAGCCGTTCCCGATTGCGTACTGCGTCCGCCCGCATGCCGCACCTTAACAAATTGAGGCCACTCTCAACTTGTGATAGTAAGTTGAGCATGACCTCAACTTATGCTCCTGTCCTGTTCGTCCTGGGTGCCGGCCCCGGCCTGGGGCTCTCGGTGGCGCGCCGCTTCGGCCGTGCCGGCTACGCGGTCGCACTGGCCTCCCGCAGTGCGACGCGGCACGGCGAGTACCTCGCGTCGCTCGCGGACGCCGGAATCGACGCGGCGGCCTTCACCGCCGACGCCGCGGACCCGGCCGGCTCACGTGCCGCGATCGAGGCCGCCCGCGCCCGGTTCGGGCGCATCGACGTCGGTTACTACGGGCCGGCCGCAGGCATGCCGCTCACCGATATCACCGGGCTGGATGCCGATGCGGCTCGCGCGGCCCTTGCAGGTGTCCTTCCCGCGGTCGATTTCGCCTCGGCGCTGCTGCCCGAATTACGCGATCGCGGCGACGGCGGGCTGCTGTTCGCGGGCGGCCTCAGCAGTGTCGTGCCGATGCCACCACTGGGCGGGCTGGCGCTGATGTCGGCGGCACTGCGCACCTATGCCCTCACGCTGCACGCCGCGCTGGCCAGCGAGGGCGTCTACGCGGGCACCCTCACCATCGGCGGGCTGATCGACCGCAGCGACATCCACGCCGCGATGACCACCGGCGGACAGGACTTCGGAGTGTCGGCGGGACTACTCGACCCCGACGATCTCGCGGATCGATTGTGGGGCCTCTATCAGGGTCGCAGCGAGGGTGAGGCGGTGGTCAACGCGCTTGTCTGACCGTGATCGTGGTCCACGCCCCCACATGGATGCGATCACCGTCGGCCAACGGCGTCTCCTGTCCTTCGGGCAGCCGGTCGTCGCTGCCGTTGAGACTGGTGCCGTTGGTGGATCCGATATCGGTGACGCTCAAGCCGGTGTCGCGCAGCCGAAGCACCGCGTGCTGGGTTGACACGCCCCGGTCGGCCGGGTGCAGGGCGAGGTCGATCTGCGGATCCACCCCCTTGTCCGGGTTGCGGCGGCCGATCAGCGTCACCTCCTGGTCCAGGCTGATCCGCCGTTCCGGGAAATACGACGGGAAGTCCACGGTGTCGGGTCCTTCGCGGGCCAGCACGCGCTGGTAGAACTCGCGGTCGGCGGCGATCACCGCGGTCCAGACCGCGGTCGGTGCCGCCTGCTCCGCAGGGGGCGGCAGCGCCGAGTCGTGACCGCAGGCCTCGCAGAACCGGCCGTTGATCGGCGCCGCGCACGCCGGGCACCGCTGGGCGGGAGCGACCTGCGGGGGCGCCGGGGCCACCGGGTCACCGATGGGTGACCCGCACACATCGCAGAAATCCTCGGCGACCGAGGTGTGCCCGTCCACACAGATCGGCATCAGCTCTCCCCCGCATCTTTGCGTACCCGTGCGGTTTTGGTGGACCGCGCGTCCAGCGCCATCTCGTCGGCCGCCGCCACCTCCCGGCGCAGCGCCACGGTGCCGGTGCGATTGTCGACCTCCACCACTCCGCGCAACAACTTCGCCGTCCCGGTGTTGCCCGATTCGACGGCGAGATCCATGGCCCGCTGCAGCCGGGCGGTGGCCGTCTTGATGTCACCGTCCTTGCGAGCACTCAGACCTTCCTGCACGGCCTGGGCCAGTTCGGCCTGCCCCGTGTAGTGCGCCACCCGGCGGCTGATCACCGCCGAGAGCGCCGTGTCGGCGGTCCACACCGCCTTGACCAGTCCCTGACCCAGAATCTGTTCGCCCGCAACCACACTGACGCGGGCGGCGAGCTTCTCCCGGCCGACGTCGGCGGGTTCCACCTCCACCTGCACGTGGTAGTCGCGCTCCTCCGCGCCCCAGGACCCCAGCGGGTACTCACCGATCTGAGCGCCGGTTTCCACCCTGCGGTGTGTCAGGTCCTCCACGGTGGGGGCCACCTGTTTGACGAACACGATCCGCGCTCCCGCGGGCGTCCACAACCGCAGGGTCAGTCCGGCGATCGACTTGCTCATCGACGTCCGCATCATCGACGCGAAGTCCTCGGCGAGGTCCTCCGGATCGGCGACGATGTCCACCGTGCCCAGTAGCGCCGAGGAGATGGCCCGCAATTCCTCGACCTGCCAGTCGGTGCCGACACCGCGGCAATCGCAGGTGAACTCGCCTTCGGCCAGTCCGATCTGCTCGCCCAGCGCCTCGGGTGTCTCGTGCTCGTTCTTCCCGTCGGTGAGCAGGATCGCGTGGATGAGGGCACCGGGGTGCTGCACCACCACGTTGCGTACATGCGCCAGCCATGTCCCCATGGCGGTTCCGCCCTTGGGGCGCAGTCCGTCGACCGCCCGCAGGGCCTCGGCCCGGGTCGCGTGGGACGCCGGGACTGGCCAGCCGTCGAGCGGGTAGACGTAGGTGGCCCGCTCGGTGCCGGCGATGATGGTGAAGTAGGTGCCGTCGACGAGTTCGCCGATCGCCGCCGCCGTGGCGCGCTTGGCCTGGTCGAATTTGGTTGCGGGCGAACGCATCGAGGTGGAGCAGTCGATGATGATGGCCTCGACCCGTTCGGTATCCTCCGCGACGGTGACCCCTTCGCCGACCGTCACGCTGACGATCGCGTCGACGTTCCCGGAACCTTCGGCGATGTAGTGGTTGTGGTCGACCTCCACTGAGATAGGTTGTGGCTGAGCCGAACTCATCTGGAACCTCCGATCGGGATCACCGCGACGGTGATGTTGTCCTGTCCGCCTGACCGCAGTGCGTACTCGGTCAGTGCGCGGGCTGCGGCCACCACCTCGGCGCCGGTGCAGAATTCTCGCAGCCCGCCGGGTTCTGGCAGGTAGTTCCACAGCCCGTCGCTGCACACCACCAGCGATCCCGGGCCGGTCACCGCACACGTGCGCACACTGGTATCACTCCACGGCGTCGGCTCGGAATCCGCGCCCAGCCAGCGGGTCAGCGTATGGGCGCCACGTTGCACGGCTTCCGAGTGCGGCGCGGCGCCGGCATTGATCAGTTCCTGAGCCAGCGAGTCGTCGACGGTCAGCTGCTGCGCAGCAGCGGGTGGGTCGGGCAGCCAGTACGACCGGCTGTCGCCGACATTGCCGACGGTCACCTGCGCGGTGCCCCCGGCCGATGGGATCACGATGACGGCGGTGAACGTGCATGATCCGGCGATGCCGGACCGTGGTTCGGGTTGCGCGGCCGCCCTCGCCGCGGCGGCCATTCCGGCATACATGGCGGCGGCGGTATCCGCAGAACCCGACAGCGAATCGAGGATCGCGGCTACCCCCGCCGTAACAGCCGCCGCAGAGGCCACCTGCGGGTTGATCGAGCTGGACACGCCGTCGCACACCACGACGGCGACGGCGTGCGGCCGCCCGTCACCGGTGCCGGCCGCGAGAATGCCTGCGGCCGCTGCATCTTCGTTGCGGACGTGCTAGATACCGCGGTCGGTGATCACCGCGATGCCGCTCAGGGTCGCCTCATCGCGGTCCGGCTCGGCCCGCAACTGGCCGCACACCCCGCAGTATCCGTCGTCGGCCACCTCGCCGCCGCAGTCCGCGCAGGGCCCGCTGGCCCGGCCGGCCCGCGGGATGGCGACGGTGGTGACGGTGGCCAGGGCCGCTCCGCAGCTCTCGCAGAACCGGTCGGCGGGCTGGGTCGGCTGCGCGCAGCGCGGGCAGGGGTTCATACTCGCGTCCTCGGCCGGATGGTGTTGGCCTTCTCCACCAACTCGATTCGCTCCCACATGCTGCGGGTGCCCTGGGCCAGGTCGCGGTAGCAGCGCTCCATCCCGGACCGGATGCCGGGGATGTCGAACGACTGCCCGAGCAGCTTCGCCGCGGTCGGTGTGCGACCCGCCTCCAGCCAACCGAGCGCCGCGCCGAAGACCTGCAGGTCGATGAGCGCACGCTTGGTGGACGACTCCACCGAACATGCCGTCGCCCGGTTGCCGGCGTTCACCAACGTCGACTCGTCGAGCTGTTCGGCGGTGCGCCCCTCCAGCAGGATCTCGATGGCTGTCGCTCCGGCGGCGGTGAAATATGCCGAGGCCGAGGGAACTTCGTCGAGTGCGGCGATGGCCCCGGCCCGGTCGCCGGCGCGGGTCCGGCGGCGCGCCAAGCCGAAGGCCGCGCTCACATAACCGTGGTCGGTGCGCCACACCGTCTCGTAGTACCGGGCCGCCGTACCGTCCAGGCCGCCGCTGAGTTCGGCGACCGCGGCCAGCGCCAGCTTGGGTGCCAGTTCGCCGGGTAGGGTGGCCAACACCGTCTCGAACTCGGCGGCGGCGTTGTCGAAATTGCCTTCCAGCAAGGCGGTTTGGCCTCGATACCAGGACAACCGCCAGTCGCCGGGGATCAGGGCGTCCAATTTCGCCAGCCGCTTGCGGGCCGCCGCCGGCGAGCGCATCTCCAGGTCGGCGCGGGTCAGCCGCAGTGGGATCTCCACCGAGCCCGCCCGGCCCCCGGCCAGTTGCAGCGCCTGCTCCAGCTGAGCTGGTGCGGTGCCGCTGGTGGTGGCGAGTACGGCGGCGCCCGGATCGCTCGCATCGACACTGGGTACCGGGAGTGCCGCGATCACCTCCGACCGGTCGGCCAGGGTGGCCCTGCCGATCCCGAACGCGCCGCGCTGCTGGCTGAAGTTCAGCGACACCCGGGGTGCGCGGTCGTGTCCTTCGCTCGTGGCAGCGGCGATCTCGTGCAGCACCCCGGTGAGCTGATCGGCCAGCTCGGACATCGACGAGAAGCGGCGGTCCGGATCCGGATCGGTGGCGCGCGATATCGCCCGGTGCAGGGATTCGTGCGCGGCCAATACCGGCACGGTGTCCGGCCCGGGCAGTTCGGCGGCGAAGTGCCCCTTCTCCTGCGGCACGTCCATCACGAGCACCGCCAGCGTTCGGCCCACCGTATAGACATCGCTGGCCACCGTCGGGCCGGTGTGCGCGATCTCGGGCGCCTGATAGCCGACCGTGCCGTAGATGGCGCTTTCCTGGTCGTCCATCGCGATGACCGCGCCCAGGTCGATCAGCTTGAGCTGCTCGTCGGTCTGCATCACGTTGTCCGGCTTGAAATCGCAATAGGCCAGACCCTGGCCGTGCAGGAAATCGAGGGCCGGTGCGATCTCCACGATGTAGGCCACCGCTTGGTCGGGCGGCAGGGGCCCGTTGCGGGCCTTGCGGATCTGTTTGAGCGAGGTGCCGCCGACGTACTCCATCACGATGAATCCGACGGGCACCCCGGACGGATCGGGATGCTGCACGAAGTTGTAGATGCGCACGATGCTGGGATGCTCCACCTCGGCCAGTGCGAGGACCTCGGCGGCCGCGGCGGCCATCGCGTCCTTGTCACCGGAGTTCAGCAGGCCCTTGAGGACAACCCAGCGATTGTGCACGTTGCGGTCGATCGCGAGATAGATCCAGCCCAGCCCGCCGTGCGCAAGGCAACCCTGCACCTCGTATTGGCCGCCCACCAGATCGCCGCGAGACAGCATGGGCACGAACGAGTACCGGGCCCCGCACGCCGTGCAGAAACCTTCCGGCCGTCCCGGCGTGCCGTCACGGCCGCGCCCGACGGGTTTGTGGCACTCGGGATTTCCGCAGAACCGGCTACCCTCGGGCACCTTCGGGTCGGCCATGATGGCGGCGACGGGATCGCCCTTGGGAATTCGGGGCATGGTGACGACCCCGGCTCCGAGGCGCCCCCGCGAACTCGACGAGCGCGATGATCCGGTCCTGGCTGTGCGTGCGGATCGTGCGGACGCACTGCCCCTGGTGGCGGCGGCGGTACCCGTGGACCCCCTTGATGCGGCGGTGGCCGCAGGCTCCCGCTGGGCAGGCACTGCCGCGGGTGCGGTGCCGCACAGGTCGCAATAGCCGTCGACGATGGTTCCGCCGCAGCCCGGCTCGGCACATGTCATGTGGCCGCCTCCCGCTTCTGAACGAGCATCCGTTGGTAGTCGGCGATCGCCCGGGTCACCTCACGAAGATCGCACGGGCGGCGCGCCAGCAGGCCCGTCGCAATCCGCCCGGACGCCAACAGGTCCCGGTCCTCCCCCAGGCCCAGTCGGGCGGCCTTGGTCTGGTACACCTCGAGGCGGCCCGCCAGTTCGGCGCGACGGTCGAGCAGGCCCTGAGCCAGTTGTTCGTCTTCGGCGAGAGTGCGCGCGGCCAGGGCGATCCGGCGCTGCAGCGCGCGCAGTGCACCCGGGTCGGGTGCCGTCAGGGCGGCGAGTTCGGCGCGGAGGCCCGGTTCGAGGTCGGGGTGCACAGGCATCGGTCCACACAGAACGTGCCGCTGGGCGCGCTCGCGTACCTGCTGCAGGCGCGCGGCCGCGTCACGCAGGGCATCCAGCGAGACCGAGGTCTCATCCACTGCCGCAGCCCAGTTCGAACGCAGCTCGGCCAGCGCCGCCCATTCCTCTGCCTGCTTGTCCACGCCGGCAGTGATGGCGCGCACTCTGGTCTCGATGATGTCGGGCGTCAGCGACAGCGGATCGGTGGCAGCGAGGGCCAACAGGTCGGCGATGCTGCCGGGCTCGGGTGCGCCGGCGGCCTCGATGCGGTCCCGTACGGGCGCAAGGCGTTGCACGACAAGTGAATTGACTCGGTCTACGTCGTCGAGGAATTCGGCCACCGCGGGATAGGCCGCACGCATCCGTTCGGCGGTGTCGGCGAGGCCCGCATATTCGACCGCCTCGCCGGATCCCGTCAGGGATCGCTTCGCCAGCGGGATCCGGTGCCGGGCCACTTCCAGCGGCCGCTCGCGCAGCCAGTGGGTGAGCTCGGCGCGGTCGGTATCCGACGGTTTGGACCGGCGGGCCCGCACCGCCCTGGCGGAGTCCAGGATCGAGGTCATCCGGCCCAATTCCTCCCAGAGCAGCGTGACGGCGTCCTGTACCGCGGCCCACCGCCGCGCAGTCTCCCCCGTGGGTGGGTACAACCGGACGTGGGACAACCCGGGATGGCTGTCGAGTTCGACCATGGTCGCCGACATGGCGGCGATCTCCTGTGCGCGCGTGGCGATTTCGCGGTCGATGGCCTCGGTGGTCAGTGCGGTCATCTCAATCCTGATACCGCGCGGGCGGCGGCCCCGGTGACGGACCCAGCGGCTGCAGCCGCTGGTCGTAAAGGCGCTGCCACGTTCCGTCGGAGCGGATCTGCTCGAGCATGCCGTTGACGAACCGGACCAGATCCTCGTTCTCCTTCTTGATACCGACACCATAGGGTTCGACGCCGAGGCTGGCACCCACCACTTCGACGTTGGGATCCTGTTCGACCAGGCCGGCCAGCACCACACCGTCGGTGCCGATGACGTCGACCTGGCCTTGTTGCAGCATCACCAGGCAGTCGGTCCAGGTGGGTGCGCCGATCACGATCGGCCGAGGGTCCAGACCGTAGAGCTTGGCCAACGACGTGGTGCCCGACACCGCGCAGCCACGCTTGCCTGCCAGCTCCGCGGCGGAGTCGATGCCCGAATTCTTGCGTACCAGGATCCGCTGATCGGCGTTGAAGTACACGGTCGAGAACGCCACGTTCTGCTTGCGGGCGCAGTTGATCGAGAAGGTGCGGACCACCACGTCGACCTCACCGGACTGGAGAACCGCTTCACGCTGACCGGCCTCCACGACACGGAACTCCACGCGGTTGGGGTCGCCGAAGATGGCACGCGCGATCTCGCGGGCGATATCGACGTCGAACCCCTCCAGCCGCCCGGTGGCCGGATCCCGGAACCCGAACAGGTACTGGCTCTGGTCCACGCCGGCGATCAGCCGGCCACGCGCGGCGATGGCCGCCATGGTCGAACCGGGCGGCATGGCACCCGGTCCGGGTTCGCGCCCCGGGCGCAGACTGGCCTCCTTGTCGCAGTCGTTGCCGGCGGCCGCAGGCGCCGAGCTGACCTCGGTGACGCCTGCAGGTCTGGCGTCGACCGGCGTGACGCTGACCGAGACCGGTTCGCTGACCGAACCGCATCCGGCGACCACGCCGATTACCGCCAGCACCAGGAGAATTCGGGCTCTCACAGGAACTCCTTGAGGCGGGGCCACAGGCCGATCACGGCCGCGACGGCGGCGATGACCAACAGCACCAGTGTTGCCGTCGGACTCCATGCCAGCCGGTGACCCGCGCTGGCGACCTCGCCGCGCAGCACAGCGCGGGTGTTCTCCAGCTCGGCGCGCAAGCTGTCGTCGACGATCGTGAACTGCGCCGCCGACGCGTTCGGGTCGTTGCCGATGGCCTGGGTGACCGCCCCGGGGTAGTCACCGGACGCGTAGATGTCGGCGTGCTTGCGGTGGCTGGCAGTCCATTTCGCCACACCGTCCACCGTGGCGGCCGGTCCGCCGTCGAGCAACGTGTTCAGTTCCGCGACGTTCTTGTCGAAAGTGGCATTGCTGGTGCCGATGTCACCGCGGGCGACGAGTTGCAGGGTCTCCCCGGTCCGGGTCTGCAACGCCAGGATCCTGGCTCTGGCCAGCTGGGTGAATCGTTCGGTACCCGCCGACCGGCTCTGCCCGATGTCCACCGCCGCAAGTTGGGTGGCCACCACCAACCAGCCTGCGGCCAGCAGTACCGCCACAGCCGCGACCACCAGTCCGATGTTGAACATCCGATTGGTCCTGCGATACAGGATCACCGATCCGGCCACCACCGCGATCAGCCCGAGAACCATCAGCACCAGGCCCAGCACGGGCAGTGATCCGACTGCGCGCTGGTCCTCGTCGACGGTCGCGGTGTCCCTGCTGTAGATGCGCTCGGCCGCGGGCAGCAGCCCGGTCTGCATCAGCGAGGACGCCTCGCGCAGGTACCCGGAGCCGACGGGAAAGCCTTGCCGATCGTTGGCCCGCGCGGCCTCGACCAGCCCGGTATAGGCCGACATCTGCGCCGAGATCTCGGCCATCGAGGTCCGCATCTGCGCGTCCGTGGCCCCGGCCGTCGCATCGGCCAGTGCCGACGCGGCATCGGCCAGTGCCTGCTGGTAGCGCGTGCGCATCGGGCCGCTGTCGATCTCGTTGGACAGGAACGCCGACACGGCGGCGGCGTCGGCGGTGGACAGGGCCGCGTAGAGATTGTGGGCGGCGTAAGCCAGCGGCTCGGAACGTTCGAGGATCGCGTTGCGCTCGCTGATCCGGCCGTTGAGCTGAATCGCCGAGATCGCTCCGGCGATCAGCGCACCGGCAACCACCACGACGACGATCAGGCTGACGACGCCGGGGGTGGTACGGGCGAATCGCCGCAACCACGACACCGATGCCTGCGTACGCGAAGTACTCATGCCGGTGCCGGTTCCCTCCAACAGCGATGGTTGGAAGTGATTATCACCGCAAAACCGGCCGCCTGCTGGCGATATTGCCGCTGTGTGTCGTCAGCTACTCGGGAGTGCTTGCCGACGGAAGCAACGCCTCCAGCGCCGATCCGGTGATCCGCCGAAATGCCCGACGCGGACGGTTGACATCCAGGATGGCCACCTCCAGCGTGGACGGTCCGAGGACGCGTTGCTCGCTGCCGTTCCCGTTACCGCTCGCGTGCAATGCATCGACGGCGATCTTCACGGCGTCGGCGAGACTGGCGTTCTCCGTGTAGGACTCGTTGAGCGCGGCCGAGATCGGCTCGGTGGTGCCGCCCATCACCACGAAGTGCGGCTCATCGGCGATGGAGCCGTCATAGGTGATGCGGTAGAGCTCGGGCGACTTGCTCTCGCCGTAGTGCGCCACCTCGGCGACGCAGAGTTCCACCTCATACGGTTTGGCCTGTTCGGTGAAGATGGTGCCCAGTGTCTGCGCGTACACGTTGGCCAGCTGCCTGCCGGTCACATCGCGCCGGTCGTAGGCATAACCCCGCGTATCGGCGAACTGGATACCACCCCGGCGCAGATTGTCGAACTCGTTGAACCGGCCCACCGCGGCGAACCCGACACGGTCGTAGAGCTCGCTGACCTTCTGCAGGGACCGCGACGGATTCTCCGCCACGAACAGCACGCCGCCTTCGTAGGTCAGTGTGACGACGCTACGGCCCCGCGAGATGCCTTTGCGCGCAAGCTCGGAGCGCTCACGCATCGCCTGCTCGGGTGAGATGAAATAGGGAAAGCTCATCAGGCATTGCCTCCCGCGCGGGTCCGGCCGGCGATGACTTCACGTGCCAGCGCGGCGATCCGATCCTCGGTGACCTCTTCGGCGCCGTCGGCACCGATGAGCACGGCTGTCGGGTAGATACCGCGAACCAGATCGGGCCCGCCGGTGGCGGAGTCGTCGTCGGCGGCGTCGTAGAGCGCCTCGATGGCCACCTTCAACGCCGAATCCGCGTCGGTCACTTGCGAATACAACTTCTTCACCGAGGACTTGGCGAACAGCGAACCCGAACCCACCGACTGGTAGCCCTCCTCCTCGAGGTTCCAGCCGCCCGCCGCGTCGAAGGACACGATGCGGCCCGCGTTGACGGGATCGGCGTCATCGACGTCGAAACCGACCAGCAGGGGTAGCGCGACGAAACCCTGAAGTGCCGCACCGAGATTGCCGCGGACCATGATGGCCAGCCGATTCACCTTGCCGCGGAAGGTCAAGGGCACACCTTCGAGCTTCTCGTAATGCTCGAGTTCCACGGCATACAGCCGCGCGAATTCGACGGCGATGGCCGCGGTGCCCGCGATGCCGGTGGCCGTGTAATCGTCGGCGATGTGCACCTTCTCGACGTCACGGCTGGCGATCATGTTGCCCTGGGTGGCTCGCCGGTCACCCGCGATCAACACGCCGCCGGGATACTTCAGCGCGACGATCGTGGTGCCGTGCGGCAGATCCGAGCCGGACCCGGCCACGCGGTCACCGGCCATCGGCAACAGGTGCGGAGCCTGATGGCTCAAGAACTCGCTGAACGAGGACAGATTGAGCCGAGATGAGGAGAGATCCAGACGGTCGGAGGGCTTGTCGAACCGGGCCGTCACTGGCCGCCCTTTTGGACATACGCACGCACGAAGTCCTCAGCGTTCTCTTCGAGCACATCGTCGATCTCGTCGAGAAGGTCGTCGGTCTCCTCGGTCAGCTTCTCGCGACGCTCCTGGCCGGCGGCCGTCGTACCGGTGACATCGTCATCCTCACCGCCACCACCGCCACGCTTGGTCTGTTCCTGAGCCATCGCCGCCTCCTGATTGCACGATCGGTTCTTTCACACTACCGGTCGGCACGCGTCCTGCCCGGTATAGCAAGTACTTACGTGGTGAGCTGTTCCACCAATTCCGCGGCGCTGTCCACCGAATCCAGCAACGCCCCCACGTGAGCCTTGCTTCCCCGCAAGGGCTCCAGGGTGGGAATCCGGACGAGCGAATCGCCACCCAGATCGAAGATGACCGAATCCCAGCTCGCGGCGGCGATGTCGGCACCGAATCGGCGCAGGCACTCGCCGCGGAAGTAGGCCCGGGTGTCGGTCGGCGGATTGTCGACGGCATCCAGCACCTGCTGCTCGCTGACCAGGCGTTTCATCGACCCGCGGGCGACCAGCCTGTTGTACAGGCCCTTGTCGAGGCGCACGTCGGAGTACTGCAGATCCACCAGGTGCAACCGTGGGGCCGACCACGCCAGATTCTCGCGGTGCCGGAAGCCCTCGAGCAGGCGCAGCTTGGCCGGCCAGTCCAGGATCTCCGCGCACTCCATCGGGTCCCGTTCCAGCAGGTCGAGGATCTCGGCCCAGGTCTGGACGACATGGTCGGCGCGCGGGTCCGGATCGCGCTGCTCCAGCAGCTTGGCCACCCGCTCCAGGTAGATGCGTTGTAACGCAAGAGCGGTCAGCTCGCGGCCGTCGGCCAGCGCGATGGTCGCGCGCAGCGACGGGTCCCGGCTGACGACGTGCACGGCGTGCACCGGGCGGGCCAGCGCCAGGTCGGACAGATCCACCCCGGACTCGATGAGGTCGAGTACCAGCGAGGTGGTGCCCACCTTGAGGTAGGTCGAGGTCTCCGCGAGGTTGGCGTCCCCGATGATGACGTGCAGGCGACGGTACTTGTCCGCGTCGGCGTGGGGTTCGTCGCGGGTGTTGATGATGCCGCGCTTGAGCGTGGTCTCCAGGCCGACCTCGACCTCGATGTAATCGGCACGTTGGGACAACTGGAACCCGGGCTCGTCACCGGAGGGCCCGATGCCGACGCGCCCGGACCCGGTGACCACCTGCCGCGACACGAAAAACGGTGTGAGTCCGGCGATAACCGCCGAGAACGGGGTCTGCCGGCTCATCAGATAGTTCTCGTGCGATCCGTAGGACGCACCCTTGTTGTCGATGTTGTTCTTGTAGAGCTGCAGTTTCACCGCGCCGGGCACGCTGGCGACGTGCCGGGCCGCGGCCTCCATCACCCGCTCGCCCGCCTTGTCCCAGATCACGGCGTCGAGCGGGTCGGTGCACTCGGGGGCCGAGTACTCCGGATGGGCGTGGTCGACGTAGAGCCGCGCACCGTTGGTGAGGATCATGTTGGCCGCGCCGACCTCGTCGGCGTCGATGATCGGCGGCGGACCCGAGGACCGGGAAAGGTCGAAGCCGCGGGCGTCACGCAGCGGGGACTCGACCTCGTAATCCCACCGGGTGCGCTTGGCCCGCTGCAGGCCGGCCGCGGCCGCGTAGGCGAGCACGGCCTGAGTTGAGGTGAGGATCGGATTCGCGGTGGGGTCGGTCGGCGACGAGATGCCGTATTCGACCTCGGTTCCGATAATCCGTTGCATAAGTTGCAACCCTAGCGACGGGCACCAGGTCGATGTCAGTTAGGGCTACATGATGGAGGCCAGATTGGACCCGGTCGAGGCGCATGCCTGGTTTCTGCGACGCGGGCTGCCCACCGTGCTGCGGCCCGGGGTGTTGGCCCGGCACCTCTGGCAGCGCTGCGCCCCGGCGTTCGCGGCGCTCGCCGTGTTCATGGCCAACTCGATGGCCGTGGTCGCGCTCACCGGTAAACACACCGTCGCCATCGACGGAACGCCCACCCGCAGCGAGTGGTTCATCCTGGCGTTGCTGGTCCTCGTGCTGCCGGTTGCCGCGGTCGTCGCGTGGCGGGTGTCGCTGATCCGCAGCCTGCGTGGGCGCACCGTCGCCACCGTGGTGGCACTGCTGGTGAGCGTGGTCGGCACAGTCGTCGGTGGACCGTCCCCCTACGTCGTTCCCGACCTGTTGCTGACGGGCGCGATCATCGCTGTGATCCTGGTGCTGACCGCCACCGGCATCGGATCCATCCTCGGTCTGGCGATCAGCGCGACGATGCACAACCTGACCCAGATGGGTGGCCTGCTGGCGCGCGCGCTGCCGGTGATCCTGCTGACCGTGTTGGTGTTCTTCAACACGTATGTGTGGCTGATGGCGGCTTAATGTCCCCCGGCCGCGGATGTGGTTGGCACTGCTGTTCCTCGGAGCCATCGCAGTGGCGTTCATCACCTCGGCGACCATCGAGCGGGTCCGGCCGATCCTGCTGTCGCCCACCCGACCGCCGAAAATCGATGGCGCGCTGCTCGGCACGCCGTTCCACGGCCTGCCCGCGCCGGCGACGCGGGTACAGCTGTCCCGCCTGGAACGGACCAACGTGGTCTTCGTCCTGGTGATGACGCAGGTGGTGCAGGTGCTGGTGGTGTCCATCGTGACCCCGCTGGTGTTCGCGGTGCTCGGTCTGATCCTGCTGACTCCGAAATTGCTCGCCGAATGGACACGCAACGGCGCGAGCGACGGGGTCATCTTCGGGATGACGCTGCCCATCCCCCAGGCGCTGATCCAGACCAGCATGTTCCTCGGTGCCCTGACTTTCATGTACATCAGTGCCAGGGCCGCCGGGGATGCCGACTACCGCACCGAGTTCCTGGACCCGCTGATCGACGACCTCACGCTGACGCTGGACGCGCGGGACCGCTACCGCCTGCAGACCCGTCCGCCGAAGGACAGGTAGACATGAGGTGCCATGAAACTTCTGATCGTTGAGGACGAAGCGCGGTTGCGGTCCACTCTGACCGCCGGATTGCGTGCCGAGGGCTTCGAGGTGACCGAGGCCGCCGACGGGATGGCCGGCCTGCGGCTGGCGTCCGAGCAGCAGTTCGACGTCGTCGTCCTGGACATCATGCTGCCGGGTATCAGCGGCTACGAGGTACTACGCCGGATGCGGACCCGGGAGGTGTGGACGCCGGTCATGATGCTCACCGCCAAGGACGGTGACTACGACCAGGCGGATGCGTTCGACCTCGGTGCGGACGACTATCTGACCAAACCGTTCTCGTTCATCGTGCTCGTCGCGCGCTTGCGTGCGCTGTTGCGCCGCAGCACGACTGCGCGGCCCGCGTTGATCACCGCCGGGACGCTCACGCTCGACCCGATCCATCGGTCGGTGTCGCGGGCGCGTACGCCGATCGCACTGACTCCGCGCGAATACGGCCTGCTCGAATACCTGATGCGCCACAAGGATGTCGCCGTGGCCAAAGCCGAATTACTGCACAACGTGTGGGACACCCATTACGACGGACCGGACAACGTGGTCGAGGTGTATGTCGGCTATCTGCGCCGCAAGATCGACACGCCGTTCGGCACCAACACCATCGAGACGGTCCGCGGCGTCGGTTACCGGGTGACCGGCGGCAGCTGAACCGTCACCCGGGCGCCACCGCCGGGCCGCTCCTCGATCCACACCCGGCCGCGGTGGGCCGCAACGATTTCGGCGACGATGGCCAATCCGAGGCCGGACCCGCCGGCGCTGCGCGAGCGATCCCTGTCCAACCGGACGAAGCGATCGAACACCCGCACCCGATCCGGTTCGGGCACCCCAGGCCCGTCATCCCCGACCGTGAGCACGGCGCCGCCACCGCCGGAGGCGGGGCCGCCGACGGAGATCTCGACGAGGGACACGGCATGTCGTGCGGCGTTGTCGAGCAGATTGCGCAACACCCGCGCCAGCGCGGCGGAGTCACCGGCGACCCTGGTCGGCGCCACCTCACACCGGACCTCCAGGGCGGTGGTGCGACGCAGGCTGCGCGCCGCATCAATGGCAAGGTCGTCGAGGTCGACGTCGCCGAATCCGGCGGTGGGCCCGCGCTCGTCGGCCCTGGCGAGCAGGAGCAGGTCGTCGATGAGGCCGGCCATTCGGTGAGCCTCGGGCAGCAGTGTGTGCTCGGCCAGTTCGGCATTCAGCAGGTCCGGATGGGCCTGGGCCACCTCCAGCGCCGAGATGATCGTCGCCAGCGGGCTGCGCAACTCGTGGGACGCGTCACCGACGAACCGCTGCTGGGCCGCATGCCCGGCCTCGATCCGGGTCAGCATCTGGTTCATCGTCACCGCGAGCGCGGCGATCTCGTCTCTGCGGTCGGGCACCGGGACCCGGCCGGACAGGTCGGAGGTCGTGATCGCGGCGACCCGCGAACGGATGTCGTCCACCGAACGCAGTGACCGTCGCACCAGGAGATAGGTGGCACCAGCCGACACCGCGATGACGGCGGGCGCGGCAACGGCCAGCGCGACGGCGACCGTACTCACCGTCTCCGTCACCTTCGCGCGACGCTCGCCGACGAGCACGGTGAACCGGTGGCCGTGGCCGTCGGTGACGGCCTGGGTGCTGAACCTGATCTGCCCGTGTTGGGCGACATGCCCGGTCCCGTCCGGGCCGATCTCGGCGACCGGAATCAGCGGCATGTCGGGTGTCGCGGCCGACCGCAGCACCACCGCACCGCCCTCGTCGATGACCTGCACGGCGTTGATGCGACCGTCGGTGGTCAGCAGATCGTCGCCGACTGTGCGCGGGCCGCCGGCGGCAATGGCCGACACCAGTTGCGACACCCGTTCGGCGGCGGCGTCGTCGGCCCTGTTGAGCATCGACTGGTACAGCACCACCGAGAGCACCACGCCCGCTGCGCCGAGCGCGACGAATACGACGCTGGCCGCGACGAAAGCGGACCGGGCGGATATCCCCCAGTTCGCGGGGCGCAGAAGTTCTCGTGGCATCTCCCCCAGATTGCACCAGATCGCCGACAATGTGGCGGTGCCCTCCATGGACTCCGTCGCCGCGCCCGAGCCCGCGGCCGTGCACGAGTGGTTCCTGCACCGGGGCCTGCCCCTGGTACTGACCCGGCGGGTCCGGTCCCGTGGGCTCGTCGAGCGGTCCGCTCCGATGATCTCGGCCGTCGGTGCGCTGACGGCGGTGACCATGCTGCTGGCCGAGATCACCGACGAGGACCCCGACTACGGTTATGCGCTGCGGCTCGGTGTGATCGCCGTGGTGTTGCTCGCCGCGCCGTTCGCGCTGACGGTGCTGCACCGGCTGGACAGCAGACTCGGAGAGACCGGCCGCCGTTCCGGTGCGTGGATCGTGATGGCGATCTTCGTGGCAGTCATGCCGCTGACGGTCAGTGGCTGGACGGGCGAAGCGGCCGCCGAAGCCCCGATCTTCGTGCTGATCTCGCTGCTGGCTATCTGGTTGACCTATCTGGGCTTCGGCTCCATCGCCGCCTGGGCATTCCGGTTCGCCTGGATCCAGCTGGGCGCGCTGGGCACCCTGATGAGCCGGGCGCTGCCACTGCTCATGCTGACGGTGGTGGTCTATTTCACCGGCGAACTGTGGCAGCTTGCCGCCCGGATGACACGCCAGCGGCTTTGGCAGACAATCGGTTTCCTCGCCCTCGTCGCCCTGGTGTTCGTCGTCACGACCATCCGCGACGAGGTGCAGGCCCTGCGTGACGACCGGGCCGAACAGACCGATCCGGCCCGGTTGCTGGCAGGCACGCCGCTACAGCCACCTCCTGGGCATCAACCCGCCCGGCCCGCGCTGTCCCGCGCCGAGAACATCAATGTGGTGGCGATCATGGTGGTGTCACAGGCGATTCAGGTGGTGTTGTTCACCGCCGGGCTGTTCGCGTTCTTCCTCGCGCTGGGCATCATCGCGATTCCCGACGACGTGACGGTGCTGTGGTCGGCCGAAGAGAGCTGCGCGGTCGGGTCCCCGCCGTGCGCCGGGACATGGTTCGGCGTGCACATCCCCATACCTCAGACGGTGGTGCACACCTCGCTGTTCGTCGCGGTGCTCTCGGGCCTGTACTTCACCGTCAGCACCAGCGTCGACCCGCTGTACCGGAAGCGATTCTTCGATCCGTTGATCGCCGACGTCGCGGTCAGCCTTGCGGGCCGGGATGCCTACCTGGAGCTGGAATCGGGTCAGAACCACACGGCCCCAGGTGGTTCCACCGAGCAAAAGGATGGCACCGAAGATGCCGGCCGGGGACAGTCGATCGCCGGCCAGCCCGATCCCGACGAGCACGGCCCACAACGGCTCGGTGCCCAGTAACAGACTCACCCGCGCCGGCGTGGCGCGCCGCAGTGCCCACATCTGCACCCCGAACGCGAACACGGTACATGCCAGCGCCAGATACACGGTCAAAGCCCAAGCCGTGCCGGACATCTCCGTGACCGTTCCCAGTTGCCCACCGAGACAGGCCGATACGGTACCGATCGCGGCCACCGTCGCCAGCTGGGTCAGGGTCGTCGCCGCCGGATCGGTGTGGCGGCGCCGGTTGGCGCGGTCGATGACGGTGACGTGCACGGCGCGCAGCACGGCTGCCGCGGCCACCAGGCCATCCCCCGCGCCGGGCGCGGCGAGGCCGCCCGACTGCGTCAACAGGGCGCACCCCAGCACCGCACACCCCGCCGCCGCGTAGAAGACCGGTGGCACCGTCGTGCGCTGCAGCAAAGGGGTGATGACGATGGTCAGGGCAATGATCAGCCCGGCGTTGGACGCCGAGGTCATGGTTACGCCGTAGGTCTCGCACACCAGGATGGCGGTGAGAATGGCGCCGAAGAGCAGGCCAGAGAGCAGTTCGGCCCTGCCGATCCGGCGCAGCTTCCGGGCCAGCAACACACCCAGGAGCACCGCGGCGATCCCGAAACGCAGAGCTATGAAAGCGAATACGGAGTCATCGGTGACCGTCTCCTTGGTGGCGAGATAGCTCGAACCCCAGACCACGGCCACCGCGAGCAATGCGAGATCGACGCGGTTCATGGGCCCAGCCTGTCCGCGCACAAGAGTTCAGTCAATCTACTGATTCTTAGTTAGATGAGTAGCAGAGCTTTAGTATCGTGTCATGGACACCCACCGGCTGCGCATGCTGCGAGAGCTCGCCGATCACGGCACCGTGGCCGCGGTGGCCGACGTGCTGTCGATGACACCGTCGGCGGTCTCCCAACAGCTCAAGATCCTGGCCCGCGAAGCGGGCGTCGCACTGGTCGAACCGGCGGGGCGCCGGGTTCGGCTGACCGATGCCGGTCGGGTGCTGGTCGGGCACGCCGAAGTGGTGCTGGCCGCGCTGGATCGGGCGGCGGCCGAGATGGATGCCTACCGGACCACCGCGCGCGGCGAGGTGAGCGTGTCGTTCTTCCCGTCGGGAGCGGCAATGTTGTTGGCGCCTCTGATCGTCCGGGCCGCTGGACGCGGCGTGGACGTCATCGGCCGGGACATCGACACACCGGCCGCGCGGGCGCCGCAACAGCTCGCCGAGTTCGACGTGGTGGTGGTGCACCGCGACGACCGCGACACGACCGAGTGGGGTCCACGCCTGCATTCGGTTCCGCTGCTGCGCGAACCACTGGATGTGCTGCTCCCGCCGGATCACCCACTGGCCGAACACGACCGGGTTGCACTCTCCGATCTGGCCGCGGCCGACTGGATCGGCGTCGAGGGCGGGCTGATGGTGGACGACGTGTTCAAGTCGATCGCGGTGCTGACCGGGGTGCCGGTACGGATCACCCAGCGCGTCAATGATTTCCGGGTGGTCGAGGAGCTGGTGGCGGCGGGCGTCGGCATTGCGCTGATGCCGCGCTATGTCACCCTGGCGCGCGACCTACTGCGCCGGCCGATCGGTGACATCCGGCTGGCCCGCCGTGTCGAGGCGGTGACCCGTGCCGGCGCCGATGCCCGGCCGGCGATCGCGTTGGTGCTCGAGGAACTGCGCGCGATCGCCGCCGGGATCGTCGACGATGGTTAGAGGTACTGCCCGAGGTTGGACTCGGTGTCGATGGCTCGGCTGGCCGACGAACTCTTGCCGGTGACCAGCGTGCGGATGTAGACGATCCGCTCGCCCTTCTTGCCCGAGATCCGCGCCCAGTCATCGGGATTCGTGGTGTTGGGCAGGTCCTCGTTCTCGGCGAACTCGTCGACGATCGAGTCCAGCAGGTGCTGGATCCGCAGACCTTTCGATCCCGTCTCGAGCACCGACTTGATGGCGTACTTCTTGGCCCGGTCCACCACGTTCTGGATCATCGCCCCGGAGTTGAAGTCTTTGAAGTACATGACTTCCTTGTCACCGTTGGCATAGGTGACCTCGAGGAACCGGTTGTCGTCGATCTCGGCGTACATCCGGTCGACGACCTTCTCGATCATCGTCTTGATCGTCAGCGACCGGTCTCCGACGAATTCGCCCAGATCGTCGTCGTTGATCGGCAGCGACTCGGTCAGGTACTTGCTGAAGATGTCTTGTGCCGCTTCGGCATCCGGACGCTCGATCTTGATCTTCACGTCGAGCCGGCCGGGCCGCAGGATGGCCGGATCGATCATGTCCTCGCGGTTGGAGGCGCCGATGACGATGACGTTCTCCAGACCCTCGACACCGTCGATCTCGCTGAGCAGCTGCGGGACCACCGTGGTCTCCACGTCCGAGCTCACGCCCGTGCCACGGGTACGGAAGATCGAATCCATCTCATCGAAGAACACGATCACCGGGGTGCCCTCGGAGGCCTTCTCCCGGGCCCGCTGGAAGATCAGCCGGATGTGACGCTCGGTCTCGCCGACGAACTTGTTGAGCAGCTCGGGACCCTTGATGTTGAGGAAGTAGGACTTCGCCTCCCGGGAATCCTCACCGCGCAACTCGGCCATCTTCTTGGCCAGCGAGTTGGCGACCGCCTTGGCGATGAGCGTCTTCCCGCATCCGGGCGGACCGTAGAGCAGCACACCTTTGGGCGGGCGCAGAGCGTACTCCCGGTACAGATCCTTGTGCAGGAAAGGCAGTTCCACCGCGTCGCGGATCTGCTCGATCTGGCGCGTCAGCCCACCGATGTCGCCGTAGCTGACGTCGGGGACCTCCTCCAGGACGAGGTCCTCGACCTCGGCCTTGGGGATGCGCTCGAAGGCGTACCCGGCCTTGGTGTCGACCAGCAACGAATCGCCTGGCCGCAGTTTGCGGGGTTTGTCATCCTCGTCGAGCTGAACTTCGACACCCTCGGGGAGGAACTCGGCTGCGACCAACGGCTCGGCCAGCCAGACGATGCGCTCCTCGTCGGCATGGCCGACCACCAGTGCCCGGTGTCCGTCGGACAGGATCTCGCGCAGCGTGCTGATCTCACCGACGGCCTCTAACGCGCCGGCTTCGACGACCGTCAACGCCTCGTTGAGGCGCACGGTCTGGCCCTGCTTGAGGGTGCCGGTCTCGATGTTGGGCGAGCAGGTGAGCCGCATCTTGCGACCGGAGGTGAACACGTCGACGGTGTCGTCTTCGTGGGCGGCCAGCAGCACGCCGTACCCGCTGGGCGGCTGACCCAGCCGATCCACTTCCTCACGCAGGGCCAACAATTGTTGCCTGGCCTCTTTGAGGGTGTCCATCAGCTTGGCATTGCGGGTCGCCAGGGAGTCGATGCGCGCCTCGAGCTGGTGCACATCACGGGCGGTACGCAATCCACTGGACGGCCCTACCGCGCCCTCCAGCTGTTCTCGGAGCGCGGCCGTCTCGCGGCGCAGGCGCTCCAACTCGGCAGCGTCGTCGCTGGAAATCGGCGTGTTCAGATCGTCGCTGAAATCCTCTGAACGCTCGGACTCGCTCATATTGCGCTCCCTCCCGCACCGAATGTTGGTGCAGTAACAACTTCAACGCTACCGGCGATTCAGCCTTTGTGTGCGGTCTAGGAATTCGACACACCAGCAACCTTGTTAACCTCATTATCGAGCTGGCCCAATCGAAAGGACCACTGTGTTCCTCAAACCCCTCGTGACCGGTATGGCCGCGGCTGCTGTGGTGGCCGCCGCTGCGGCAGGCGGTGCGACGTCCGTCACTATCGGCGCGGCGCCTGCCATCACCCCGGTCGTCTGGGGCGTCCCGATGCCGCAGACACCCGCCCCGGAGTTGTCGGCACCGCTGGCCCAGACGCTGCAGGCGCTGGCCTCCGGCGGCGGATTCTCGTCCAAGGCGCCCTACATCCAGGGCGGGATCGGGCGCTTCGAGAGCATCGCCGCGGACCGCGCGTACAGCCGGGCGGCGGCGGAGGGCAAGTTCCCGCTGACCTTCAACATCGTCAACATCGACGACCTGGGTGGCGTGGTGAACGCCGATGTCACCGCGACGACCGCGCTCGGCGCGACAGCCACGCAGAACGTGCAGTTCGTCGCGGGACCCAGCCCCACCGGCTGGCAGATCTCCAAACAGTCCGCGCTGTCCCTGCTCTCCGCGGCAGGCTGATCGGCCCGCATGCCCCGCAGCGGTAGGGCAGTTCGCAGCGCCGCCATCGTCACGATGGCGGCGCTCGCACTGTCCGGCTGCGCGCAGGATTCCGTCCCGCCCGAGCCGACCGCGGCGACGGTGTCGTCCGTCGCGAGCGCGCCCGCGCCGCCGGCGGAGGCCCCGCTCCCCGCTCCCGAGGCTCTGACCGACGTGCTGGCCCGGATGGCCGACGCTTCGATTCCCGGTGATCAGAAACTGGGGCTGGTGCAGTTCGCCACGCCCGACGACGCCGCGGCGCTGGACAGATTCACCAAGGCGATCGTCGACGGCGGCCACGCGCCACTCGCCTTCCGGGCGACCGACCTCAAATGGGCCCAGCAGGGTGACGTCACGGCCACCATCGACATCACCAGCGCCGACGCGGCCTCGCAGGCGACGCCGTTCACGTTCCCGATGCAGTTCTCGCCGGCCAACAACGCGTGGCAGCTGAGCCGGGAGAGCGCGAATCAGCTCTTACTGCTCGGCCACCAGCGCTGAGGTCACCTGCCGCTTGCGGCGCAGTGGCGTCGGCGTCACCGTGCCCGGTGCCAGCTTGCGCGCGCTGATGAGGAACGCGGTGTGCCCTCGCATGTTGTGTTGGGGGCGGACCGCCAGGCCCACCACGTCCCAGCCGCGTTGCAACGACTCCCAGGACCGCGGCTCGGTCCAGCACTGCTGTTCGCGCAGGGCTTCCACGGTCCGTGACAGCTGCGTCACCGTGGCCACATAGACGATCAGCACACCGCCGGCCACCAGGGCGCGGGACACCGCGCCGAGCACGTCCCACGGCGCGAGCATGTCGAGCACCACGCGGTCCACTTCCGGTCCCGCGTAGTCGTTCAGATCGGCGATCCGCAGGTCCCAGTTGGCGGGCCGCTCACCGAAGAACGTCTCCACGTTGCGGATCGCATGCACGGCGTGGTCGTCACGCACCTCATAGGAGATGACCTGACCCTGGGGGCCGACGGCCCGCAGCAGCGAGCAGGTCAGCGCGCCCGACCCGGCGCCGGCCTCCAGCACCCGCGCACCCGGGAACATGTCACCCTCGTGCACGATCTGCGCGGCGTCCTTGGGATAGATGACCTGGGCACCGCGGGGCATGGACAGCACGTAGTCGATGAGCAGCGGGCGCAACACCAGGAACGGATCGCCGTTGGCGGACTTCACCACACTGCCCTCAGGCTGCCCGATCACGTCGTCATGGGCCAGCGCGCCCCGGTGGGTGTGGAACTCCGCGCCGGGGGCGAGCACCATCGTGTAGTGCCGCCCCTTGGGGTCGGTGAGCTGAACGCGATCGCCGACGACGAACGGACCGGTAGTGGACACGGGGTATCAGAGTGCCAGACGCGCCGTCCGCCCTGCCAACCGTTGTCGGTGCCCGAACCTAGGGTGGGTGTCATGAGCGAAGCACCGACGTTGCGGCGCCCGGCGCTGTCTCCGTCGCGCGCCGGTGACTTCAAGCAGTGCCCGCTGCTGTATCGGTTCCGTGCCATCGACCGGCTGCCCGAGCCCACATCGGTGGCCCAGGTGCGCGGTTCGGTGGTGCACGCCGCACTGGAACAGTTGTACGGCCTGCCCGCTGCCGACCGGGGTAAGGACGCCGCGCTGGCATTGATCGGACCGGCCTGGGACCGCATGGTCGCGGAGTCACCGGACCTCGCCGACCTGGACCAGCCCGCACGCGACGGGTTGCTGGCCGACGCCCGCAAGCTGTTGTCGGGTTACTACCGCCTGGAGGATCCGACGCGCTTCGACCCGCAGAGTTGCGAGCAGCGGGTCGAGGTGGAACTGACCGACGGCACGCTGCTGCGCGGCTTCGTCGACCGCATCGACGTCGCTCCCACCGGGGAGCTGCGGGTGGTCGACTACAAGACCGGCCGGGTGCCGTTCGCCGAGGCGAAGGCGCTGTTTCAGATGAAGTTCTATGCGGTGGCGTTGCTGCGCTCACGCGGGGTGCTGGCCGCCCGGCTGCGGCTGGTCTACCTCGCGGACGGGCAGATTCTCGACTACACCCCCGAACTCGAAGAGCTTGAGCGGTTCGAGCGGACGTTGATGGCGATCTGGCGGGCCATCCAATCCGCGGGTGTCACAGGCGATTTCCGCGCGCAGCCGTCGCGGCTGTGCGACTGGTGCAGTCACCAGAAACTCTGCCCGGCCTTCGGCGGCACCCCACCGACGTATCCCGGCTGGCCGGACCCCGCCGAGCCGGCCGCATGATCGACTGTCACTACCGCCGAACGGGTTCGGACGGTGATCTGGCGGTGTACGAGTCCACCATCGGGACGGCGAGCAATTGGGATTCGGCGATCCAACACGGCTCCCCGCCGCTGGCCCTGATGACCAAGGCCATCGAGGAGTTGTGCGCGGACCGCCCCGAGCTGCGGGTCGGTCGGCTGGTGCTGGACATCCTCGGTGCCATCCCGGTGGCGCCCGTGAAAGTCCGTGCCACGGTGGTGCGTCCCGGCGCCCGGATCGCCAAGGTGGACGCGGAGATGCTGGCCACCCGTCCCGACGGGACCGACCGCGCGGTCGCGACGGTCAGCGCCTGGCTGCTCGCGACCAGTGACACCCGGGACGCGGTCACCGACCGCTATCCCCCACTCATAGAGGGCGACGCGCTGGAGCACCCGCATGGCTGGATGGGCGCACCCGGATACCTGGAGACCGTCAGTTGGCGCGCCCAGCGCAGCGCCCCGGGCGAGGCGGCGGTGACATGGATGAGCCCGCTGGTGCCGTTGGTCGACGCCGAGCCGCTGACGGATCTGCAACGGATGGCGATGGTGGTGGACTCGGCCAACGGTGTGGGCGCGGCGCTCGATCCCGCCGAATTCGTGTTCATGAACACCGACACCGCGGTGCATCTGCACCGTGCGCCGGTGGGCGGCGATTTTGCCCTGCGGTCCCGGGGTTCGATCGGCCCGGACGGAATCGGGGTCACCAACGCCGAGATCTTCGATCGGCAGGGTTTCATCGGTACCTCGGCGCAGACGTTGTTGGTGCAGCGCAGGTAACGGATGGCCGAACGTCGACTCGTCGCCCCCGACGGCGCCACCTGGACCGTCCGCCGGCGTCGGCTGCCGTGGCGGCGGCCCATCTCGCTGCGCGAGATGCTGCACAGCCCGTCGAACCCGCCGGCCGACGGCGCAGAGGCCGCCCCGGCGGAAGAGCAGGCGGAGCCGGGCATCGTGCTGCGGGTGCTGCAACTGACCGTCGGCGTGCTGCTCTGGTTGATCATCGGCGCAGGCAAGTTGATCTTCTACACGCTCGCGGTGGTGCTGGTGCTGGTCATCTGGCTGCTCGACACCGCGCTGCAGCTGGTGGTGTTGCCGGTCATGCTGATCGCCCGGGCGACGGGTCTGGCGCGCTGGCCGGTTCAGGTGGAGCGTGATTACAAGCACGTGCGGACCGAGTACGCCGATGGT
>JAHFVC010000238.1 GCA_023264765.1 Mycobacterium sp. | reverse complement strand
AGCGACCGCAGCACCACCGGCCAGCACTGCGCCCAACCCCAGGGTGACGGCGCCGGCACCCAGCCAGGCAAACGGCTCACGGCGACGAGAAGTTCGGGACTGGTGCCGTGCTCGACGCGACATCGGATCCTCTGCAAGCTGGAACGACTTGGGAGGAGGACCCAAATCTGCGGTTGTGACTCCGCAGAATTATCGGAGATCGACACGACCGCGGATAGTCCGCGAGCAACGCTCCCAGGGAATTGACAGGAAGGCCGACGCTCAGTGCTTCCGGGGCCGCAGCTTGTAGGACGCCGGCCACGACTCGCGCGACTCGTCACCCGTCAGCGGCACACCTTGGCTGCCTATCTTGACGTCGTAGGCCTCCATGTCGGCGCCGGCTTCGCGGTCGGCCTTTTCCCGCGCCAGATAATAGAGCTGGTCGATCTCCAACTCCTTGAAGGCCACGAACGTGGTGCGGCGCACCGTATGCGGGCTGGTGGCCTCGGCGACCATGTGTTCGGTGAGCACCCGCGACGCCAGTGCCGCGGCACCCAGCGCGACGGCCGGCACCACCCAGTACCCGGTGTACGCCATCCCGGGACCGGCGTCGACGACGGACGGAATCGCCGCCGACACCGTCATCACGGCGAACGCGCCGACCCATATCCAGGTGACGGTCGCGGTGACCGGGCCGAAGAGATCGCTCTTGATCACGTCGGGCGCCTGATCGGCCGCGGCGAACTCGCGCACGAACGGCGTGCCCCTGGCCACCCCGGCCAGTACGACGACCAGGATGGCGGCGAAGCTGAGTGCGAGCAGCCAGCGGTCCAGGAACTCTCGATTCGCGGTGAACGTCAGCAGTGCCAGGATCACGAAGGACACCACCGCGCCGCTCTCCAGCAGCCGGACCGCGGCACCGCGGACCCGGCTGACGATCGTCACGGCAACAGCGAAAATCAGCGCGACCACGACGGCTATCCCGATCGGGACGTTGCCGATCAGAATCCAGAAGACGATCCACGGCGCGAAACCGGACAGTAGGGCCATGACCGGTCAGTTTACAAAATCTCGCGTCAACGTAATACGACGGTACTTGGTTCCCTTGGCGCGCCGAGCATTTCGCGATGCGACGGTGGCTTTCTGCCGGCTTCGTCGGTGATGCCGTATCGCTGCGCCAACTCGGCGCCGATCACGGTGCGCCCGCTGAGGCCGGCCAGTTCCGGATCGCGGTAGAGCGCATCGATCAGGTGGCCGGTGAACTCGGGGGTCTCGGCGTGCTCGGCGGTCTCGGCCAGCGCGTCGGGGTGCCCGGCGAACGCGGCGCGCAACCGCTCGGTCAGCAGGATGCCCATCCAGATCGACACGCACGCCACCGTGGTGCCGCCGAAATCCACGGCCATATCGGCGACCATCTTGTCGATTCCGGCCTTCTGAGCACCGTAGGCGGGGCCGTGCATGTAGCAGACCGATCCGGGCGAGGACGTGAACGTGATCAGCCCCCGGGGCCTGCGCAGCAACAGCGGTGCCGCATGCCAGGACGCGACATACGCCGACCGAAGGCCGACGTCGAGGACGTCACACAAGTCGATCGGCTTCTCCCAGAAGGGTTTCGGGTCGGTCAGCTGCTCGTGCACGACGGCAGCGTTGTTGACGAGCAGATCGAGCCCGCCCTCATCGGCGCCCACTCGTTCGAACAGCGCGGCGACCGCGTCGTCGTCGCGGTGGTCCACCGGCACCGCGACCCCACCGGGCGGGGCCTCGGAGATCGTCCGGCCCGTCGCATACACGCGCCAGCCGTGCGCACTCAGCGCTGCGGCGATCCCGAGCCCCGCGCCCCGGCTGGCGCCGGTCACCACCGCGACGCGCGTCATCGCGCCGACCACTCAGCAAATCGCCCGGCCGAGTCGGGAAGGTACTGGGTGACGCTTCTCACAGCGGTCGCGGGGAGAGGCCCGTAAAGGTGCGGGAACAGCATCGACTCCGGATCGGTCGGCACCCCGGGCTCCCACCGCACCGGGTCGGTCAATGCAGCCGGGTCGATATTCAGCAACACCAGATCGGTGCGCCCGGCGTACAGCCGGTTGGCGGGCAGATGTACCTGCTCAGGGGCCGAAAGATGGATGAAGCCGACGTCGCCGAGCGAGGCCGGCCGGTGCTCCCCCGCCCGCTGGGCCGCACTCCATTCGTCGGCCGAGCACAGATGGACGAACACCTCAGGGTCGCAAATCATGCGCTCAGCGTGCCCTCCCCGCAGCGCGAGTCGCCAGTGAGACACGACACACCGGTAAACCCCAAGGGAACAAGGCCGGAACCTCATACGTCTGACACAGTAGAACCACGCAACAAGCAGAACGGAGGACGTGCCGTGAACGCCAACGCAATCCTGACCAGTCCGGAGCTGACCCGGGCCGATCGCTGCGACCGCTGCGGTGCCGCTG
Source organism: Mycobacterium sp. (assembly GCA_023264765.1). Classification (GTDB taxonomy): domain Bacteria; phylum Actinomycetota; class Actinomycetes; order Mycobacteriales; family Mycobacteriaceae; genus Mycobacterium. The sequence goes on along the minus strand of JAHFVC010000238.1, from coordinate 8,285 downwards.
CGCAAGTACGCGCAACGCTTCCGTCGGGCGCCGAGCTTCTGTTCTGCCAGCACCACGCCAATGAGCACGAAGCCAAGTTGATCGAGCAGGCGGCGGTGCTGGAGGTCAAGCCGGTCGACGCGTAGGGAATGCTGGACTGGTCATGAGCGACCAGCCCCCCGCAAAACCGACGCGCCACCACATCTGGCCGATCACCCGGCGCACCCTTTCCAAAGCATGGGACGACTCGATCTTCTCCGAGGCGGCTCAAGCGGCGTTCTGGTGTGCGTTGTCCCTGCCGCCACTGCTGCTCGGCATGCTGGGCAGCCTGGCGTACCTGGCACCGCTGTTCGGTCCGGACACCCTGCCGACCATCGAGGCGCAGCTCATCAGCACCTCGGGCCGGTTCTTCTCGCAGAACGTCGTCAACGAGATCATCGCGCCGACCATCTACGACATCGTTCGTGGAGCCCGCGGCGAGGTGGTCTCGTTGGGCTTCGTCATCTCGCTGTGGGCAGGGTCCTCGGCCATCTCGGCATTCGTCGACTCGGTGGTCGAGGCACACGATCAGACCGAACTGCGTCATCCCGTGCGGCAGCGCTTCTTCGCTCTCGGGCTGTACGTGGTGATGCTGATGTGCGCCGTGCTGACCGCGCCCTTCGTGGCACTGGGACCGCGCAAGATCTCGGAGTCCATTCCGGAGAGCTGGGACAACGTGCTGCAGTACGGGTACTACCCGGTACTGGTGGTGGTGCTGGTGGTCGGGGTGACGGTGCTCTACCGGGTGTCGCTGCCCTCACCGCTGCCCACCCACCGCCTGGTGGTGGGCGCGGTCCTCGCGACGGCCGTGTTCCTGATCGCCACGGTCGGCCTGCGCATCTACCTGACGTGGATCACCGCAACCGGCTACACCTATGGCGCGCTGGCCACACCGATCGCGTTCCTGTTGTTCGCATTCCTGCTCGGATTCGCGATCATGATCGGCGCCGAGTTGAACGCGGCGGTCCAGGAGGAATGGCCGGCCCCGGACACGCATGCGCGCCGACTGCGGGAGTGGATCGAAGATCGCGCCGACACCCGCAACGGCACGGGAAGTTCTACTTCTTGAGCTGCTCGTAGATCCGCTTGCAGTCCGGGCAGACCGGTGAGCCCGGCTTGGCCGCCTTGGTCACCGGGAACACCTCACCGCACAGGGCCACGACATGTGTGCCCATGACGGCGCTTTCGGCGATCTTCTCCTTCTTGACGTAGTGGAAGACCTTCGGGGCATCGTCATCGGTGCCGTCGTCGACGTGTTCGTCGGTGTCCGGCCGTTCGATCGTCTGCGTCTGCATCCACTCATTGTGCCCGGCCCGTTCGGCACTCCAAAGATGTGGGACAGTGGAAGTTATGAAACACGGCCCGGAGCTGAGTTTCGACGACGACGGTCGACCGATCCTGATCACCCGCGCCGCCCTGCCCTACGAAGAACAGCACCGCGCCAGGATGCGCAAGTACTTCACCTTGATGGCGTTCCGCATCCCGGCCCTGGTGCTGGCTGCCGTGGCCTACGGTGTCTGGCACAACGGTCTCATTTCGCTGGGCATCATCCTGCTGTCCGTTCCGCTGCCGTGGATGGCCGTGCTGATCGCCAATGACCGCCCGCCGCGCAAGGCGGCCGAACCACGCCGGTACGAGTCGGCCGGACCGCGTCGCACTCCCCTGTTCCCCACCGCCGAGCGTCCCGCGCTGGAGCATGCGCCGCGCACCGAACCGGACCCGGAAACCGACCCCTCCTGACGAGGTGGTTCCCACCTGAGCGCGCTTCTTGCGCACTTCTCAGGACATTCTCAGGTCGTCGCGAAAAAACCGCAGGTCAATAGGTGTGACATCGGGAACGAGCGGGAACTCTGAGCCCTGTACGGACGTTGAACGCAGTGAAAGTTCCAGCCGATCAGGAGGGCGTAAATGGCGATCGCCAGCATAAGCCGTGTCGACAGCGATCTGGACGCTCAAAGCCCAGCCGCCGATCTTGTCCGTGTGTATCTCAACGGCATCGGCAAGACCGCGCTGTTGACCGCAGCAGACGAAGTCGAGTTGGCCAAGCGCATCGAAGCGGGCCTGTACGCCCAGCACATGCTGGATACGCGCAAGCGTCTCGGGGATGCCCGCAAGAAGGATCTCGCCGCCGTGGTGCGCGACGGTGACGCCGCCCGCCGGCACCTCTTGGAGGCCAACCTGCGCCTCGTGGTGTCGCTGGCCAAGCGCTACACCGGCCGCGGCATGCCGCTGCTGGACCTGATCCAGGAGGGCAACCTCGGATTGATCCGCGCGATGGAGAAGTTCGACTACACAAAGGGATTCAAGTTCTCCACGTACGCGACGTGGTGGATCCGGCAGGCCATCACCCGTGGCATGGCCGACCAGAGCCGCACCATCCGGCTCCCCGTGCACCTCGTCGAGCAGGTCAACAAGCTGGCCCGGATCAAGCGCGAGATGCATCAGAACCTGGGTCGCGAGGCCACCGACGAGGAACTGGCCGAGGAGTCGGGCATCCCCGTGGAGAAGATCAACGATCTGCTGGAGCACAGCCGCGACCCGGTGAGCCTGGACATGCCCGTCGGGACCGACGAAGAGGCCCCCCTGGGCGACTTCATCGAGGACTCCGAGGCGATGTCGGCCGAGAACGCGGTGATCTCCGAACTGCTGCACACCGACATCCGGTACGTGCTGGCCACCCTCGACGAGCGTGAACAGCAGGTCATCCGGCTGCGCTTCGGCCTGGACGACGGGCAGCCGCGCACCCTCGACCAGATCGGCAAGCTCTTCGGGCTGTCCCGCGAGCGGGTCCGCCAGATCGAGCGCGAGGTGATGGCGAAGCTGCGCAACGGCGAGCGCGCCGAACGGCTGCGGTCCTACGCCAGCTAGGCGACCCTGCGAGGACCTTTCCCGGTGATGCCCGTCGCGTCCTGCGCGGCGGGCATCACACTGCCGGGAGGGGGATGTTGCAGCCCTGTTCAGGCGGTCAGACCGGTAGACTCGGCGGTTGACGGAGGGCCTGGAAGGTAGCGCATGAATGATCTGATCGACACCACCGAGATGTACCTGCGGACCATCTACGACCTCGAGGAAGAGGGCGTGGTGCCCCTGCGGGCCCGGATAGCCGAACGTCTCGAGCAGAGTGGGCCGACTGTCAGCCAGACCGTATCCAGGATGGAGCGCGACGGGCTGCTGCACGTCGCAGGCGACCGCCACCTCGAACTCACCGAGAAGGGCCGCTACCTGGCCGTCTCCGTCATGCGCAAACACCGCCTCGCCGAACGACTGCTGGTCGACGTGATCGGGCTGCCGTGGGAGGAAGTGCACGCCGAGGCCTGCCGCTGGGAACACGTCATGAGCGAGGACGTGGAGCGCCGTCTCCTGCAGGTGCTCAACAACCCCACCACCTCCCCTTTCGGCAACCCCATCCCCGGCCTGTCCGAGTTGGGCTACGGCGACGGCGGCGGACGCGAAGATGCCAACCTCGTGCGCCTCACCGAACTGCCGTCGGGGTCCCCGGTGGCGGTGGTGGTGCGCCAGCTCACCGAGCACGTCCAGGGCGATGTCGAACTGATCAGCCGGCTTAAGGATGCCGGTGTGGTCCCCAATGCCCGGGTCACCGTGCAGGTCAGCGACGAGCCGGGCGGCCAAGGCGGCGTGCTGATCCTGATTCCCGGGCACCAGGAAGTCGAGTTGCCGCACCACATGGCGCACGCCGTCAAGGTCGAGAAGGCCTAAGCACTGCGTTGTCCCCACGCCAGCCGGGTGGGCAGCTCCACGCCCAGCTGCGCGGCGGTGCGGTAGCCGGTGAGTGCCAGCTCACGGATCTGTCGGGGATGCAGGCCCGACTGCAGTGCCTGATCCAGCATGCCCGCCATCCGGTGCGTGGGCCGGCAGTTCAGCGCCGCTTCCAACGCGATCCCCGCGAGCGGGCCATCGCCGCGCGCGTAGGCCGAGAACGCCACCAGCACCAGCGCCTCGGCCCGCCACGGATCCGGCAGGATGCGTGCCAGCCGCGTCCACAGCGCTTCGGCTTCGGCCGCGCGTTCCCCGACCGCCAAGGCGTAGAGGGTGTCCCGGACCAGCGGATCGGCGAGCGCACGCGCCAGTGCGGCGACGTCCGAATCGTCGAGTTCCGTGTCGGCGCCCACCTGTTCGGCCATCCGCAGGGCCAACCGCACTCCCGCCGCCGCCTCATTTCCTGTTGGGGCACAACGGTTTATCGCCTCACGTAGCCGCACGCGACGATCCGGATCGACGACGCCGACGACCTCCTGCAGCTCTTCGCGCCTGTCGTAGAGCCTGCGCCCGTCGAGCACCGCGGCGGCAGCCATCGGCGAGGCTTCGGGATCGTCGATCACCCCGCCCGCACCGCAGCCGTCGATGCAGCGCCACCGGCCACCAGGAGCCAACCGGTCCACCACCAGCGCGGCCAGCAGCATGATCCCGTGCTCGTCGAGCGAGGCGGCGAGTTCGTCGGCGAGGTCCAGATGGTCGGCGGACGTGTCGTCGACGATGACGGCGATGGCCGAGTCCGGGCTGGACGAGGCCACCACCGATGCGAAGTGTTCGGTACCCGCCGTGAGTGCGGCGCTCAGGTCCACCCGCAGGACGGGACCCATGTCGCCGCCGTCGATGGTGACGAGTACCAGCGAATGGACGGGGACGAAGCCGAGCACCGCGGGTAGCGCAGCGATCAGGGAGCCGGGTCGGTCGAGTTCGGTGAGACGAGGTTGTGAGGTCATACCAAGACCGTCACAGGCGCCACCGTCACCCAGAGCGGGAAACGGGCCGGGACGGTGCCGGCTGTGGATGAATCGGCAACTGTGGATTGATCGACTGTTGTTCACCCGCAATTAGACGGCGTCGGCGTGCGAGATGACCCGAACGGGCGTAGGACTGCACACATGGGTTCCATGCAGGAGTACGACCTCGTCGTCATCGGGTCCGGCCCGGGCGGTCAGCGAGCGGCGATCGCCGCGGCCAAACTCGGCAAGTCGGTCGCAGTCATCGAACGGGGCATGATGCTCGGCGGTGTCTGCGTCAACACGGGGACGATCCCGTCGAAGACGCTGCGCGAGGCCGTCGTGTACCTGACCGGAATGAGCCAACGCGAACTGTACGGCGCAAGTTACCGGGTGAAGGACAAGATCACGCCCGCCGATCTGCTGGCGCGCACGCAGCACGTGATCAGCAAGGAGATCGACGTTGTGCGCTCGCAGCTGATGCGCAACCGCGTCGAGCTCTACGTCGGGCACGGCCGATTCATCGACGAACACACCGTCGCCATCGATGATCCGGGCCGCGCCGAGCAGATCACGGTGCGGGGCCGGTATTTCGTGATCGCCACCGGAACCAAACCCGCCCGCCCCGCCGGGGTCGAGTTCGACGAGAACCGCGTTCTGGACTCCGACGGGATCCTGGACCTCAAATCCATCCCGACGTCGATGGTGGTGGTCGGCGCCGGAGTGATCGGTATCGAATACGCGTCCATGTTCGCCGCGCTGGGCACCAAGGTGACCGTCGTCGAGAAGCGCCCGAACATGCTGGAGTTCTGCGATCCCGAGATCATCGAGGCGTTGAAGTTCCATCTGCGCGACCTGGCCGTCACGTTCCGGTTCGGCGAGGAGGTGACGGCGGTGGACGTCGGAGCCGCGGGCACCGTCACCACCTTGGCCAGCGGCAAGCAGATCCCGGCCGAGACCGTGATGTACTCGGCGGGCCGTCAGGGCCAGACCGACCATCTGGATCTGGTCAACGCCGGCCTGGAGGCCGACGCTCGTGGCCGCATCTTCGTCGACGACAACTTCGCCACCAAGGTCGACCACATCTACGCCGTCGGCGATGTGATCGGGTTCCCCGCCCTGGCCGCGACGTCGATGGAGCAGGGCCGCCTCGCCGCGTACCACGCGTTCGGCGAACCCACCAAGGGGATGATGGAGCTGCAGCCGATCGGCATCTACTCCATCCCAGAAGTGTCCTATGTGGGCGCGACCGAGGTGGATCTGACGAAGGACTCGATCCCCTATGAGGTCGGCGTGTCGCGCTATCGCGAGCTGGCCCGCGGGCAGATCGCCGGCGATTCCTACGGCATGCTCAAGCTGCTGGTGTCCACCGAGGATCTGCGGATCCTCGGGGTGCACATCTTCGGCACCGCCGCCACCGAGCTGGTGCACATCGGCCAGGCCGTGATGGGATGCGGCGGCACCGTCGAGTACCTGGTCGACGCGGTCTTCAATTACCCGACGTTCTCCGAGGCGTACAAGGTGGCGGCGCTGGACGTGATGAACAAGCTGCGCGCGTTGAGCCAGTTCAAGCGTTAGCAGTCGACCACCGACGAGTCCGGGGTCTGGTCCCCTGGGCCCTGCGCCTCGGCCCTGGTCAGCAGATCTTCCGCGGTCTGGTCGAATGGTGGTGAGTAGGAAAGGTTCTCGGCGCATCCGCCGCCGTCGAGCCCGCCCGTCAGGCCGGTGATGGTGGAGCCGACCAGCCACGGCGAGCCACTGGTGCCGTCCACCAGTCCCCCGCAGCGCAACAACGGGAACCCGGCCTTGGTGGTGCCCGTCGGGGCGTGGCAGCCGATCGGGCCGCCCCCCACACCCATCGGATAGCCGGTGACGGCGACATCGGTGCCCGGCGCCGGCGCACTGCCCAGCCGCAGGCCACCCCCGACGGATGCGGCGACCGATCCGCCGCCGGCCTTGCTCACACGCGCGATGGCGAAATCGGCGCGCGGGTTCTGGTTGGCGCTCCACCGCGGATCCAGATAGACGGCGTCGATGTGCCACAGATCGTCGTCTGCCGCCGTACCGGCGAATCCGGCCGCGAAGTCCGCATCGGCACCCCCGTCCAGGCAGTGGGCCGCGGTGAGGATCAGGTCCCCGGCCGGCGAGTCCAGCACGGCCGCCGTGCATGCGTGCAGGTCACCGCCGCCGACGAACAGCGCCCCGATGCGACGGTCGGGCGCGACGGGCGCCGCTTCCGGGGTGCCCGATTTGACGACGGAGCTGCGGCGAACCTGAGGTGCGACAGCGCAGCCGGCGAGCAGCGCGCCCACCAGCGCCACCACCGTTATCCGCACCGTCATTCGCACGACATGATCCTGCCCGAGAAACCTGTTGAAGGTGCTGGGAGCGCATAGCCGGGGGCCGCACGCGGTCCGGGCGACAAAATGCGAGACACTAGGTGAAGAGGAGGTGACGCGCATGGACGATCAGTCAGACCATCCGGAACCGCACTACCAGCCCGAACAGACGGGCATGTACGAGCTGGAGTTTCCGGCTCCCCAATTGTCCTCGTCGGACGGCCGCGGGCCGGTGTTGATCCACGCGCTCGAGGGGTTCTCGGACGCGGGGCACGCCGTCAAACTTGCCGCCCAGCATCTGAAGGACACGCTGGACACCGAGTTGGTGGCATCGTTCGCCGTGGACGAACTGCTGGACTACCGGTCGCGGCGGCCGCTGATGACGTTCAAGACCGACCACTTCACCGGCTACGAGCAACCCGAACTGAACCTGTACGCGCTGCGCGACACGGTGGGCACGCCGTTCCTGCTCCTCGCCGGGCTGGAGCCCGACCTGCGCTGGGAGCGTTTCATCACCGCGGTGCGACTGCTGGCCGAGCGTCTGGGCGTCCGTCAGGTGATCGGGCTGGGCACCATCCCGATGGCGGTGCCGCACACCCGGCCGGTGACGCTCACCGCGCATTCGACCAACAAAGACCTGATCACCGATTACACACCGTGGGTGGGCGAGGTGCAGGTGCCGGCCAGTGTGTCGAATCTGCTGGAGTTCCGGATGGGCCAGCACGGCCACGACGCGATGGGCTTCACCGTGCACGTGCCGCACTACCTGGCGCAGACACCCTTCCCGCCGGCGGCCGAGACACTGCTGGCCGAGGTCGCCCGGTCCGCGGCCCTGCAGATTCCGCTGACCGCACTCGGGGAAGCGGCGGCCGAGGTGCACACCAAGATCAACGAGCAGGTATCGGCAAGTGCCGAGGTCGCTCAGGTGGTGACGGCGCTGGAGCAACAGTACGATGCATTCGTCGCCGCCCAGGAAAACAGATCCCTGTTGGCCCATGACGAGAATCTGCCCAGCGGCGACGAATTGGGCGCAGAGTTCGAACGATTTCTGGCACAGCAGGCTGACGACAACGGGGACGACACCACTAGCTGATGGGGCGGAGATGACCGAACGCAAACCCAAGCTGCGCACGGTACGGGAGAGCACGCCAACCCTGCAGTTCCGCACCATCCACGGGTATCGACGCGCGTTCCGGATTTGCGG
>JAHFVC010000508.1:654-3689 GCA_023264765.1 Mycobacterium sp. | reverse complement strand
GTAGGCACCCGTGCTCTCCGACGCGGTGGCCATCCGGCCTGTCGGCAGTACCCCGGCAAGCATGTCCGCTAGCGGAACCGTCGAGATGCTGGTGTCCTGAAGATTCAGCGATTTGAGGCCACGCAGGTCAGTTCCGCCGAGACCGCCCGGCGCGATGCCGTTGACTCGGATGTATGGACCCAGCTCGTAAGCAAGCTGTTTGACGATGCCCACCACCGCGTGCTTGGCACCGGTGTACAGGGCGCCGCCGCCAGCAGGATAGAAACCCGCGTTGGAAACAGTGAAGATCATGCTGCCCTTGCTGTCGTACAACGCAGAAAGGCATGACTTCGCCGCTAGCAGATATCCCTTGACGTTGATGGAGAACATCTCGTCGAACGCCTCTGCGATCCGATCGTCTGGAATGTCGACCAACGCGGTCGAATAATCCCAGACACCCGCGTTGGCGATGAGGCAGTCGAGCTTTCCGAAATGCTCGACGCATCTTGCGGCGGCTTCGCGATTGCTGTCGAGAAATCGCACGTCGCCTTCGATAGCAGCCACCGCGTCACCATGGGCCTCTTTAAGCGCCGCCAACCCGTCCGGGGACCGGTCTAGGACCGTGACGTACGCGCCTTCTGAGACGAAGCGATCGACGATCGCTCGCCCCAGGCCGGCGCAACCGCCGGTCACCAGCGCGACTTCACCCTTGAGTCGCACTGTCGCCCTCCTTCACGTTACGGACGCTTCCTGGCGAGCGGCTTGGTAGAGTTTGCGCAGCTCAATGCCGGAATCTGCGAGAGCTTCCTGGTTCACTTGGACGCCAGCGTCGACGAGGCGGGTCGCCGTGGCGAACTCACGCGGCGCACCTACCGAGACCGCTGCCATTACGCAGCCGTTGTCCACTCTGAACAGCAGAGCTGGACCGTCGTCGAGATTTCCTCGCGCGACGAAATTCCCGGAGCCTTCGATAGCCCCGACCATCTGAATGTGGCGACCAGCTATCTCGGTCCAGGACAGAGGCATCTGTGGTGAATGAATGGGGCTGCCGAGCATCGCCGACGCGACGGCGGCGGCTTCCTTCTGGCTGTTGATGTAGGTTTCGAGCGACCGCCGACCGCCCGTGCGGAGGGGCCACGAGGCGGCGTCGCCAGCGGCGAAAACACCCTCGGCGACGGTGCCACCGAAATCGTTGACGACGACACCGCGGCTGCAGAGAAGTCCAGCCGCTTCGGCGATCGCGGTCTCGGGCTGGGCGCCTACACATACGATTACGGAGTCAGCGGGCAAAACCCTTCCAGCGGTGTCGATTACACCGGTAAGCCGGTCGGTGCCCGTGAACTCGGTGACCGCCGTCTTCAACTGCACCGCGACACCGAGCTCTTCCAACCGCTGTCGGCACCATCGACCGATTCGTCGGCCGAGCACGCGTTGCAGCAACTCATCCGACGCTTCCAAGATGGTGACGTCGAGGCCGAGCTTGCGGGCAGTGGTGGCGACCTCACACCCGATCAGGCCCCCGCCTACGACGACGAGGTGTTGTCCTGGCCGCCACTGCCGGCGGAGCTCATAGGCGTCGCTTGCGGTCCGCAAGGTGGCAACACCAGGCAGGTGCGCGCCGGGGATGGCAGCGGGGCGCGCACGCGCTCCGGTGGCCAGCAAGACGCGATCGACTTTGAGCGAAACGCCGTTATCGAGCGCGAGTTCGCGATCGCTGACATCCAATCGCACCACCGTCGTGTCCAGCACCATCTCGACCCGCAGATCGGCCACGCAGTCCGTCGACAACAGCAGCGGCGGGTGGCTCTTCTCTCCGCACAGGACGGATTTGGAGAGCGCGGTGCGGTCGTAGGGCTGTTCCGTCTCTTTGCCAACCAGAAAGAGACGCCCGTCGAAACCCTCCGCCCGCAGCGCCTGCACCGCAGCGACACCCGCGACGCCAGCGCCGATGATCGCAATATCCGAGATCATCAGGTTGTCGCTTCGCCGCCCAGGTCGACGAAGACATCGTCTCCCTCGACCTGGGTCGCAAAGGTGCGGAGCGGTACGGTGCCGGGCAGGGCTTTCACCTTGCCTGTTCGTACGCAGAATTTCGCCCAGTGCAGTGTGCACTCCACGACGTCATCCTCCAGTTCGCCTTCTGCGAGCGACCATTCGTCATGCGAGCAGGTGTCCTGGACCGCAAAGAACTCTCCGCCGACGTTGCAGACCAGGATTGGCTCCGAGCCGCCTTCGAAGCGAAGCATGTCACCTGGTGATAAATCACTTGAGTTGCAAATCCGTGTGAGAGGCATCTGGCTCCTAAAAGAAGAAGCTGAGATTGTTGGACAGAAGGGTGCTCTGATCCAGCAGTATTGTTCGCCGCACAATCTCGAACCCGCTGTCGCTGCCCGTCCTCCGCAAGAGGTCCTTCCGTTCGCCGGCGAAGATGTCGACCTGACGCTCCAGACGGTTTCGATATACGACGAAGACATTCGAGGTCAAATACTCGTCGGGGCGCTCCCCCTCGACGACCATCACGTTCGAAATGATGTGCCGCGTGCGCGAGGCGGGATTCTCCGACCAACTGACGTCGGACGTGATCTTGCGCAGACGCTGACGCATCATCACTGCATCTTCATCGAAATGCGCGTACTCGTTGGGCCCGGTGTATTCATGGACGGATTCACGCATGACGCGTGTGGTCCGTATTGGCATCGAGTAATGAATGTCGTCTGCCAAGAGTGCGAACCATTCCGGAAATCGCCTGTCGTTGAGGAGCTTTGCTTCCCAGTAATAGAACTGCTCTATTTCCTGCTGCAGCGTGACGTCAACGGGCACTGGTTTGGTAAGAAACGGAATGGTTGGGGACTTTGTTTCGATCATGGTTGTCCTATTTCTCAGCCGGAGATTTGTCGAGTACGAGACCGTCAAGCCCCCGGTCGTGGTTACGTGAGGGCCGCTTCGGCCTGTAAGGGGCGAGTGGCGTTGAGGGCGGACCAGTCCGGAGACGTCATCATCCGCACCCAATGCGCATACATCCCACGGGCCGCTTCTTCGCTGTACACGTTGCTGAT
>JAHFVC010000508.1:0-642 GCA_023264765.1 Mycobacterium sp. | reverse complement strand
GCCCAGTCCCATCTCCGCATTGAATGGGCGGCTGCGCGCCATGTGCCCGCGCAGCACATGCTGGATCTCGACCCAGTTCTCGCCGTCATCCTGCTCGAAGACACCACCGGCCGAGAAGGTTCGCATCGATTGCCGCCGGAATTCCTCTTTGATGTCGTCGGGGGCGTCTGCATCGACGATGGTGAAAGCCCAGACTTCGATCTCGTGCGGGCCGCGGGGATGCCACACCCGCACGGTGTTCAAGCCTGGCAGGAAGGAACAAGTCGGAAAGACCGTCATGTGCTCTGCGGTCACCTGGGCACCCCGCTCAATGCTTCCCAGCCGCTCGGAGGCCTTTTCGGCGGCGGGCCCCACGGTGTTGTATTCCAGGATTTTCGGTCCGACGATGGTGAGCAGCAGCCCGGGATCGTTGATGTAGAACCCGCTGCCATGGCCGCCCCACGGAGCACGGTACTGAATGCCGGCGGTCGGGGGCGAAATGTCGGTGATGTCGATGCCTTCGGGCAACCCCGCAAGAATGCCGGAGAGATGCGCGGTGGTTCCCGCGTGATACATATCGCTGGCGAACTGTTCAGCCGCGAGCTTCCAGTTACACGGAATGACCCACTTCTGAACGCCCGGAATGGCTTCAGTGCCCGCCTC
>JAHFVC010000507.1 GCA_023264765.1 Mycobacterium sp. | reverse complement strand
AGACTCTGCAGGCCAACATCTGGAAGCAGGACGGCAAGTTTCTCGGCGTGCTGACCGCCCCGAGCCGGGACAACGCCGTCGTGTTGTCCGGCGTGGAGCTCACGCCCGCCTGATCAGACCCGGCGGGCCGCGTCACTCCCACCGGTCGGCCTGCCGTGTTCGTGCGGTGAGACCGGTGCGGGCGCCGCGGTACCCGGGCTCGGGCCCGTCGCGCCATGCGACGGTGCCGCGTCGCGGGCGTCCTGGGCGGCCTGCCGTTGATCCTGCTGGTGTTCGCGCTGATCCTGTTCGGTCTGGCGCTGGTCCTGCTGGGCTTGGCGCTCGTTCTGCTGCTGCTCGCGCTGGTCGGGTTCCTGGCGATCATCCTGGCGACCTTGGTCGGTGGGTATCTGACCGGCGATCTGCGAACCCAGCTGCCCGAGCGAGCCCAGCCCGCCCGCGCCGCCGCCGGCCCCCGAGCCCGAACCCGAACCACCGCCCTGGCCGGCGCTGCCCATGGCCTGTTGCATCATCGAGCCGAAACTGCCGGTCTGGCCGCCCAGACTGCTCATCGCCTGCATCGGCGCCTGCGCCATCTGACCGACCTGGCCCAGCATCTGGCCCATCTGGCCGACCGATTGGCTGCCCGATTCGTCGGCGTTCTGGTACGCCGACTGCGCCGCGCCCACCTTGCCGGAGAACGTGTTCTCCTTCGTCGACAGCGCGGTCACGTTGGCCGTCAGGGACGCTTCCAGCATCGGCAGCACCGCGGCGATGGTCATGCTCATCGCGTCGGCGCCCGGCGGGATCACCGGCATCGGTGGAAGCTCGACCGAGGCGGCGTCCCAGGTCAGGCCCTCGGGCTTCTCCAGCGGGCTGTTCATCGGTGCTCACCATACATCGTCATCGACCTCGTCCTCCCCGTAGTCCAGTGAAGGCGGCAGTGCCAGACCGTGTTTGGTGCCACCGCCCTCCGTCCCGCGCTGGCCCATCATCCCGCCGCCCATGCCGCCCATGCCGCTGCCACCACCGGCCGCGACGGGAGCAACCCCGCCGACCACTGCACCGGCCGCGGCCTCGGCGGGCGCCACAGCGACGGGCAACGTCTTGCCGACGAGGCTTGCCATCAACGGCGTCTGTGCGGATCCCCCTCCACCGCCGCCCGGCAGCCCGGCGGCCCGCACCATGCCCGCCCCGCCACCCGCGCCGGAGCCGCCGGCCAAAGGATGGTTGGAGAAGGCCGCGAACGGCGAGGGGCCCATCCCGGCACCCGAGGACGAACCACCCTTGCCGAGCATCGAGGTGAGCTGCTGCAGCGGCTGCGTCAGCTGTTGCAGTGGCTGCATCATCTGTTGGGGCGCCTGCCCGAGCGCCTGGCCGAGCTGCTGCGGCAGCTGGGTGAGCATCGATCCCATCTGGCTGAGCATCTGCATTGCCTGCTGCGGATCCTGGCCGGCCAACTGCTGAGGACCCACCGCGGGCGGCCCCGAGGCAGGAATCTGCGGCGGCGCCCCGACGGTGTTCCCGAGTTCGGTGGCATTGGCGGTCACGGTCGCGGTGTTCTGCGACAACCCCAGCTTGATCCGCGCCTGCACCAGTTCCTGGGCGTTGCTGTAGGGCATCGACTGCAACGCCATGCACTCGGCGTTCGTCTCTTCGGCCATCGTGTTCACCAGCGTCTTGGTGGCCACGACGGCGGCCTCCATGCTGCGCAATTTCGCGGCGATGGCAGCGGCCTGAGCACCGTTGGACTCGTGCCCGCCGATGATGGTGGTCGCCTCGCCCGCCGCGGCGATCGCGGAGCCGCCCTGCCACACATCCGCCAGCTTCATCAGCTGCCCTTGCTGCTGGGGCACCACGGTCCCGGAGATCTTCGCGGCCAGCGCCTCGTACTGCGCGGCGGCAGCGCCCAGCGCATCTTCGTCGACGTTCGGCCAGCCCGGTCCGGTGACCGTCTGTGAACCGAACGGACTCATATCGGGCTGTATGCCCATGCCAAGGCCCCCCTCGAGCACAAATGAACAGCACTGTCGAGGTTACCGTGCCCGCGACGTCCCCTCTCACACTTCTGTGCTGCGGGGCATCACGGCGTCAGCCCAGGATCAGACCCGACGTCGGAACACCGGTGCCGGCGGTGACGAGCACATGCTCGACGTCCGCAACCTGGTTCACCGAGGTACCGCGCAGCTGACGCACACCCTCGGCGATGCCGTTCATGCCGTGGATGTATGCCTCGCCGAGCTGGCCACCGTGGGTGTTGATCGGCAGCCGTCCGCCGAGTTCGATGGCGCCACCGGCGATGAAGTCCTTGGCCTCGCCCTTACCGCAGAAGCCGAGCTCCTCCAGCTGGATCAGCGTGTACGGGGTGAAGTGGTCGTACAGGATCGCCGTCTGGATGTCCGCGGGCGACAGGCCGCTCTGCTCCCAGAGCTGACGGCCCACCAGACCCATCTCGGGCAGCCCGAGCTCATCCCGGTAGTACGAGTACATGGTGAACTGGTCGGTGCCCGCACCCTGGGCCGCGGCCTCGATGATCGCCGGCCGGTGTTTGAGGTCCTTGGCGCGCTCCGGGGTGGTCACGACGATGGCCACCCCACCGTCGGTCTCCTGGCAGCAGTCCAGCAGCCGCAGCGGCTCGGCGATCCACCGCGAGTTCTGGTGATCCTCGATGGTGATCGGCTTGCCGTAGAAGTGCGCCTTCGGATTGTTGGCGGCGTGCTTGCGGTCGGCCACCGACACCGCGCCGAAATCGGCACTGGTGGCCCCGTATTCGTGCATGTAACGCTGGGCGATCATGGCCACCGAGGCGGCCGGCGTGCTCAACCCGTGCGGATAGGACCAGCTGTACTCCACACCGCGAGAGTCGGCGTTGATGGTCAGGCCCGTCATCACCTGACCGAACCGGAACTCCGAACGCTCATTGAAAGCCCGGTATGCCACAACGACTTCCGCGACACCCGTCGCCACCGCGAGCGCGGCCTGCTGGACTGTCGCCGCCGCAGCCCCGCCGCCGTAACCGATCTGGCTGAAGAACTTCAGATCCCCGATACCCGTCGACCGCGCGACCGCGGTCTCCAGATTGGAATCCATGGTGAAGGTCACCAGGCCGTCCACGTCCGACGGTGCGAGCCCCGCGTCGTCGAGCGCGTCGAGCACGGCTTCGGCGGCCAGTCGCAGCTCACTGCGCCCAGAGTTCTTGGAGAAGTCGGTGGCGCCGATGCCTGCGATCGCCGCCTTACCGGAGAGCGTCACTTGTCCCCCAGAGTCAGAGTGGACGTGGCGATGACGTGATCGCCAAGACTGTTGCTACCCACCACTTTCAGCGTCACCAGCTCACCGTCGACCGCGGTCACCTCACCCCGGAAGGTGATGGTGTCGTAGGCGTACCACGGCACGCCGAGGCGCAGCTTGATCGACTTGACCACCGCCCTCGGGCCCGCCCAGTCCGTCACGTACCGCCCGACCAGACCGGTGTCGGTGAGGATGTTGACGAAGATGTCCTTGGAACCCTTCGCCTGCGCCTTGTCCCGGTCGTGGTGCACGTCCTGATAGTCGCGGGTGGCGATGGCCGTCGACACGATGAACGTAGGGTCGCCGTAGATCTGCAGTTCGGGCAGCTTGGTGCCGATCTCCAGACCGTCCAGGGTCAGACTCATGCTTGCGGCTCCCATGCGTACAGGCTCCACGCGGGGCTGATCTCGCTGTCGGGGAAGTC
>JAHFVC010000237.1 GCA_023264765.1 Mycobacterium sp. | reverse complement strand
ACCTGATCGCCGACTTCGCCACCCGGCTGCCCGTGGAGATCATCGCCGAGATCCTCGACCTGCCCGCCGAGACCCACTCCGACCTCCTGGAGTGGGGGCGCAGCGGGGCACCGCTGCTGGACATCGGAATTCCCTGGCGAACCTACCGAGACGCGATCCACAGCCTGGCCGGGGCGGAGCGCACCCTGCGCGGACGCTTCGACCAGGTGCGCGCGGGCGATCCCGGCGACAACGCGTTCACCCGGCTGGCGGCCGACCACACCCTCACCGCGCGGGAATTCACAGCCAACGCCGCATTGCTGATCGGAGCGGGTTTTGAGACCACGGTGAACCTGATCGGCAACGGCATCGTGGCGCTACGGCGACAACCCGACCAGCTCGACCGTCTGCGCGCAGAACCCGAACTATGGCCGAACGCCATCGAGGAGATCCTGCGTATCGACAGCCCGGTCCAGATGACCGCGCGCACCGCGAGCTGCGAGGCCGAGATCGGCGGGCAGCGGATCGCCAAGGGCGATATGGTCGCGCTCTTTCTCGGCGGCGCCAACCGCGACCCCGCCGTGTTCACCGACCCCGAACGTTTCGACGTCGCCCGCACCAATGCGCGTGAACATCTCGCCTTCGCGTCAGGCATCCATGCCTGCCTCGGTGCGGCGCTGGCCCGGATCGAGGGGGTGACCGCGCTGCGCTCGCTCTTCGGCGCGTTCCCGGATCTGCAACTCACAGCGCCACCACAACGACGGGGTCTGGTGAATCTGCGGGGCTACACCGCACTGCCCGCCCATCTCGGCAGCCGCCGTGCGGTGGCGGCCTGAACACCGTGTGATCACCGAATATTCCCCATCAACCGGCTAGTTGACAGAATTCGTGAGCGCACCTAGCGTTCGACTGTCCGGCCCGACACCGGCCGGCGGTGAGACTGGAGAATGCGATGGCGGGCGATGTACCAGCCGACCATTCCCGGCGGCGCTGAACCGCCGCGCCCCGCTCCGGTTCCCGAAAATCTGTCGGCTGAGCCATCTTTGGCCGAACGTCGACCGATCATCGGACGCGAGCGTGAGATCGCGGCATTGACGGCGGCCGTCACGTCGGGTTCGCCGGCGCCGGTGGTGGTGATCAGTGGCCCACACGGCTCCGGAAAGACGCTGTTGCTCAACCACACCCGTCGGCACGCCGAGGCAGCCGGCCGAATCGCGCTGCGCACCGCGGGCGTCCCGGCCGAATCAGGGCAGCCGCTGGCCGGCCTGGACCACCTGCTGCGCGCACTCCCGCGCGGGATCGCCGCCGCGCCACCCGGTCCCGGCTTCCTGCATGTGCTGCGGGAACTCGGGTCCAGGCATCGGGTCGCGGTCTTCGTCGACGACGTCCACCACCTCGACGCCGTATCCCGGGCGGCCATCATGTTCGCCGCGCGCCGCTTGGTCGGCAACGCCGTCACCATGGTGCTCGCGACCCGCGACACGGCCTGCCCCGACGGCCTGGGCCGCGGCGACGTCACCGCGCTGACCATCGAAGCACTGACCGCCCATCAGAGCGAGGTGCTGCTCGACCAGCAGCCGGTACCGGCCTTCGGGTTACGGCGTGAAGCCATACTGGCTCAGGCCCAAGGCAATCCGGGCGCAGTGGTCGCCTTCGGCAACCTGTCGGCCGAGTGGGACGGCGGCTGGGCACCCGACCCGATCCCGCTGCCCGCCGGACTACGGTCGGCCTACCGCGACGACCTCGCCGCGCTGCCCACCGACACGCGCACCGCATTGCTCACGCTGGCCGCCGCGGGACCCGACATCGAGCTGGTGGCCGCCACCCTCGGTACCGACGTGCTGGCGGGTGCGCGTGCCGCCGGGCTACTCGGCGCCGACGAGCGGAGCGTCCGTTTCGTCGACCCGCTGACCCGGTCCGCCTGCTACTCCGAGGGGACGATCACGCAACGCCGGGCCGCGCATCGACGGATCGCAGACATGCTCAATGAGAGGCCGCATCGGCAGATCTGGCACGCCGCGCTGGGCGCCGACGGCATCGACGACGACATCGCCGACCGATTGGTGGCACTCGCCGCAGCGACCCGCGAGATCGACGGCGCGGGCGCGGCCGCGGCGGCGCTGCAGCGCGCGGCCGCGCTCACCAGCCGGCCCGCTGCGCAGGCCGACCGGCTGCTCGACGCCGCCAAGCTCGCCCGGCACACCGGGGACGTGCGCTGGGAGAAGCAGCTGGGGCAGCGGGCCAAGGAGGTCGCCACCGACGCGCGACAGCGGATGCGGGCCCAGATCGAGCTGGGCTGGTCGGCACTGTGGAACGACAACCACCACAAGACGTTCCTCGCCCTGAACACCGCTACCGGTACCGCACGCCTGGTCGACCCCGCGTGGTCGTGGGAAGCGCTGCGCGCCATGGGAATCCTGGCCTATCTCACCGACGACCCGGCGATCCGGCGGACCGTGGCCGAGCACCGCACGCTGCTCTCCGACATCGGCCAGACCGACACCAAGGTCGCCATGTCGCAAGCCTGGATCGACGCCGTCACCGACCCCATGTCCGCCACCATGAGCCGGCACACCGTGGCGGCGTTGACCAACCGATTTGACGACCCCGTCTACCGCGGCATCCTCGGTGCGACAGCCTGGATGGCGGCCGACAGCGAAACGGCGCTGCGCCTGCTCAACACGTCGGGCAACGGCAACCTGAGCGCCGCTCCCGGCAGTGCCGTGATCCTGACCGCGCTCGCCCGCGCCTGCCTGGAGACCGGCCGGCTCGCACAGGCGTCGGACGCCGCGGCGCAACTTCAGACCTTGGGCGGCACCAACGAAAAGCCGCTGATGGCCGCGGTGGGGCACTTCACCGTCGGCGCCGTCGCGACATTGCGCGGCGATTTCGACACGGCGCGTGGACATCTGGCTGCCGCCATGAACCGCGTCGTGCTCAACGAGAGCCGCATCGCAGGAGCCTGGGCCGGACATCTTGGCGGGCAGATCAATCTGTTCGACGGTGCGCCGGCGCTGGCCTACGCTGAGCTGAGTGAATTGTTCACCGCCACCGGACATCCCCTGCACCGTCGCGAATCCTATTGGGCATTGGGCGATTTCGCGGATGCAGCGGTGGCGGCCTCGACCACCGCGGACGCCGGCCGTCGCCTGACAGCGATTCTCGAACACATTCCCGCCGACGCACCCACCCGTCTTGTCCATCTGATCTCCTACGCCAGGGCGGCGCTCACCGACCGCGACGAAGGTGAGTCTCTGCTGGGTGCAGCACTGGCCGATCCCGCCGGTGAGCAGTGGCCCGTCGACCGTGCTCGGCTGTTGATCGCACACGCCGCACTGCTGCGCCGGCACCGTCGCCGCAGCGAATCCCAGCACCAACTCAGTCGCGCGCTGTCCATCGCGCAACGCTTACAGTCCCGGCCGTTGATCGAGTTGTGCACGCGCGATCTACGCGCCGCCGGCGTTCGGCCGGTGCTGCCCGCTGCGGCAGCAACCAACCTCCCGCTGAGCCCGCAGGAGCACCAGGTGGTCTACCTCGCCGGCCTCGGGTGGACGAACCCGCAGATCGCGGCGCGGCTGCAACTCTCGACGCGCACCGTCTCCAATCACCTCTACCGGTCGTTCCCCAAGCTGGGAATCACCCGCCGGCAACAGATCCGCGACATCCCCGCGCCCGGTGGCCTCGGGCCCGTCGACACCGCAGCGAGCGGCTGACCATTCGCCGGCTGTGACCGGCGTCTCGAAATTGAGTCATTTGTCTCTAGCGGTGCACCCACCCCGGAAAGCCACAATCAGGCCCAGAACCTACTGATCAGTAAGTTCCAGTCGCACATCTTGCATTCCTGAAAGTAGCCCGCAATGCACACTGCCGTTCGCCCGTTCGCCGCCAGCGGCGTCGTCGCGCTTGTCGGAGCCGGCTTCATCGCCGCCACGCCGATCGTCGCGCCCCCGCTCGCGACCAAGATGGAACATGCCGCCACAGCGTTGACCGCCTCGTCGAATCCCTTCTCGGCGTACGGCGCCGTCTTCGACAAGGCCGTCGACAACGTCCAATCGATCTTCACGACGGCGGCGGCCAACGGGCCCGCCCCGATCCTGTCCGCGGTCTACCAGAACCAGGTCGCCGCGATCAAGGACATCCTGAACCTGCTGTCGCCCGCCGCCAAGGCACAGCTGGCCGCCGCTCCCAACGCCTCGGCCGCAGCCGTGACCTCGGCCGCATCGCTGCCCGCCACCCTGCAGGCCACGTTGGGTCAGATTTTCAGCGGCCTCACCGCAGGGGCCCCGCCGTTGTTGGCGAGCGCACTCACGGATCTGTTGCACGGCAACGTCGAGGACGCCATCAACCAGGTGCTGCTCGCCGGGCTGAAGGTGATCTTCCCGGTGACGAATCTGCTCGCACCGGCGCTCGATGGCATCGCACATCCGTTGCAGGGTCTGGTGAACGCTGTCGACAAGCTGGGGCCGCTGGCCACCATCCTGGTCAATCCGCTGCAGAACGTCGTCAACGTCATCAACGCACTCAACGAGAACTTCCTCGGGCTACCCACCGCGCCCTCCAACCTGGTCACGGCGATCGGCGGCGTCCTCGGCCCGCTGATCCAGGTGCCCGCGGCGGCGGGTGCCGCGGTCCAGGGCATCATCGACGCCGCCCGCCAGGGCAATATCGGCGCCGTGGTGAAGGCGATCATCTCGGCACCGGCCGTCGTCATCGGTGGGTTCCTCAACGGTGGATACGGGCCGGACCTGTCGAGCATCATCGACACCGGCCTGGGTCTGCCGCTGATCGCCGGCGGCCTGCTGACACAGTTCGCGATCGATAGCACCAATGGGCTCAAGGTCGTTCTGGCAGGCACCATCCCGGCGCTGCAGACCCTGCAGAAGCTCATCGCCGACGCGCTCAAGCCGCCGAAGGTGACGACCAAGGCTGCTGCCGCGGCCGCCGCCACCACCGCCGCGGTCGCCCAGGTTCCGCAAGCCGGCGCGACGACGGTGACGCTCGCGACGGCTGACACCAAGACGCCGGAAGCGCAGACGCCCAAGCCCGCGGACCAGGCGACTCCGTCGACGGACACGCCGAAGGACACCGCACCCGCCGACCAGACCACGACGAAGCCGGCGGCGGACGACACCACGGCACCGTCCGAGACCGCACCGGAGCCGTCGAAGACCGACCCCGCTGACAAGCCGGAGACCGACGCGGGCTCATCGACCAAGGACGACACGAAGGGCGACTCCAAGCCCGACACATCGACTGACAGCAAGACCGACACCCAGGGTGATTCGTCGGCCTCAGGTTCGGCGGGCTCGTCGACCACGGTGAGCAAGCCCCGCCACACCCGAGGCGGCGGTAAGCACACTGCAAGCGATGGTGATTCGGGATCGCAGGCGTCCAGTGGCGCCGGGGCCAGCGGATCCGCCGGCGCATCCGGCTCGTCAACCCCCAAGCACGCCAAGGGTGGTCATCACGCCGCGCGCGCGGCCTGATCTACCCGCGATCTGCGGAGCCGTACCCGTGGCGTCGGCCACGGGTACGGCTCTGTTGGTTCGCAGCCTTCAGCTCTGGTCCGACCACCTGAACAACGCAAGGCATCCGAGCAGGCCACCGATGCTCCAGGCCGTCAGCACCAAGAAGATTCGCCAGTGCTCCCAACTGCCCGCGGGTTCGAAAACGACCATCGCGGGCGGTAGGAGGACCGACCGGAATCCCTGTGCCATCCATTTCACCGGAAAGAATGAGCCGACGATCAGCATCCACGTCGGCAGGGCCATCAGAGGGACGTACGTCCCGGACAGGAACTGAAGCCCTACCGCCGGACCGTTGGTGATGACCGCGGCCGACACCGCATTGCTCGCGAAGTTACTGATGAAGATGCCGACCAGCGAACAACTCACGATGCCCAGGACGAACACCCATGTCAGCGTGAACCATCCGAACGGGGCCGTCGGCAATCTGAGCCCGAAGACCAGGACTCCCACCAACAGCAGGATCACCGCTTCGGCCAGACTGACGATGCCCACCAGCATGACCTTGCCGATGAAATACGACAGTGCGGTGGTGGGCGTCCCCCGGAGCCGGCGCAACGCACCGGTGTCGCGGTCGGCGGCGATGCTGATGCCCAGATTGATGAACGACGTCGAAAGAATCCCGTAGGCCAACATGCTCGCCGCGATCACCGCACCGGTGCTGACCTCGCTGTTGGGCAGCTTGTCCGAGAAGATCGAGCCCAGCAGGATGCAGATCACCGCGGGCATCGAAAACGTGAGCGCCACCTGTTCCGGACGGCGATAGAACATCTTGAGTTCCGGTAGAACCCGCGAGAATCCGATGCCGATGGCCGACGGCACTCCCGCCGATGTCTTGTCGTCGACCCCGGCTGCCATCACGCCCTGCCGATCAGATGTAGATAGGCATCTTCGAGACTCGGGCGGGTGACCGTCAGATCCGTCAGCTCCCGACCGTCGATGCTGCGCTCCCTGATCAATCGGGTCGGTGAATCCGTTGTCACCGTCTGAATTTCACGGCCATCGAACCAGCGGACCGTCGCGGCCAGATTCATGTGCCGGGTCAGCTCAGCCGGTGTGTCGACCGCGACCACCCGTCCTTCGGCGATCACCGCCACCCGGTCGGCGAGCGCGGCGGCTTCCTCCAGATAGTGGGTGGTCAGCAGGATCGTCGTGCCGTCGGCTGCCAACAGCCGGATGAGATCCCAGAACTGGCGCCGCGCCTCGGGATCGAATCCGGTGGTCGGCTCATCGAGGAACAGCAGTTCGGGGTTCCCGATGATGCCGAGCGCCACATCGAGCCGTCTACGCTGACCGCCGGAGAGCCGGCGTACGCGTGAATTCCGGACCGCTCCGAGCCCCACCAGCTCGAGCACCTCCCCGACGGCCCGCGCAGTCCCGTAGCAACTGGTGAACATTCGGACGATCTCGTCCACCGTGAGCATCCCGGCATCGCTGGCCTCCTGCAACACGATGCCGATTCTGGCCCGCCACCTTCTGCCTGCTGTTCCAGGATCCTCCCCGAGCACCCGTACATGTCCGGAGTCTCGCTTGCGGTTGCCTTCCAGGATCTCGATGGTGGTCGACTTGCCCGCTCCGTTGGGGCCGAGGATGGCGAAGATCTCGCCACGACCGACGTCGAGATCGAGGTCGACCACCGCCGGAACACGTCCATAGGTCTTCGAAAGGCCCCGAACCTCAACGGCGTTCACGTCTGCACTCCCCCGGCATCTGGATCGGTGACATCCGCTTCGAGCTCGGCCAGCAGCTCCTGCAATTCGGCATCGGAGAGCTTTTCGAGCAATCGTTCCACGTCATCGTCCTGATCGTCCTGCGTTGCCGCCGAGGCCGGGGCATCGCCGTGGATGGCGTGCAACTCGGTGAGCACCCGATGCGACAGCGAGTTCACGCTGACGCCGCGAAGGATCTCCAACACCGGAAGATCGATCGAGAACATCGAGTTGACCCGAATCCGGAACTCCATCGCCATCATCGAGTCCAGCCCGATGTCGTCGAGCATGTCGTCGCAATCGATATCGCCGACAGCACAGTCGAACACGGTCGCAACGACACGCAGCAGGTGCTCGGCGACCACCTCGAATCTCGCGCTCTCCGTTGTCGATGCGAGAAGCTCAAGAATGGACGACGTGCCGTCGGCTTCGTGGGAGAGCACTCCGGCGGCGTTCTGCAGGCGGGAGAACATCGCAGGCATCGGGCCGCCGAGCCCTGCCTTGCGTGCTTGATCCCAGTCCGCGGTGATGGCCACGACAGCCGGCGATCGCTGACCGAGCAGTCGATCCAGGATCCGGGTACCCACCGCGGGGGTGATCAGCTCGATGCCTCGCTGGGCGTAGATCTGCTCCAACTTCAACTCTTCGACCATGCCCACCGACCAGGGGCCCCAACCGATGGTCAGCGCGGGAAGCCCCTGCGCATGGCGATAGTGGGCGAAGGCATCCAGGAAGGCATTGGCAGCCGCGTAGTTCCCCTGCCCGGGTGAGGCGATCGTGGAACCGGCCGACCCGAACAGGACGAAGAAGTCCATCGGGTGTTCCTTGAAAGTGTCGTGTAGCGCCCAGGTTCCCGCCACCTTGGGCGACATCACCGAAGCAAAGCTCTCCTCGGTCATGTTGACGAGTAGCCGATCTTCCACCACACCCGCGGTGTGGATGATCCCACGGACCGGTCGACCCCCGTGCTCGATGTGCTCGGCGAGCCAGCCGGCCACGGCGTCGCCATCGGTGACATCGACACTGGCGGTGGTGACATGCGCACCGAGGCGTTCGATCGCGCGGATTGCCTGCACCGTGGTGAAACTCGGATCGTCGTCGGGAAGTGTCGCCCACCGGCTCCTGGGCGGAACCGGACGGCGGCCCATCAGGGTGATGTGCCGTGCCCCGCATTCGGCGAGATGCGTTGCGACCACCCGGCCCAGCGCTCCCGCGCCGCCGGTCACCAGATACGTGGCATCCGAATCGAGTTTCGTGGGAAACGGTCGGGTCAAACCGGTGCAGGGTTCCAGGCGCGGGACGTAGGCCACGCCGTTGCGAAACGCGACCTGATCTTCGGCGGCACCGTCGAGAAGATGTCCGACCAGCCGGCCGGCGAGATCCACCACGTCCTCGCGGATGTCGACATCGATCAGTCCGCCCCAGTATTCGGCGAGCTCCTGGTGGCCGATGACGCGGCCCAGTCCCCAGATTGCGGACTGCTGCACCGCGGGAACGCCGGTACCTGGGGCGGGTTGGGCATTACCGGTGACCAGATGGAGACGCGGTTTGACGATGTCCTGTGCGGCCAGGGCCTGGACCAGCCGAAGGATCGGCAGGGTGCCCAATTCGGACAGATCGCCGGCGGGTTCCGGGCCGATATCCAGTGGCCAGCAGTCGATGATCCCCGCGAGGTCGCCCGCACCGTCGAGATAGGACTCGAGCAGGTCCTCCGGTTCGGTGACTTCTCCGTGTTCCACGGTGCGGACCCGGTGACCGCGTTGCCGAAGTTCGTCGGCGACCGCCGCTCCGACGCCCACGGCGTCGACCAAGATCAACCAGGACAGCGACTCTGTCACTTCATCATGGAGTTCGGCCTGTTCGGCAGGGCACCAGTGGATCTCATACAGCCCTTTGTCGATCCGATCGGGCGACATCCGCGAGGAGGCACTCAGCGCCTGCACCGAAAATCCTTCGAAGACCGCAAGCGCCGCCCCATCGGCTCCCCTGATCGTGATGTCGCATTCGATCAGGTCCCTGGTCGCCGACAGGACGTCTACGTGGACCGTCATACCGTCTTCAGGCGACCCGTAGACCGAGCAGCGCCTGATCCGAGTCGGCAGGAACGGTTCACCACTCTGCTGCTGTCCGGAAAACGGTGCCCCGAACAAGGTCTGGAAGGCTCCGTCGATGAGCGCCGGATGAAAGCGATACTCGCCGAGTTCCGCTGCGATGGCAGCGGGAATCTCCAGTTCGGCCGTCGCCCAGTCGTGACCGGCAGTCACTTTGCTGACCGACCGGAAGGACCCACCGTAGTCGAATCCGAGATCCTCTGTCCGGCTGTAGAATTCGCATCCGTCCAGTGAACTCGTCGGCCCTGAGGGTACCCGATGGGCACCGGGCGGCGTTCCGAGAACATTCAACTCGGCGGTGGCTGTGATCGCCCACTTGACATCGCCGTCGGCCGTCGCGGTCAACGCGGTGAACTCCACGGTTCCGTCGGCCTGGTTCAAGGTGGTCCGCAGGATCGGATCGCAGGTGTCGTCGAGGATGACCGCGCGGTGCAGCACCAAATTGTCCACGCGGTGGTCGGACCCGTAGTTCTCCCGCGCGGCCACCAGAGCCATCTCGACATACACCGCCCCGGGTATGACCACGCTGCCCTGAACCCGGTGGTCGGCGAGAAACGCATTCGCCACGGAGCTGATCTCTGCTTCCCAGGTGGGGTGCACACCCTTGACGGGCTGCCCGAGCAGAGGATGAACCGGGTTGTAGAACAAGGCCTCTGACACTTCGTGGGTGTCGTTCCAGTAACGCTTGGTCTGCCAGGGATAGGTCGGCAACTTGATCAATGTCGCGCCCGCCGCGGGATTGAGGGCATCCCACTCGACATGACGCCCCAGGCAGTGCACCACCCCGACGCACCTCAGCAGGACACGCACGTCGTCGTCGTTTCGGCGCTGGGTCGCCGATACCGAGACATGTTGCTGTCCGGCTGTTTCGGCGATGGCCGCGGCCAACACCGGATGCGGGCCCAACTCGACAAAGTGCGTATAGCCATCACTCAGCAGCTGCCCGATCGCGGGTTCGAAAAGAACGGTGGCGCGGGTATTCTGCCACCAGTAGGCGGCGCCGGCCGCGTATCCGTCCAAACGCTCCCCGGTTACCGTCGAATAGAGCGGCAGTGCAGCGTTTTTCGAAGCCAATCCCTTCAGGGCATCGATCAGTTCGTCCTTGACCGCATCCATGTAGTGGGTGTGGTAGGGCACCTTGCCGGTCAAGAACCTGTTGAAGATCGACGCTTCATCGAGTTGCCGGGCGACCACCTCAAGTACGTCGCCGTCGCCGGCGATGGTGACCGCGGCCGGGCTGTTGACCGCGGCCACCGACACCCGGCGGCCGAACTCGCCGAGGGTGTCCTGATCGAGCAGGCTCATCAACGTGTCCGCATCGGTGCCCACTGCGAGCATGCGGCCCAGGCCGCTGGTGCGCTGTTGCAGACGGCTGCGGTGGTAGATGACCTGCACCGCCTGCTCGAAGGTCAGCAGACC
>JAHFVC010000236.1 GCA_023264765.1 Mycobacterium sp. | reverse complement strand
GATGAGCCGCTCGATCAGTTCCACCATCTGGGTGATGTGCCCGGTGGCCCGCGGCTCGGCCGACGGGGGCAGAACTCCGAGAGCGTCGTAGGCCTGGCTGAACGCCCGCTCGTACGTCGCGGCCCATTCCCACCACGGCCTGCCCGCTTCGGCGGCCTTGTTCAGGATCTTGTCGTCGATGTCGGTGACGTTGCGGATGAATGCGACGTCGAAGCCCTTTGCGGTCAGCCAGCGCCGCAGCACATCGAATGCGACGCCGCTGCGGACGTGCCCGATGTGGGGAAGCCCTTGCACCGTGGCGCCGCACAGATAGATGGAGGCATGTCCGGGTCGCAGCGGTACGAAATCACGAACACCACCCGTCAGGGTGTCGTATAGCCGTAGTCCACTCACTTCGGCCATCTGTTCGCTCCGCTCACGACGGGCCAGCTTACCGGCCTATTCGACCGAGACGAGCAACGCCGTCGCAATCGCCGCCATACCTTCACCGCGCCCCGTCAGGCCCAGACCGTCCGTGGTGGTCGCCGAAACCGACACCGGCGCGTTGAGCAGTCCGGAAAGCAGCTCCTGCGCCTCGGCACGCCGCGGGCCGATCTTCGGCCTGTTGCCGATGACCTGGACGACGGCATTGCCGACACGGAAACCGTGCTCGCGCACCATGGCGTGCACATGCCGCAGCATGTCGGTTCCGCTGACGCCCCGCCATTGCGGTTGATCGGTGCCGAACACGCTGCCCAGGTCGCCGAGACCGGCAGCGCTGAGCAGCGCGTCGCACAATGCGTGGGCGGCGACGTCGCCGTCGGAATGACCGGCACAACCGTCGGCGCCCTCAAAGAGCAGGCACAGCAGCCAGCATGGCCGACCTGCCTGGATGGGATGAACGTCGGTACCCAGACCGACGCGCGGCAGTTCCACGTCGCAGTTCTACGACTCAGGAAGCTGCAGCCAGCACCTCGTCGAGAATGATGTCCGCCTTCTCCTGATCGGTGTTCTCGGCCAACGCGAGCTCACCCACCAAGATCTGACGCGCTTTCGCCAGCATCCGCTTCTCGCCTGCGGACAGCCCGCGCTCCTGATCCCGGCGCCACAGGTCGCGAACGACCTCCGCCACCTTGTTCACATCCCCCGACGCGAGCTTCTCCAGATTTGCCTTGTACCGGCGCGACCAGTTAGTCGGCTCCTCGGTATGCGGGGCGCGCAGCACCTGGAAAACCTTGTCGAGGCCTTCCTGACCGACGACGTCGCGCACACCCACGTATTCGGCGTTATCAGCTGGGACTCGAACGGTGAGATCACCCTGAGCGACCTTCAAGACGAGATACTCACGCTGCTCGCCTTTGATGGTCCGGGATTCGATCGCCTCGATCAATGCAGCACCGTGGTGTGGATAGACGACGGTGTCTCCGACCTTGAAAATCATCAGATTAGAGCCCCTTTCACTTCTCAATGTTAGCACGTGGCCCCCACACACGCGGATCAACTATGCAGGTCAGGGGCATAGCAGGTGAAGACTAGGGGTTGACACGGTGATCATTACGTGCAACGGCACAACGGTTTTCGCGAGGCCCGCAACGTTGTGACCGGCCTCTCGCAAGCCCGCAGAAAGCGCCGCGGACACCGTAGATCGGCCGTCCTGCGCCCTCCGCTACCGCCGCCAAAGCGGACCTACTACTGTGCATAGTTGAAATCCCCCGCCGTATGACCAACGGCTGACCAGGAGGCTCCCGTGGCTGCAAAAGCTTTCAAGGCGTCCGTCATCGGACTCGCCGCGTGCGCGGCGGTGGCCAGCGTCGTCCTGACCGGCTGCGGCGCCGGGCAATCGTCCCAGACCGCCACCCAGGAACCGGCCGTCAACGGGGCCGCCGCGAGCGCGGGCAACATCGCCCTGCGCAACGTGCACCTGCGCGCCCCGCAGACCTCCGACTACGTCCAGCCCGGCAGCGATGTCGAACTGCTGTTGGTCGCCGCCAACAACTCGGCGGACGTCAACGACAAACTCCTGTCCATCACCTCCGATGTCGGCGAGGTGACCCTCACCGGCGACGGCACCGTCCCGGCCGGCGGCGTGCTCGTGATCGGCGAGCCCGACGGCCAACTCAAGGCGCTGGATGCGGCCGAGCGCGCGGACGCGGTCAAGGCCGAGGTCGGGCTGACGAAGCCGATCACCAACGGACTGACCTACCAGTTCACCTTCAACTTCGAGAAGTCCGGCCAGACCACGGTCGCCGTGCCGATCTCGGCCGGTGAGACCCCCCGTCGCGACGGTGAGCCCAACGCCGGATCCGAGGCGTCCGAATCTTCGGTGGGCGCCGAATCCGACACGGGTGGACACCACTGACGATACGTGCGGATCTGTCGCCCCCGGCGGCTACCGTTTGAGCGTGCCTTCGAAAGTACGTTCGCAATTCCGCTGTTCCGAGTGCCAGTACGCCACCGCGAAATGGGTCGGCCGGTGCCCGGACTGCGGTACCTGGGGCACGGTCAACGAGGTGGCTGCGCTCACCTCACTCGACGGTAGGTCGATCCGCCGGGCGGTGGCCCCGGCCTCCCCCGCGGTGCCCATCACCTCGATCGATCCAGGCGTCACCCGGCACCTGCCCACCGGGGTCGGTGAATTGGACCGCGTGCTGGGTGGTGGCCTGGTGCCTGGCTCGGTGATCCTGCTGGCCGGGGATCCCGGGGTCGGGAAATCCACGCTGCTGCTGGAGGTGGCCCACCGGTGGGCGCGCAACGGTAAGCGCGCGCTCTACCTGTCCGGTGAGGAATCCGCGGGCCAGATCCGGCTGCGGGCCGAGCGGACCGGCTGCACCCACGACGAGATGTACCTGGCGTCGGAATCCGATCTGCAGACCTCGCTGGGCCACATCGAGGCAGTCCGGCCCAGCCTGGTGGTGGTCGACTCGGTGCAGACCATGTCGACCACCGAGGCCGAGGGCGTCACGGGCGGTGTCACCCAGGTCCGCGCGGTCACCACCGCGCTCACGTCCTACGCCAAGGCCGCCGGGCCCGACGGCCTGTCCCTGCTGCTGGTCGGTCACGTCACCAAGGACGGGGCCATCGCGGGCCCGCGCTCACTGGAGCACCTGGTGGATGTGGTGCTGCACTTCGAGGGCGACCGGGCGTCGTCGTTGCGAATG
Source organism: Mycobacterium sp. (assembly GCA_023264765.1). Lineage (GTDB taxonomy): Bacteria > Actinomycetota > Actinomycetes > Mycobacteriales > Mycobacteriaceae > Mycobacterium. The sequence goes on along the minus strand of JAHFVC010000236.1, from coordinate 7,609 downwards.
GTGCGCGGTGTCAAGAACCGCTTCGGCGCCTCCGATGAGGTTGGCTGTTTCTTGTTGCGCGACAACGGAATCGAAGGGGTTGCCGATCCGTCCGGCTTGTTCCGGGATCAACGACCTGCGCCGGTCTCGGGCACCGCGGTGACGGTGACCATGGACGGTAAGCGGCCGCTGCTCGGCGAGGTGCAGGCGCTGATCGGGAACGAGGCCCAGGGCAACCCGCGCCGCGCGGTCAGCGGAATCGACTCGGCCCGCGCGGCGATGATCACCGCGGTCCTGGAGAAGCGTGCCGGGCTGCGGCTGGCGGGCAGGGACATCTACCTGTCCACCGTCGGCGGGATGCGGCTGACCGACCCGTCCTCGGACCTGGCGGTCGCGCTCGCCGTCGCGTCCGCGCAGACCGACCGGCCCGTCCCGTCCACCGTCGTCGCCATCGGGGAGGTCGGTCTGGCCGGTGACCTGCGCCGGGTGACCGGCATGGAACGCCGCCTGGCCGAGGCGGCCCGGCTGGGATTCCGCCACGCCGTGGTCCCGCCCGGGGTCACCGACGTACCGGCCGGATTGCGTATCAGTACGGCCGCCAACATCGGTGAGGCATTGCGGGTTCTGAAGTCCATCACGGACAATGACGGCCAATCCAAGGAGGCGCGATGGCGGTGAAGCCCCGATCCGGCCGCACGGTGGTGCATCTGGCGCGGCCGACGCTGCGCGAGACCCTCGGACGGCTGGCGCCCGGCACCGACCTGCGCGACGGCCTCGAGCGCATCCTGCGAGGCCGCACCGGCGCACTGATCCTGCTCGGTTACGACGACAGCGTGGAAGCGATCTGCGACGGCGGGTTCTCCCTCGACGTCCGCTACGCGCCGACGCGGCTGCGCGAACTGTCCAAGATGGACGGCGCCGTGGTGCTCTCCAGCGACGGCACCCGCATCCTGCGGGCCAACGTCCAACTGGTCCCGGACCCGTCGATCCCCACCGAGGAATCCGGTACCCGGCATCGGTCGGCGGAGCGCACCGCGGTGCAGACGGGCTATCCGGTGATCTCGGTCAGCCACTCGATGAGCATCGTGACGGTGTACGTCGCCGGCGAACGCCATGTCGTCCCGGACACCCCGACCATCCTGTCGCGAGCCAACCAGACCATCGCCACCCTGGAGCGCTACAAGTCGCGCCTCGACGAGGTGAACCGGCAACTATCCACCGCCGAGATCGAGGACTTCGTGACGCTACGCGACGTCATGACCGTCGTGCAGCGCCTGGAGATGGTCCGCCGGATCAGCCTGGAGATCGACGCCGACGTCGTCGAACTGGGCACCGACGGCAGGCAGTTGCAACTCCAGCTGGAGGAGCTGGTCGGCGACAACGGCACCGCCCGCGAGCTCATCGTGCGGGACTACCACGCCAACCCTGATCCGCCGAGCGCCGCCCAGGTGTCGGCGACCATGGAAGAACTGGACGCGCTGTCGGACAACGAGCTGCTCGATTTCACCGCTCTGGCAAGGGTTTTCGGCTATCCGTCCACCGTCGAGGCGCAGGATTCGGCGATGAGCTCACGCGGGTACCGCGCGATGGCCGGGATCCCGCGACTGCAGTTCGCCCATGTCGACCTGCTGGTCCGGTCCTTCGGTTCGCTGCAGGGGGTGCTCGCGGCCAGCGCCAGCGACCTGCAGTCCGTGGACGGCATCGGCTCGATGTGGGCCCGCCACATCCGGGAGGGCCTGTCCGCGCTGGCCGAGTCGACCATCGCCGACCAGCTGGCCTGAATCAGCCGGCCGGGGCCGGTGCGGGCTCGGCGGGCGCGGGCTCAGCCGGGGGCGCCGCCGGATCGGCAGGCGGGGGGCCCGCGTCGGCGGGCTTGGACTCGGCCAGGATGAACGGCACCGGCGCCGAGCGCAGATTGCCCAATTGCACCAGCAGGTTGTAGGTGCCGGGGCCGATCGCCTCGCGTGGCAGCGGGCAGTTCGCGGCAGATCCCATTCCGGTCCAGGTGACCTCGGTGGTCACCTGCTCACCCGGGTTGAAGGTCTTCACCAGGGTTTCGTTGGACGGGGCGCAGTCCAGGTTGGACCACAGCCGTTTGTTGTCCAGCGAGTAGACGTAGGCGGACAGCACAGCCGCGCCCACATCGCGCTTGCAGGCCACCAGTCCGATGTTGGTCACGACCATGGTGAACTTGGGCTGATCGCCCATCACGTAATCCGGTGCGCTGGTGATGCCCTTGACCGCCAGGGTCGAATCCGGGCAGTCGTCGCCCTCTTTGAGGACCGGCGGTGGCACCACTGCCGCGGTCGGGGTCGGGGTCGGCACGGGGGCCTGCTGGGCGGGCACCACCGGCGTCTTCACCCCGGGCGTCTCACCGGGCAGCGGTGGGACGGCCTGGGACGCACCCGTGGCTGCGGTCTTGTCGGCGGTAGGAGTTCCTGAGCTGGTGCTGTTTGCCACCACGATCGCCACGATGCCGACGACCAAGGCCAGTACGACCACCCCGATGCCGATCGCCGCGATCCGGCGCCGCCGGTAGATCTGGTCCGGCGTGGGGCCACCCTTGGGTTCTACATCTAGCACGAACTCAACGGTAAGCCGGGGTCACGTTCTGCTGTCCGAGGCTGCTCGGCGTGTCGGTCTCAGGCTTTGTCAGGCTTCGCCGATGTCGCCCAGATGATCACGCAGCACCACCCGGCCGTCGGCCAGGTGATAGGTGAGGCCGACGATTGCCAAGGTACCCGCGTTCACCCGTTCGGCGATCGCGGTGGACCGCGCCATCAGTTGGGCGCCGGTCTCGGTGACGTGCCTGGCCTCGAACTCGTCCACCCTGGTCAGTCCGTCGCGCCGGCCCAGCAGGATCGACGGGGTGACGCGCTCGACGATGTCGCGGATGTAGCCGCCGGGGACCACGCCCTCGTCCAGCGCCGACAGGGTGGCCTTCACCGCGCCACAGCTGTCATGCCCGAGCACCGCGATCAGCGGCACGTTGAGTACCACCACCGCGTACTCGATGGATCCGAGCACGGCCGAGTCGATCACGTGTCCCGCGGTGCGCACGACGAACATGTCGCCGAGGCCCTGGTCGAAGATCAGTTCCGCGGCCACCCGGCTGTCACCGCAGCCGAACACCACCGCGGTCGGCTTCTGTGCGGCGGTCAGGCTGGCCCGGTAGGCGATGCCCTGGCTGGGGTGCTCGGGCTGGCCGGCGACGAAGCGCTCGTTACCCTCCTTGAGTGCCTTCCACGCGGATATCGGGTTCGAGTTCGGCATGACCGACATTCTGCCCGAGCCTCTGATGGCCCTCGACCCGGGAGAGCTGATCGGCTGGTTCGACCGGGCCGAGCGGGATCTGCCGTGGCGCCGGCCGGGCGTGACGGCGTGGCAGATCCTGGTCAGCGAGTTCATGTTGCAGCAGACCCCGGTATCGCGGGTCCAGCCGATCTGGCTGGACTGGATCGCGCGGTGGCCGACCCCGTCGGCCACGGCGGCCGCAGGCCCGGCCGATGTGTTGCGGGCGTGGGGCAAGCTGGGCTATCCACGCCGGGCCAAACGCCTGCACGAGTGCGCGTCGACCATCGCCGCGGAGCATGACGACGTGGTGCCCGACGACGTGGACACCCTGTTGACACTTCCCGGGGTGGGCACCTACACCGCGAGGGCGGTCGCGTGTTTCGCCTACGGCAAGCGGGTACCGGTGGTGGACACCAATGTGCGCCGGGTGTTGTCCCGGGCCGTGCACGGCCGCGACGAGGCGCCGGCCCGGGCTCGTGATCTGGACGATGTCGGCGCGCTACTCCCGGAGGATGCCGTTCGGGCCCAACGCTTTTCGGCGGCCCTGATGGAGCTGGGCGCCATCGTGTGCACGGCCCGCAACCCCAAGTGCGGCCTGTGCCCGCTGACCGTCTGCGGCTGGCGCGCAGCGGGCTATCCCGCGGCGCAGGCGCCGGCCCGCAAGGTGCAGAAGTACGCGGGCACCGATCGCCAGGTGCGGGGCCGGTTGCTGGACGTGTTGCGGGGCAGTACCCGCCCGGTCACCCGGGCCGAGTTGGACGTGGTCTGGTTGTCCGACACCGCCCAGCGCGACCGCGCACTGGACTCACTCCTGGTCGACGGGTTGGTGGAGCAGACCGCCGAGGGATTGTTCGCGTTGGCGGGCGAGGGCCAACCCTAGTCGGCGCCAGATCACGAAGCGCGAGCGAAGCTGCGCCGGTAGTCCGATGGCGTGACGCCGATGACGCGCCGGAAGTGATGGCGCAGCAGGGTGGCGGTGCCGAAGCCCGACCGATCCGCGACGCGGTCGATGTCCAGGTCCGTCTCTTCGAGCAGTCGCCGGGCGAAGAGCACTCGTTGATCGGTGACCCATTGCATCGGCGTGGTGCCGGTTTCCTCGACGAAGCGGCGGGCGAAGGTGCGCGCAGACATGCTGGCGCGGGCGGCAAGAGTGCCCACGGTGTGCGGTTCCTTGAGGTTGGAGAGTATCCAATCCAGCTGCGGGGCAAAGCCTTCCGAACATCGGATCGGGATGGGCTGGTCGATGTACTGACGCTGGCCGCCGTCGCGCTGCGGCGGCACCACCATGCGACGGGCGATCGTGTTGGTGACCTCGCTGCCCATCTCGCGCCGGACCAGGTGCAGGCAGGCGTCGATGCCGGCAGCGGTACCCGCGCTGGTGATCAGGTTGCCGTCGTCGACGAAGAGCACGTTGCGATCCACCCGCGCCGTGGGATACATCCGCGCGAGTTCGTCGGCGTGCATCCAGTGCGTCGTGCACGGCCGGCCGTCGAGCAGGCCCGCCGCACCGACGACGAAGGCGCCGGAACACACCGTGAGGATGATCGATCCGGCGGCCTGCGCCGCGCGCAGCGCCTCCAGCGCCTCCTCGGGATAACCGCCGTACTGGGTGCTGACGGCGGGTACCGCGACCAGGTCGGCGCCGACGAGCGCCGAGAAGTCGTGATCGGGGGTGATCTGGGCACCCACCGAGGTGCGCAGCGGCTCACCGGCGACCGGGCCGCAGATCTTGAAGTCGAAGTTGGGGACGCCGTCGGCGGACCGGTCGATGCCGAAGACCTCGCAGATGACGCCGAACTCGAAAACCGCTAGACCGTTCAGCACCATCGCCGATACGCTTTTAATCATGGCAGCATCTTATCCAACTGGGGCAGTGCTGCCACTGTTCGGCGGGATATTGCTTCGCGAAGAATTACTGCCATGACCATAGCCCTCGCCATCCTCATCCTGTTGGCCCCGTTCGCCCTCGCCATCGCGCTCGGCTGGGTGGCCAACCGCTCGCACGCACTGCGGTTCCACGTGGACCAGTTCCGGGTCCCCGGCTCCGCCTGGGACCGGCTGTATGACATCGATCCCGATGCATCCCGCATGGACCACGACCTCGACGCGATCCGCACCCGCTTCGAGCACTCGCCCGCGTGGCCGTCCTCAGGCGTCCTGGGCGAACGCCGATAAGAACGACTCCACGGCCGCGCGGTATTCCTGCGGCGCGTCGTCGTGAATCAGGTGACCGGCGCCGGGCACCCGCAGGTATGTCGTCCGGTGCCCGGTCTCGGCCATCTGCTCCATCTGTCCCGGCGGGGCGACGGTGCCCTCGGCCTCCAGCAGCAGCACCGGTACCCGGACCGCCCGCCACTGCTCCCAGTAGTCCCGGGTGCCCCACTGCGCGGCGATCTCGATCCACCGAGCGGTGTGGCCGTGCAGGCGCCACCCCGTCGCGGTCCGGTCGAAGGCATCGAGGAAATACCGGCCCGCCACCGGTCCGAATTCGTTGCAGACCTGCTCGCTGGAGGTGAATTCGACGGGCAGGGCACGCAACCAGGGCTCCCAGGCCCCGGTCGTCTGGCCCTTGAAGTCCGGCGCCATGTCCTCCACGACCACCGCATTCACCAGATCGGGTCGCTCGGCAGCCAGGCACCACGAGTGCAAACCGCCCATCGAATGCCCGATCAGCGTCGCGGGCCTGCCCAGCTCGGCGACCGCGTCGCCCAGGTCGGCGACGAACCGTTCCGTGCTGACGGGGTGGGCATCCGCGACCTCGCGGCCCCGGTGCCACGGGGCGTCGTAGGTGTACACCGGACCGAGCCGGGTCAGCCAAGGCAGCTGACGGGACCAGGTGGTGCCGCGTCCCATCAGCCCGTGCACCAGTACCAACGGCTCGCCGGCCGCGTCGGCCGGGCCGCCTCTGGGAGTCAGCAATGCGGTGCGCATGCCGCCATCTTGCCGCGCGGGCATCCGGGTAACCTCAGTCGCATGCCCGTCGTGAAGATCAATGCCATCGAGGTCCCGCCAGACGCCGGCCCGGAGCTGGAGAAGCGGTTCGCGCACCGTGCGCATGCCGTGGACAACCAGCCCGGCTTTCTCGGCTTCCAGCTGCTGCGCCCGGTGAAGGGCGAAAACCGCTACTTCGTGGTGACGCAGTGGGAGTCCGACGAGGCATTCCAGGCATGGGCCAACGGACCCGCCGTCGAGGCCCACGCCGGCCAGCAGAAGAATCCGGTGGCCACCGGTGCGTCACTGTTGGAGTTCGAGGTTGTGTTGGACGTTGCGGGGACCGGCACCCAGTCCTGACGGTGCCGGGGCGGCACGCCGATTCGCAGCGCTGATCGGCACGCTCGTCCTCGCCACCGTGACGCTGGGCGGCTGCGCCCCCGCCGGTACGCCGCCCGCCAACGCGGGCGACGCCATGATCAACACCAACACCCCACCGGGTGTGCGGGCCAAACAGTTGATGGACATGCTCAATTCGGACTGGCCGATCGGTCCGGTGGGCGTGAAAACCCTTGCCGTGCCCGCCCAGGTCGACGACATCGGCACCACGATGGACATGATGTGGTACGACCGGCCCTACACGCTGGCCGGAGTCGACATCGGCGCGGGCGCCGCCACCCTGCACGTGGTGACGTCCTATGGCGCGCGCCAGGACATCGAGTTACGCACCGACGACACCTCCACCCTGGTCGACCGTATGACCGTCACCAATCAGCCTCTGGCCCTGCATAATTGGTCTGACGTCGACGCCGTGCTCAACAAGACGGGCGCGCGGTATGCCTACCAGCTGTCCAAGGTCGACGACGGCAAGTGCGTGAAGGTGGCGGGCACCAACACCACCGAGTCCCTGCCGCTGGCTTCGATATTCAAGTTGTACGTGCTCTACGCGGTGGGCGATGCCGTCAAGGCTGGCACCGTGCACTGGGACGACCAGCTGACCATCACCACCGAAGCCAAGAAGCTCGGATCTTCGGGCTTCGACAAATTGCCGCCGGGAGCGCAGATCTCGGTGCGCGACGCCGCCGGCAAGATGATCGCCACCAGCGACAACATGGCCACCGATCTGTTGATCGGGCGACTGGGCCCCGGTGCGGTGGAACGTGCGCTGGCCGAGGCGGGCCATCATGACCCCGCGAGCATGACGCCGTTCCCGACCATGCACGAGATCTTCTCGATCGGTTGGGGCGAGCCCGACCTGCGCGCGCAATGGCAGCACGCAGACGCGGCCGGCCGCGCAAAACTGTTGCAGCAGACCAGTACCGCGCCGTATGAGCCCGATCCGCAGCGCACCCACTCACCCGCATCGGCGTACGGCGCCGAGTGGTATGCCAGTGCCGAGGACATC
>JAHFVC010000235.1 GCA_023264765.1 Mycobacterium sp. | reverse complement strand
CGAACTCGCCCTGATCGCTCAGTCGGGCGAGGACTTCCTTACTGGTGACACCGAGTTCTTTGGCCAACTCGTGCACGCGGGCCTTACCTGCCACTACTTCTCCTCGTCTAGAGGCGACAGCGGTGGTTGGGCCGCGCCTCGGGTTTAGCTATGACGCATGGTCATCGGGACTTCACGGTGTGCTCATGAATTTCGTTACCTGTTCTCTTGACCGTGGCGATCGAGCGGCCGAATTGCTTCGACATACTCGACCACCGCGGAAATTTCCGGTGAACCGGTGATCCGTAACGCTCGGCCGATTGCTCGCCGCCGGATCGCCGCTTCGAGGCACTGCGGGTCGGGATGCAACCATGCACCCCGCCCCGGCAGGCTACCCGCTGAGTCGACGGTCACGGCGCAATGGCCGGGTTCGTCGAGGACAGCGGCCAGCCGAAGCAAATCGACGGCCAACTCTCGCTTCCGGCATCCCACACACGTCCGCACCGGTCCATCGGGGCCACGGTGCGCACGAGGCTGGGAAATCGGAGTCTCGCGCTGGATCACGGCTCAGTCTACCGTCACCGTTCGCGCAGACAGAATCGCGTGTCGGGGTCGCTCGCCGCGGCGTCGTGCTCAGGCAGTACCCGGCTCCGCGGCGTCGCTACGGATGTCGATCCGCCAGCCGGTCAGCCGCGCCGCCAGCCGGGCGTTCTGGCCCTCCTTGCCGATCGCCAGCGACAACTGGAAGTCCGGCACCACCACGCGCGCGGCCCGGGTGGCCTCGTCGATGACCGTGACCGACACCACCTTGGCCGGGGACAGCGCGTTGGCCACGAACCGCGCCGGGTCGGCGTCGAAGTCGATGATGTCGATCTTCTCCCCCGACAACTCGCTCATCACGTTGCGCACCCGCTGCCCCATCGGCCCGATGCAGGCGCCCTTGGCGTTGAGCCCGGACACCTTGGACGTCACCGCGATCTTGGAGCGGTGCCCGGCCTCGCGGGCGACCGCGACGATCTCGACCGAATTGTCGGCGATCTCCGGAACTTCGAGGGCGAACAGCTTGCGCACCAGATTGGGGTGGGTACGCGACAGCTCGATCTTCGGTTCCCGCGCCCCGCGACTCACGCCGATGACGTAGCACCGCAACCGGTCGCCGTGCTCGTAGCGCTCGCCGGGGACCTGCTCGGCCGGGCGGATCATGCCGTCGGATCCCTTGGCCTCGGTGCCGACGCGCACCACCACGTTGCCCCGGGTGTTCTCGCGCGCGTCCCGCTGGACGACGCCGGCGACGATATCGCCTTCGTGCGCGGCGAACTCGCCGTACATCTGTTCGTTCTCGGCGTCGCGCAACCGCTGCAGGATCACCTGGCGCGCAGTGGTGGCCGCGATACGCCCGAATCCTTCTGGGGTGTCGTCCCATTCGTTGATCAGGTTGCCGTCGTCATCCGTCTCGCGCGCGATCACCTTGACCACACCGGATTTTCGGTCGACGTCGATCCGCGCATCCGCCTCGTGGCCTTCGGTATGACGGTAGGCCGTCAACAACGCCGACTTGATGGTGTCTACGACAATGTCTACCGAGATGCCCTTGTCGGACTCGATGGCATGCAGCGCCGCCATGTCGATGTTCATCCGCCGCCTCCCTTTCCAGACTGCTCCACCAGATCCAATTCACGTTGATTGGGTGGCGAAAATTCAACTTGTACAACAGCTTTGGCGATATCCGCCAGTTTCAGTTCACGTACCGAAAGCTTGCCGCGATCGGCGATCACCAGGTGCACGACGCCCTCACCGGTGTGCCCGATCCGTCCGGTGACGGACGAGCCGTCAGCCAGCGCCACCTCGACCTTGCGCGTGCGGGAGCGCCGGAAATGCTTCTCCTCGGTCAATGGACGGTCGACACCGCGGGATGTGACCTCCAGCACGTACGCTGCGGTTTCGTCGCCGTCGAGCGCATCCAGCAGCTCCGATGCGGTCTGCGACAGGGCGGCGATGTCGTCCAGACTCAGGCCCTCGTCCCCGTCGGCGACGACCGTGATCCGGGGCGGCCGGGCCGACGCGTTGACGACGACGTCCTCGATTTCGTAACCCGCGCGCGCGAACTCACCGTCGAGTAGCTCGAGCACTTGCTCCTGCGTCGGCAGCAGCGGGGCATCCGGTGCCACGGCGAGCTCCTCATCTTGAGTTGTGCGGACATCTTCCGGGTGGGCTGACCCAGGAATCGGTTACCAAACGATACGCCAGGCACGGCGCCGCTTTGGCCAAACGAACAGCAGGCGGGAGAACCGCGCAGCCCACCATGGCAGGATGTGGGCGTGCCGAGCGCTTTGCCCACGATCACTCGCCGGCGGTTGTTGGTCACGGCGCTCCCCGCCGGCATGGCCCTGACCGTGCTCGGTTCGGCGGTGTCGTGCGCGCCCGCTCCCCCGCCGGCCGAACTCGCCGATCTGGTAGCGCAATTCGACCGCGCGCATGCCGACAGCCGGTTGGCCGGACAGGCCGCCACCACGGCGCGGCCCCAGATCGCGCCCACCTTGACCACCGTCGCCTCCGAACGTGCCGCCCACGCCAGGGCGCTGGCCGACGAGATCACCCGGATCACCGGTGGGCAGGCGCCCACCACGTCGGCGGCCAGTTCGTCGGCGCCGACATCGACCACCCCGGCCCCTGCGCCGACGGTGGCCGATGTGGTCACCGCTCTGCACGCCTCGGCCGACAGTGCCGCGCAGCTCGCGGCGACGCTGTCGGGGTACCGCGCCGGTCTGCTGGGCTCCATCTCCGCGGCGTGCACGGCGTCCTACCTCGTGGCCCTCGCCGATCCCGGGCAGGTCAGATGACCTCGCCACAACCGGCCCCGTCCACGACGACGACCACCAACACCAGCAGTTCGACGCCGACCCCCGATCCGAACCGACCCGGCGACCCCGCCACTGCCGCCTTGTTCGACGCGGTCGCCACCGAGCACGGCGTGATCTACGGCTACGGCGTGGTGTCCGCGCACTCCACACCCGACGACAACGCCCTGGTGGCCGACGCCATGGCCGAGCACCGCGAGCGTCGTGAGCGGGCCATAGCCCTGCTCACCGCCCGGTCGGCACCGGTGCCGCTGCCCGCGGTCGGCTATCAGTTGCCGCTGGAGGTCTCCGATCCCACCCAGGCCGCCCAACTGGCGGTCCGGATGGAGGAGGACGCGGCGGTGGCCTGGCGAGCGGTGCTCGAACAAGCCACCACCGGGGACGACCGCACGTTCGCGGTGACCGCGCTGACCGGCTGTGCGGTGCTGGCCGCCCGCTGGAGCCAGGTGCTGGGTGCCGCCCCGGTCACGCTGGCGTTCCCGGGCGGCACCGAGTAGCTACCCGGTCAGCAGCCCCACGATCGCGGCCGACGCTCCGTCCACCGCGATCTCCCGGGTTTCGCCGGTGAAGCGGTTGCGTAACTCGACGACACCGTCGGCCCAGCCCCGGCCCACGACGACGATCCATGGCACACCGAGCAGCTCGGCGTCCTTGAACTTCACGCCGGGCGAGGCGGTGCGATCGTCGAGCAGCACCTCGACACCGAGCCGATCCAGTTCGCCTGCGAGATCCAGCGCACCGGCCCGGGCCGCGGCGTCCTTGTTGGCGATCACCACGTGGGCGTCGAACGGCGATACCGCGGCCGGCCAGCGCAGACCGATATCATCGTGGTTCTGCTCGGCGATCACCGCGACCAGCCGGGACACCCCGACACCGTAGGAACCCATCGTCAACCGCACCGGCTTGCCGTTCTCACCGAGCACATCGGCAGCGAAGGCGTCGGTGTATTTGCGGCCGAGCTGGAAGATGTGCCCGATCTCGATGCCACGCGCCGACGTGAGCGGGCCTGCACCGTCCGGCGACGGGTCACCGTCGCGCACATCGGCCGCCTCGATGGTGCCGTCCGGGGTGAAGTCGCGGCCGGCCACCAGACCCACGACGTGCCTACCCAACTCGTCGGCACCGGTGATCCAGGCCGTGCCGTCCACCACCCGCGGGTCAACCAGGTAGCGAACACCGTTGGCTTGCAAGCCTTTCGGGCCGATGTAGCCTTTCACCAAGAAGGGGTTGGCGGCGAAATCCGCGTCGTCGAGCAGCGCGTATTCGGCGGGTTCCAGCGCCGCTCCGAGCCGCTTGTCGTCCACCTCCCGGTCGCCTGGGACGCCGATGGCCAGCAATTCCCATTCGCCACCGGGTTCGCGGACCTTGAGCAGCACGTTCTTCAGTGTGTCGGCCGCGGTGGTCTCGCCTGGCAGGGCCTGGTTGGCCCAGTCCACCAGCGCGGCGATGGTCGGGGTATCGGGGGTGTCGTGCACGACGGCCTCGGGCTGCCCGTCGATCGGCAGGGCGTCGGGGACCGCGGTGATCACAGCCTCGACGTTCGCGGCGTACCCGGATTCCAGGCAGCGGACGAAGGTGTCCTCACCGATCGGGCTCTCGGCCAGGAACTCCTCGGACGCGCTGCCGCCCATCGCCCCGGACACCGCCGACACGATCACATACTTGACGTCGAGGCGGCCGAAGATGCGCTGATACGCCTCACGATGTGCGTGGTAGGCGTTCTTGAGCCCGTCGTCGTCGACGTCGAAGGAATACGAGTCCTTCATGACGAACTCACGGCCGCGCAGGATGCCGGCGCGGGGCCGCGCCTCATCGCGGTACTTGGTCTGAATTTGGTAGAGCCGCAACGGGAAATCCTTGTAGGACGAGTACTCGCCCTTGACCGTCAGCGTGAACAGTTCCTCGTGGGTGGGGCCGAGCAGGTAGTCGTTGCCGCGACGGTCCTGCAGCCGAAAGAGGTTGTCGCCGTACTCGGTCCACCGATTGGTGGTCTCGTACGGGGCGCGCGGGAGCAGCGCCGGGAACAGGATCTCCTGTCCGCCGATGGCGTTCATCTCCTCGCGGACGATGCCCTCGATCTTGCGCAGTACGCGCAAGCCCAGCGGCAGCCAGCTGTAGAGCCCCGGCCCGATCGGGCGGACGTAGCCGGCGCGGATGAGCAGCTTGTGGCTGGGCACCTCGGCATCGGCGGGGTCTTCGCGCAAGGTTCGCAGGAACAGTTCGGACATCCGGGTGATCACAGCGGATCAGCCTAGCCGGGCTCAGTCGCGGCCCTGCCAGGTGCAGACACACGCCTCGTTGCCCTCGGCGTCGGCCAGCACCCAGAACGCCGGGGCGCGCTCCGCCGACAGCAGCGTCCCGCCCGCTGCCAGGGCAGCGCCGAGGCGGGCGGCGGCCTCATCATGAGGGACGTCGATGTCGAGGTGGATGCGGTTGCGCTGCGGTCGGGGTGCGTCCATCTGCTGGAACCACACCACCGGACCGCGCCCCACCGGATCGACGAGTCCGGCGGCCAGGTCGGACGCACCGGTGTCGTCGACATATCCCAACACCGCCTTCCAGAACGGGCGTATCGACCCGATGTCCAGGGCGTCGATTGCGATCTCGATGGCCTGGATGGCCACAGTCCCGACCGTGACTTCCCGACCGGCCGCGGTCACCACGGCCGAGATGGCATGAGCGAGCCGCAGGTCATCCTCGCTGACCCCGCGTGGCGAGCGCACCCGGAGCACCGCACGGTCGGCCCGGACATCGATCCCGAGACGGTCTTGCCCGTCATCTACCGCAGCCACGACCGCCACCGCGAGTGTGGCCGCCTCGGCCAGCGACGGCACCCGCACCTCGGCGTGCAGGGCGCCGCGCACCAACCGCCAGCCGAGCGCACCGACCGCGTCGGAGATTCGTTGCCGGGTGGGCAGCTCGTCGTTGCCGGTGTCCGCCATGACGTCAGGGTAACGACGGACTCTCGCGGACTCGGAATTGGTTCCCGCCGGCACGTTTCGCCTCATACATGGCGGCGTCGGCCTCGGCGACCAGCAGGTCGATCAGGTCACCGGCCGGTAAGCCCGAACCCGGCAGCGGGACTGTCACCGCACCGACGCTGCCGGTCAGATGTGGCGGGGTCGAGAAAATCGAGGCGCGCAGCCGTTCGGCGATCGCCGCGGCCTTGTCCGGCGTGGGGATCACGTCGGCGATGAGGAACTCCTCCCCGCCGATCCTGGCCACCACCGCCGTCTGCCTGCTGTGGCTGCGCAGCGCGCGGGCGATCGCGACCAGTGCCCGGTCTCCGACCGCGTGCCCCCTGGTGTCGTTGAGTTTCTTGAATCTGTCCAGGTCGATGATGACGATGAGCAGGTGGGAATCCCGGCTGCGCCGGTGCAGCGCGACGAGCTCGGTCGCGCGTGTCCAGCACGCACGGCGGTTCAGTAACCCGGTGAGCGGGTCGAGGTCGGAGTTGACCATGTCGACGCTGAGCATGTGGATCATCCAGTTCGATGAGATGACGACCGCGAGGTTGGTGGTGACGACGATCGTCAGCTCGACCACGGCGATGACCGGATCGTGGCGTGCCAGCCGCAGAGCCAGCACACCCGCGGTACCCGTGGCAGCGGCCATGCAGAAGACCAGCAGCGGCGCCGAGTGGAAGATCGCGACATAGCCTCCGATGAGGATGAACAGGGCGCAGCCGGCCAACGCGACCGCCGGCGTGGTCCCGCTGAGCAGCCCGGTGGCGATGCACACCGTGACGACGAGCGCGAAGAGCACCGACTGCCGCCGGGACGGCCAGCCCCGCCGGATCCAGATCAGCGCGGTCGACATCCCGACCGCCCCGGCCGCGACCGACAATGCGCGACCCGCTGTGTGCTGTGGTCCCGCGGAACTGGCCAGCACGAGCAGGGGCGTGACACCACCGGCGGTCAGAGCGGCGCACATCATGATGCGCGCCGAGGTCTGCACGCCGTGCGCCTCGAGGTAGCTCGCGAGCCACTGGTAGCGGTCGGGTTGTTTCCACCACTGTTGCAACAGTTTCATAATGGGCTTTGCTTACGAATTCAAGAAATTGCATAGTGCGATGTAGTGACCAATATATGTACAGCAGCCTTATTTGCTACGACGAGGCGATAAATGTCACAGTTCGCCCGCGTCGACTGCTTCCTTGGTGTGCTGGGCCTGGGCGATATCGCGGGCCGAGAAGCCGATGAACAGGGCGGCAGCGCCGACCAGCACCGCGATCGCGGCCACCCAGAGCAAGGAGTACGTGTATCCGTGGCCGAGCGCATCGAGTTGCGTCGGCGTCATCTGGCCGACCGGTCCGGTGGTCCCGCCGAGATAGAGGGTTCGTGAGGTCTGCACGGCCTGAATGACCACCAGCACCAGCGGTCCGCCCAGGTTGTAGACCATCAGGGTCACCGAGGACACCGGTCCGATCTCCTGCGGCCCGACCTTGGCCAGCGTGCACAGCGGCAGGATCACCGAAATGATGCCGATGCCCGCGCCGCCGATCACCACCGGCAGGAACAGGTCCGGGAAGTACGGGATGGACCGGTCCAGGGTGGAGCCGAAGAGCATGGCGGCCAGCACCAGCAGCCCGCCGCCGAGGATCACCCAGCGCGGCGCGACACGGGGCGCCAGCTGCGTCGCGACCACGTTGCCGATCACGAACGCCAGCGCGAACGGCATGAAGGCGATGCCGGCCCGCAGCGGCGAATAGCCCAGAACGTCCTGCACCAGCAGGCCGATCATGACGCTGAGGGTCAGCATCACGCCGCCGGCCAGGAAGTAGGCAGCGAACGAGGCCACCCGATTGCGGTCGTCGAACATCGACAGCGGCACCAGCGGGTTGTCCGCACCCCGCTCGTCGAACAGGAAGGCGAAGAAGAACACCACCGCCGCCACCGCGGCACCGATCACCCAGGGCGAAGTCCAGCCCAGCGGCGGCCCCTGAGTGAATACCAGCACCCCGCAGGTGCAGGCCAGGGTCGCCAGCAGCGCGCCGGTGACGTCCAGCTTGAGCCGCACGTGATTGGTCTCGGCGAGCTTGGCCACCGCGATCCAGATGATGACGACGCCGATCGGCACGTTCACCAAGAAGGCCAGCCGCCAGGACAGCCCGGTGAGTGCGCCGCCGAGCACCAGCCCCAGCACAGACCCGAGGCCCTGCATGGCCGCCGACACCGCCAGCGCCTGGTTGCGGGCGTGCCCGACGGCGAAGGTGGTCGCGATCAGTGCCAGCCCGGTGGGCGCGGCCACGGCGGCGCCGACGCCCTGCACGGCACGGGCGGCGATCAAGGTGTAGGGCTCATTGGCGAGGCCGCACACCAGCGAGGCGATGGTGAAGACCCCGACCCCGGAGATGAAGGCCCGCTTGTGCCCGATCGCGTCGCCCACCCGCCCGCCGAGCAGCAGCAGACCGCCGAAGGTCAGTACGTATGCGGTGATCACCCAGCTCTTGGCGGCGTCGGACATGCCGAGTTCGGCCTGCATCCGTGGCAAGGCGACGATGACGATGGTGCCGTCGAGCGTCGACATCAACTGCATGCCGGTGATGGCGACGATCGCGGTACCGAGGATCGATGCGGAAAGCGGTGCCGCACTCCGCTCGGAACCACCGGACGCCATGGAAAGTCACCCTACCGAGCGCGGTGCCCTGTGCTGGTCAGTCGAGTTCGCCTGCGTCCAGCGCGTCCTTGACTTCCTGCGCGTGGGCGACCTCTTCGGCCGTGTAGCGAATGAACAGCGCGACGGCGCCGACCAGGACGGCCACCGCGGCCACCCACAGCAGGCCATAGGTGTAACCCTGGTCAAGCGCGTGGTGTTGCGCGGCATCCATGTTCTTGACCGGGCCGGTGGTGCCACCCAGGTAGAGGGTGCGCGAGGTGATGACGGCCTGGATGATGGCCAGCACGACCGGCCCACCGAGGTTCTGCAACATCAGTGCGATGGCCGAGACGGGGCCGATATCGTCGAAACCGACGCCGGCGATGGCCGAGACGGTCAGCGGGACGACGATCATGCCGATCCCGAAGCCGCCGATCGTGATGGGCAGCACCAGGTTCGGGAAGTACGGGATGCCGGCATTGAGCGTGGAGCCGTAGATCATGGCGCCCAGGACCAGCACGCCACCGGAGATGACCAGCCAGCGCGGGGCGAACTTCGACACCAGCACCGACGACGCGCCGAGCCCGATGCCGAGGGCGACGACGAACGGGATGAAGCCGATCCCCGCCTTGAGCGCGCTGTAGCCCATGATGTCCTGCACGTACAGGCCGATCAGCACGGTCAGCGTGAACATGACGCCGCCGGCCAGGAACACCGCAGCCAGGGTGGCGACGCGGTTGCGTTCCCGGAACAGCGAGAACGGGACGACGGGATTCTCCGCGGTGCGCTCCACGTAGAAGAAGGCGAGGCCGAACAGCAGCGCACCCGCACCGGAGGCCAGGGTGAGCGGCGACAGCCAACCCTGCTCCGGGCCCATGGAGAAGCCGAAGACCGCTGCCGTGCACGCCAGGGTGGCCAGGATCGCGCCTGCGGCGTCGAGCTTCATCCGGGCGCGGTCGGTTTCCTGCAGCGTCTTGTGCGCCAGGTAGAGCATCACCAGGCCGATGGGGATGTTGACCAGGAAGGCCAGCCGCCAGGACCATTCGGTGAGCGCTCCGCCGACCACCAGGCCCATGACCGAGCCGACGCCCGTCATGGCGGCGAACACGGCGGTCGCGGCGTTGCGGGCCGGGCCCTTGGGGAAGGTCGTGGCGACCAGCGCCAGGCCGGTGGGCGACGCGATGGCCGAACCGACACCCTGAAGAAGGCGGGCGATGACCAGAGTGGCCTCGTCCCACGCCACACCACACAGCACCGAGGCGATGGTGAACAGCGCGACGCCGACGATGAACGTGCGCTTGCGTCCGATGGTGTCGCCCAGGCGGCCACCCAGCAGCATCAAGCCGCCGAAGGTCAGCACGTAGGCGGTGATCACCCAGCTGCGACCGGCGTCCGAGAGGCCGAGCTCGTCCTGGATCTTGGGAAGAGCAACGATGGCGACGGTGCTGTCCATGGTCGCCAGCAGCTGCATCCCGCCGATGGCGATGACCGCGGCGATGAAGTTCCAGGATGGCAGCCAGGCCGGAAGCCGGCCGTTGCGCTGCGCCCCGTCGTGCTCGATGCGAACAGGCAGCGCGCGGTTGTTTCCGCGCGCCCGCTCTGCGTCATTGAGAGCCGTCATACGGGTTACCTTACAGTAATCTTAAGAATCCTTTAACTGCCGAAGCCGGCCACGGCCCCGATCACGATGATCGCCGGGGGCCTGATTCCCTCGCTCCGGACGGTTTCGGCGACGTCGGACAGTCGGGCGTGCACCGTGCGCTGAGCGGCCGTCGAGCCGTGTTGCACCACGAGCACCGGCGTATCCGCAGGTCGGCCGCCCGCCAGCAATGCGTCGGCGAACAACTCGATGCGCTCGACAGCCATCAGCAGCACGATCGTGCCGGTCATCTGGGCCAGCGCATTCCAATTCACTAACGATTCGGGATGATCGGGCGCAACATGGCCGCTGACCACCACGAACTCATGATTGACGGCCCGGTGCGTGACGGGCGTCCCGGCCAGGGCGGGTACCGCTATGGCACTCGTCACACCGGGCACGACGGTGACCGGGACCCCGGCCTCGACGCACGCGAGCACCTCCTCATAACCGCGGGCGAAGACGAACGGATCCCCGCCCTTGAGGCGCACCACGAACTTGCCGGCCTTCGCACGTTCGATGAGGACCTGGTTGATGGCCTCTTGAGCCATCGCCCGCCCGTACGGGATCTTGGCGGCGTCGATCACCTCGACGTGCGGGGCCAGCTCGGCGAGCAGCTCGGGCGGGGCCAGCCGGTCGGCGACGACGACGTCGGCGTGCGCCAGCAGCCGCCTGCCGC
>JAHFVC010000506.1 GCA_023264765.1 Mycobacterium sp. | reverse complement strand
CCGCCGAAGTAGGTGTCGGCCGCGGCCGGGTCGCCGCACACCAGCAGCAGCTCCCAGGTGAACGCGGTGCCGCCGTGGTCGTCGGTGATCTCCAGGATCTGGCCGTTCTTGTTCTCGTTACGCGGGTTGGCGGCATCGGGCTCGGCCTTGCCCTCGGTGCCGCGTTTGTCGTTGTTGGTCAGCGCGACGTACAGCTTGCCGGTCTTGGGGTCGGCCTCGAAATCCTCGGGGCGGTCCATCTTGGTGGCGCCGGCCTTGTCGGCGGCCAGCCGGGTGAACACCGCCACATCCTGGGCCGAGAATCCGTCGACGAGCGATTCGGCCTTGCCGTCCGGGCCCGAGTGCAGCAGTGGAATCCAGGTGCCGCTGCCGGCGAATGATCCTGTGGAGGGCAGCTTTCCGCTGCCGTCGATCTCGGCAGCGGGGATGTCGCTGGACAGCTTGGCCACGTACAGCGTGCCCTCGTCGAGCAGCGTCATGTTGTGCGTCATGTCGCCGGGGACAACCAACTTATCCGACACGAACTTGTACATGTAGTCGAAGCGTTCGTCGTCGCCGGTGTACACCACCACGGTGCCGTCGCCGGTGACGTAGACGTTGGCGGCCTCGTGCTTGAAGCGGCCCAGAGCCGAGTGCTTCACCGGCGTCGAGGTGGGATCCCACGGGTTGATCTCGATGACGTAGCCGAAGCGGTTCACCTCCAGGGGTGCTGTGGCCAGGTCGAACCGCTGGTCGAAAGTCTCCCACTTGAGTTCCGAGGGCTCGGTGACCACGCCGTAACGCTTGTACCGGTCGGGATCGGCGAGCACGGTGCCCTCGGCCGCGCCGAAGTAGGTGTGGAAGTTCTCCTCGCCGGAAAGAATTGTGCCCCAGGGTGTCACGCCGCCCGAGCAGTTGGCGAAGGTGCCGATGACGGCACGTCCGGTGGGGTCGGCCGCGGTGCGGACGGCGGGTGCCCCCGCGGCGGGTCCGGTCAGGGTGAACGGTGTGTCCGCGGTGATGCGGCGGTTGTAGCGGCCCATCACTGGGCGCAGGCCGCCTTGGGGGCCGCGCTGCACCTCGACGACGGACAAGCCGACCGCGCCCGTCTCGACCTCGAACTGTTCGCGGGTCGGGGCGGCGGCGTCGTAGCCGTGGAACATGAACTGCGGGCTGACGTATT
This sequence comes from Mycobacterium sp., assembly GCA_023264765.1. GTDB lineage: Bacteria > Actinomycetota > Actinomycetes > Mycobacteriales > Mycobacteriaceae > Mycobacterium. The sequence continues at coordinate 2,552 of JAHFVC010000506.1, read as the reverse complement.
CGTGGTTGCTCACCAGCAGGTAATGCCCGGCCGCTCCCTCGATGGGCAGCAGTGCCGCGAAATCGTTGTTGAACCCGAACTGCCGGCGCTGGGCGGCACCGGTCTGCCGCTTGACGTCGAACACCGGCGCGCCGGGCAGGACCGGGTCGCCCCATGCGATCACGACGCGCTGCTGGTAGCCGTCGGGGATCACGACGGCATCCTCCTTGTTGGGCGCGACGCTGTCGAAGCGCATCCCGGGCAGCGGTTGGCTGGGTGCGTTCGCCGAAGATGTTGGTGCGGTGGAGGTCTCGCCTGAGCATGCGGCGAGCGCCGATCCGGCGCCGACGGCCAGCACGGCGACGCCGCTGGCGCGCAACACCGATCGTCGCGAGATCGCCGCGACGATATCGCCGAAGTACTCGTTGGCGCTGGTGTTGGGGGCGGGCCGGGAACACGCGTCCCCGCACCGGTTGCGGCAGGTCACGTGCTGGCGTGCGGACCGCCCCTGGTGTGCGACAAAGAGATTCAGCGGTACGAGCGCCATGGGTGCACAGATCCTTCCCCCGAAGATTCCGCCCGCGGGCTGGGCGGGCCGGTGGGGCGAACCTACGTGAACCTGGCAATCAACTGGTGAACACCTGGCAACGTCTCGGGGTCAGGCCAGCGCGTCTTTGAGCAGTGCGACCAGTTTCGCCGGTTGATCGCCCTGGACGGAATGCCCCGCGCCCTCGACCACGTGGGTGCGCTGGAAACCGGGTGCGGTGCGGGCGAACGTGTCGGCGTCCTCGTCGTTGACGAAGAACGAATTGGCGCCCCGGATCAGCGTGGTGGGCATCGTGATGGCCGGGACGTCGTCCCACAGCCCTTCGAAGCCCTCCCCCTTGCGGAAGGAGTCGTAGCGCCAGGTCCAGCTGCCGTCGTCGAGCTGTTTGGAGTTGTGAAAGACGCCGCGCCGCAACGACTTCCGGTCACGATGCGGTGCTGCGGCGACGGTGGCGTCCAGAATGGCTTCGAAGGAGGGGAAGGTCCGGTCCTCCCGGACCAGCGCGACGGTGCCCATCTGCGCCTTCGTCATCTCGGTGTGCCGTTCGGGCGCGGACGGGGTGACGTCGACGAGGACCAGGCGCGGCACCAGCGTCGGTTCGGTGGCTGCGATGCGCAGCGCCGTCAGCCCGCCCAGGGACATGCCGACCACCAATCGGGTATCGGGGGCGTGCTCGCGCAGGATCGGTGAGATGGCCGCGGCGCCGAGTTTGGGACCGTAGTCGCCGTCCTCGCGCCACGCGGACCGGCCGTGCCCGGGCAGGTCGATGGCCAGGGCGGGGATGCCCAGGCCCAGGATCACGGTGTCCCAGGTGTGCGCGTTCTGGCCGCCGCCGTGCAGAAAGACCACCTCGGGGGACTCGGTTCCCCACTTGAGGAAGCTGAGCCGACCGGCGTCGACGCGGGTCACCGGCGGGATCGCGGCGACGCCGATCTGTGCGGCGTTCTCGTGCAGCAGGCCGAACTCGTCCAGGTCGGCCAGCTCGGCGGCATCGTCTGCTGCATTGTTCTCGGAGGTCATTCCCTCTTTATACGACACCCGCCGAGGCGAAGATCAGGGCTGCGATCTCAAGGATTTCGGTCCGGTCGGCCGGGCGCAGGTGGCCTGCCCCGATCGCCGCGTCGAGGGCGACCTCGAAGCGGCGCAGATACTCGGCCTGCCCGCCGGGATAGAGCCGGCGAAGTTCGTTGGCGTCGAACGGCTTTCCCGCACCGAAGATGAACGACATCTCGGATTCGGTGCCCACCTGGCCGGTGGTGACCGCGACGGGCACATCGACCCAGGGCGTACGCAGCCCGCCGGTGGCAATGCCGTGGGCGTCGGTCGCCAGCCGGTCCCCGCTGAGTTGGAGCGTCGGCGCCGACGGGATCGGCCGCCCGTCGCGGACCCAGTCGTGCAGTCCCGCGAGCGCGGCCTGCAGGACGTAGTGGTGCTGGGGCGCGAAATTGATGAAGTGGTCCAGGTGGGCGCCCATCAGCACGTCGACCGGGGCGTACGCGGCAGCCAGGTCGGCAACGGGTAGCCGGCCGTCGTCGATCCAGGAACCGACGATGGTGTAGTTGTCCGCGTGGGCCGCGCCCGCGATCTCCCAGGTGCGCAGCAGCGCATCGTCGGGCCGGCGGGTCTGGTGGTAGCCCGGTAGCAGCCCGTCGATCAGATCGCTCTCGGTGATGACGTTGACCACCGGCACCCGGAGATCGGGCCGGAACGGGGTGAGCACACCGCCCGTCGCGAGGATCGGCGAACCGTCGATGTGGGCGGCCGACCCGAACCGGGAGTGCACCAGGAACCCGTCGTACACGGTGTCGAGCGGGTCGACGGCGTTGATGTAGGTGGTCAGGAACATCGCGGATTGTGACTCGCCCAGTGCGAGCAAGGGACCGGGCCCGGCGGGCAGGCCCAGCGAGGCGGGCCGCTCCCGGACCAGCCGGCCGATCAGGCCGAAGATGTCGAAGCTGTAGGCATCGCCGGGGTGCTGCAACGGAGCGTAGCGGGCCGGGTTCTGGGCTTTGAGTGACACGTCGAG
>JAHFVC010000021.1:24055-33159 GCA_023264765.1 Mycobacterium sp. | reverse complement strand
CGATCGGGCAAATTAGTGGTAACTGTCTGCCGTCGGTGGTCGGTCGCGGCGCGTCCAAACCACGATGTCGGGGACGATTCGGCCCCGGATGGCAAACTGTGGTCAGAGCCGTCGGAGCAAGACAGAGGAGAACTGTGACCAGCACCAGCGCGCGCGCCGATGCGCTTGAGTTCGCACGCCGCCAGTTCCGGGACGAACTCGTGTCTGCCGGCCTGCTGATCCCGCTGGGAATCGACGGGTTGTACGGCCGCAGCGGTGTTTTCGAGGCGCTCATCGAGGGTGTCGACGCCGTGGTGCGCGCCAAGGGCCACGCGGTGCACGGCGATCGAGCCGCGGTGCGCAGGTTCCCCCCGATCTATCCGCGAGAAGCTTTCGAGAAGACCGACTACATCGCGTCGTTCCCGAATCTGACCGGTTCGGTATCCACGTTCACGGGTGACAACGCGGCGCACCGCGCACTGCTCGCCGATCGCGAAGCGGGCCGACCGTGGGATGGTCACCTCCATCCGGCGGGCACGATGCTGGTGTCGGCCGCCTGTCACCCCAGCTACGCCACGCTGCCCAGCGTCATCGAGGACGCCGGCGTGCTGCTGGACGTCTACGGTTTCTGCTTCCGGCACGAACCGTCCGTGGACCCAGCTCGCATGCAGGCCTTCCGGATGCATGAGTACGTCGCGGTGGGCACGCCCGAACAGGCGCAGCGGCACCGCGATTCGTGGGTGGGGCACGGTCTGGAGGTACTCGGCCTCCTCGGCTTGACGGCGGGCGCCGTTGCGGCCAACGATCCCTTCTTCGGCAGAGTCGGCAAGATGCTCGCGGCCAACCAGCGCGACGACGGGCTCAAGACCGAACTGGTGGTCAGGCTCTACGGTGACCTCGACGATGGCACCGCAGTTGTCTCGGCGAACTGCCACCGGGATCACTTCGGCGAGACCTTCGGCCTGCGCACGGCCGATGGTTCGGTCGCGCACAGCGCGTGCGTCGGGTTCGGCATGGAACGAATCGCGTTGGCCCTCATCCGGCAGCATGGTTTCGAACCTCCGTCCTGGCATCCCGATATGCGTGCGGCGTTGGGGATCTAGTACGCGCCTTCGCCTTTGAGGACCGTGCTGACGGTTTTGGCGATGATCAGCAGGTCCTGCATGATCGACCAGTTCTCGACGTAGGACAGATCGAGGCGGACGGCGTCGCTGACCTCCAGGTCGGAGCGACCGCTGACTTGCCACAGCCCGGTCAGTCCCGGCTTGACCGCAAGCCGCCGGCTCATCAGATCGTCGTAGGTGTCCACTTCGCGGCGCACCTGCGGACGCGGACCCACCACGCTCATATCGCCACGCAGTACGTCGAAGAACTGTGGCAGCTCGTCAATGCTGAACTTGCGCAAGAACTTTCCGACGCGGGTGATGCGGGGGTCATCCTTGAGCTTGAAGAACATGGCGTCGCCGCCGTTCTTGGCGATCAGATCGGCCATCATCTTGTCCGCGTCCACGATCATGCTGCGGAACTTCGTCATCTGGAATTCGCCTGCGTCCAGACCGATCCGCTCCGAGCGGTAGAAGACGGGGCCGGCACTGGTGAACTTCACCGCGAGTGCGGCTGCGATCAGCACGGGGGAGACCGCGATGAGCGCCGTCAGCGAGAAGACGATGTCGAAGCTCCGCTTGAGCAGCGAGTTGGCCCGGCTGTACTGCGGCTTGGCCACCTCCAGCATGGCCATGCCAGCGACGGGGCGGCTGATCAGCCGCTGGTTGGCGACGTCGATCAGGCCGGGCGCGATCATCAGGTCGACGCCGACGGATTCCAGCTCCCACATCAGGCGCCGGATCTCGACCGGCCGCAGATGATCGGTGGCGGCGAGCGCGACGGTCTCGGCTCCGGTGCGCGACACCGCGTCCAGGACGGCCTGGTCGACGCCGACGATCGGTACGGCCTCGCCGTTCACCACGACGGAGCTGCTGGTGGGGGTGGGGCCGCCGGGCGTGCAGACGCCGGCAACGCGGTAGGCGGCCCAGGGATCCTTGGCGACCTCTCTGGCGATGTCAACGGCCGCCGCCTCGGAACCGACGATGAGCAGTGAGGCCTGGTCCAGGCCGCGCTTGCGGCGACGGGCACCGAGGTGGCGCCAGACGAACCGGTTGACCATCAGGCCCAGTAGGCCCAGCGGCAGGGCGACCAGCAGGTAACGACCCGACACGTCGATCTTGAGGATCATCGACAGGATCGCGAGCAGGCCGAACACCTGGAAGGTGGCGAAGCCGAGGATCACGTACTCGTCGGTGCTCCGTCCGGTGACCCGCGAGGACCGGCTGCCCAGTGCCAGGAAGCCCAGCCATACGACGGCCAGCCCCAGCGACACCCAGCGGTATCCGATGGTCCCGGTGCTGAGGTGGCCGAGGCCGAGTCGCGCCGGCTCCTCGCCCAACACCAAAAAGTGACTGAGGGTGACGACACAGCAAATTACGAATGCATCGCCAAAAATGACGTTTCGTGCGAACCTCTTGCGCCGCGTCTCGGCAGACGATGTGGCCTGGCGGCGGCGGCCGCGACCGTTGCCGTCGCTGTACGCCGCGGCGGGAGCGAGCATCTGTCGCAGCGTCGAGAGCTGCGGTAACGCCGGTACCGGGCTCCCTGCCAGGTCGATCTGGGTCATCGCGTGCACCTTGTCTCTGTGAAAAGCCGGGGCTCTGTGGTGCACGCGTGGGCATGCAATAGCTAGGAACAGTAGCTGTGGTAAGCAACCTGGGCAACCGCTGCTCGTGTGACGCCAACCACTGTAAAATGTTTACTCGTGCAGAGTTAGCAAAGTTACTAGCTGGTACGAAAAGTATCGCTTAGCCGGACGAAGCGATTAGCCGTATGGCTCTGACCAGCGCGGTCTTGTGCGCGCGCGCCGCAGACAAGCCGGCGTCAATTTGTTGCTGAGCTAAAGCCCCCGGAAGGCTTGGTGGATCTGTCCCACGTTTGGGACAGGCGAAGCCGGAGGGGGTTGGTGAGCTACTCGGCCGCGCGCGTCGCGGGGTGCACGGCGATCAATCCGAGCCCGCCACGCCGGCGGCACATGGCGGCGAGTTCGGCATAGGCCTTCTCGCCGAGGAGCTCGGTGAGCTCGGGCCCGTAGGACTCCCACACTGGGCGGGCACCGACATGGGCGGCGGGATCACCGGTGCAATACCAGTGCAGGTCGGCTCCGCCTTCGCCCCAACCGCGGCGGTCGTACTCGGTGATCGTGGTTTTGAGGATGTCCGTACCGTCCGGCCGGGTGACCCATTCCTGGGTGCGCCGGATCGGCAGCTGCCAGCAGACCTCGGGCTTCATCGTCAGCGGCTCGACGCCCAATTTCAGCGCCTTGCTGTGCAACGCACAGCCGATGCCACCGGCAAATCCCGGCCGATTGAGGAAGATGCAGGCGCCCTTGTACTTCCTGGTGCGCAGATTCGGTTTGCCGTCGTACTCGTCGAGTTCGAGATAGCCCTTGCGGCCCAGCCCCTTGTCCAGGAACTGCCAGTCGTCGGCGGTCAGCGCCTTCACCGCGTCGTCCAGGGCGGCCCGGTCGTCGTCATCGGACAGGAATGCCCCGTGCGAGCAGCAACCGTCGTCGGGCCGGCCTGCGACGGTGCCCTGGCAGGCCGGGGTGCCGAAGACACAAGTCCATCGCGACAGCAGCCACGTCAGGTCTGCGGCGATGACATGTTGGGGATTCTCGGGGTCGAAGAACTCCACCCATTCGCGGGCAAAGTCGAGTTCGACCTCGTTTCCCAAACCGCCGACGTGCGATGTGCTCACGGAGGTAAACGGTAAACCCACTAACGTGGTGCGCGTGCGATTGGGCGTGCTCGACGTTGGCAGCAATACGGTTCACCTCTTGGTGGTGGATGCGCGCCGTGGTGGGCACCCCACACCGATGAGTTCCACCAAGGCCGCGCTGCGGCTGGCGGAGTCGATCGACCAGTCCGGCAAGCTGACCCGCAAGGGGGCGGACAAGCTGGTGGACACCGTCACCGAGTTCGCGAGTATCGCCACCAGTTCGGGTTGCGCGGAGCTGATGGCCTTCGCCACCTCCGCGGTCCGGGATGCCACCAACTCCGAGGATGTGCTGGCCCGGGTGCAGGCCGAATCCGGGGTGTCCCTGCGGGTGCTCAGTGGGGTGGACGAATCTCGGCTTACTTTTCTGGCGGTGCGCCGCTGGTACGGCTGGAGTGCGGGCCGGATCATCAACATCGACATCGGCGGCGGCTCGTTGGAGCTGTCCAGCGGGGTCGACGAGGAACCCGAGGTGGCGCTGTCCCTTCCCCTGGGTGCGGGACGGCTGACCAGGGAGTGGCTGGCCGAGGATCCGCCGGGACGTCGCAAGGTCGCGGCGCTGCGGGACTGGCTGGCCACCGAGATATCGGAAGCCGGCTCGACGATCCAGGCGGCGGGCAGTCCGGACCTAGCCGTGGCCACCTCGAAAACGTTCCGTTCGCTGGCCCGGCTGACCGGCGCGGCGCCGTCGGCCGCGGGGCCGCGGGCCAAACGCACGCTGACCGCGGCGGGATTGCGGCAGCTCATCGCGTTCATCTCTAGGATGACAACGGCCGACCGAGCCGAGCTGGAGGGGGTGAGTGCCGAACGGGCGCCACAGATCGTGGCCGGTGCGCTGGTAGCTGAGGCAAGCATGCGCGCGCTGGGTATCGAGACGGTGGAGATCTGTCCCTGGGCGTTGCGAGAAGGGTTGATTCTGCGGAAACTCGACAGTGAGGCCGACGGCACAGCCCTGGTGGAGACCGCATTGTCACCAGCATCAGCATCGGTACCCCGCACTGCCCGGCCCAAAGGCAACACACGATGACCGAACCGAACGACACCACCAGCACCCGCCCCATCTCGGTGGCGGAGCTGCTGGCCAAGAACGGATCCATCGGCGCTCCGGCGCCAGGTGGGCGCCGCCGCCGCCGGCGTGGGAACGCCGATGCCGTGACGGTGGCCGAGCTCACCGGTGAGATCCCGATCGTCAACTTCCGCACCGACGAGCACCAGGCGATCGACACCGACACCGACACCGACAACGGACATGTCGACGCGCCGGTGCAGGACGCCGCAGACGCGGAAGCCACGCAGGCGCAGTCCGTTCTTGAGCAGCCGCAGCTCACCGCCCACGAGCTGGACCCGGCCGAGCCGGACGCCGCGGACGCGGAGACGGCCGAATCGGGCACCGTCGAACCGGAAGCGGCCGAGACGGATCAGACGATCACCGAGGAGCCCGCCGCCGTCAGCGCCGAACCCGAGCCGGCCGACACGGAGGCGGAGGCCGACTACCAGGCGCACGTGCAGCAGCGTGACGCCGATTTCGAGCCGCTGGTTTTCGAGCCGCGCGCTCATCGAACCCACCACGGCCTGCGGCGTTCGGCCGCGCTGCCGGCAGGCGGCGCCGAGGAGATGAGCCCGGATCCTCTCATCGACGACGACGAGGAGGCCGAAGCCGCTGCGGCCGGCGCCGCGACCGCCGCGTTCCCGTCGTATCTGCGCTCGTCCGCTGGCACCCTGTTCGGCGGGGACACCGTGGCCGACGACCTGGCCCGGCGGGTCCGAACCCCCGGCCCCGAGGACATCGACCTCGACGGTCCCGAGGGAGCGGCCACGCTGGCCGACACCGCGGTCGTCACCGGGGAGCCGGACCAGGATCTCGACGAGGACCGGGTCTCCACCCCGTCGCCCTTCCTGCGCGGGGTGTGGATCGTCGCGCAGAGCATCTTCGCCGTCGCGTTCGGCGCCGGCTTGTTCGTGGCCTTCGATCAGCTCTGGAAATGGAACAACATCGTGGCCCTGGTGCTGTCGGTGTTGGTCATCCTGGGGCTGGTGGTCGGTGTCCGCGTCGTGCGCAGGACCGAGGACGTCGCCAGCACGCTGATCGCCGTGGCGGTGGGGGCGTTGGTCACGCTCGGGCCGCTGGCGCTGCTGCAGTCCACCTGACGGTGCGCCCTGCCATCAAGGTCGGTCTTTCGACCGCCTCGGTGTACCCGTTGAGGACCGAGGCGGCCTTCGACTACGCCGCGCGCCTGGGTTACGACGGGGTCGAGTTGATGGTCTGGGCCGAACCGGCCAGCCAGGACATCGAAGGCGTCGAGGCATTGTCGGCCCGCTACGCGATTCCCGTGCTGTCGGTGCACGCGCCCTGCCTGCTGATCTCGCAGCGCGTGTGGGGGGCCAACCCGATCTCCAAACTGGAGCGCAGTGTGCGTGCGGCCGAACAGCTGGGCGCCCAGACCGTGGTGGTGCACCCGCCGTTCCGCTGGCAGCGGCGCTATGCCGAGGGCTTCTCCGAACAGGTCGCCGAGTTGGAGAGCAGCAGCGACGTGCTCGTCGCGGTGGAGAACATGTTCCCGTTCCGCGCCGACCGGTTCTGGGGCACCGGGCAGCCGTCGATCGAGCGGATGCGTAAGCGCGGCGGTCATCCCGGTCCGGCCATCTCCGCCTTCGCCCCGTCCTACGACCCCCTCGACGGCGATCACGCGCATTACACGCTCGACTTGTCGCACAGCGCCACCGCGGGCACCGACGCACTGGAGATGGCGCAACGGATGGGCTCGGGTCTGGCGCACCTGCACCTGTGCGACGGCAGCGGTGCGTCGACCGATGAGCACCTGGTGCCCGGTCGCGGTACCCAACCCGCGGCCGAGGTCTGCCGGATGCTGGCCGCCAGTGATTTCACCGGGCACGTCATTCTCGAGGTCACCACGTCGCAGGCCCGCACCGCCGCCGACCGCGAAGCGCTGCTGGTCGAATCGCTCACCTTCGCCAGAGAGCACCTGCTGCGATGACGGTGTTGTTCAGTGATGCCATGGCGCTGACCCCGGCGGGTGCCGGTGTCTATCACGGGGTGCTCGACGAGAACTGGACCATCGGACCCAAGGTGCACGGTGGGGCGATGCTGGCGCTGTGCGCGAACGCGGCACGCGCGGAACTGGACGTGCCCGGCACCGAGCCCATCGCCGTATCGGGCAACTTCCTGTGGGCGCCCGACCCGGGGCCGCTGCAGGTGCACACCACCGTCGCCAAACGCGGCCGCCGGATCAGCCTGGTCGACGTGGAGCTGCGCCAGGGACAGCGCGTCGCCGTCCGGGTGGCCGTCACCCTCGGTGTGCCCGAACACGCTGTGCCGCCACTCCTTTCGGTCAATCCGGTGGTGCCGTTGATGACGCCGGAGCCGCCGCCGGGACTCGAGCCGATCGGGCCGGGGCATCCGATGGCCGACATCGTGCACCTGTCCCGCGGTTGCGACATCCGGCCGTCGCTGACCACCATGGCGCCCCGTGCCGACGGCGGGCCGCCGGTGATCGAGTACTGGGTGCGACCCAGGGGATCGGCGCCCGACGTCCTGTTCGCGCTCCTGTGCGGCGACGTGTCGGCTCCGGTCACCTTCGGCGTGAATCGCTTCGGTTGGGCGCCCACGGTCCAGCTGACGGCCTTTGTGCGGGCACTGCCGGCCGATGGTTGGCTGCGGGTGTTGTGCACGACGACACAGATCGGTCAGGAGTGGTTCGACGAGGACCACATCGTGGTCGACTGCGAGGGGCGCATCGTGGTGCAGACGCGGCAACTCGCGCTGGTGCCGGCAGCGCCCTGACCCGGCTCCGTGCAATGCTTTGACCCGTGTCAAGGATTGCAATCATCGGCGGGGGCAGTATCGGCGAAGCACTGCTCTCGGGGCTGCTGCGAGCGGGTCGTCAGGTCAAGGATCTCGCCGTCGCAGAGAAGTTTCCCGAACGTGCCCAGTATCTCGCCGACACCTACTCGGTCTTGGTGACCTCGGTGGCCGACGCGGCGGAGAACGCCACCTACGTGATCGTGGCCGTCAAGCCAGGTGACGTGGAGGCCGCCATCGGCGAGATCGCGGAGGCGGTGGGCAAGGCCGAGGACAACAGCGCCGAACAGGTCGTGGTGAGTGTGGCGGCCGGCGTCAGCACGTCGTTCTACGAGTCCAAACTGCCCGCGGGCGCCCCGGTGATCCGGGTGATGCCGAACGCGCCCATGGTGGTCGGCGGGGGCGTGAGCGCGCTGGCGCGGGGTAGTTACGCCACCGAGGCGCAACTCAAGGACGTGGCCGCGATCTTCGACACCGTCGGTGGGGTCATCACCGTGCCCGAGGGTCAGCTCGACGCCGTCACCGCGGTATCGGGGTCCGGTCCGGCATATTTCTTCCTGATGGTCGAGGCCATGGTCGACGCCGGCGTCGCCGCGGGGTTGCCGCGCGGGATCGCGACGGATCTGGTGGCGCAGACGATGGCGGGTTCGGCCGCGATGCTGCTGGACCGCCTCGACAGTGCACCAGATGCCGCATTGGACACCACTGCGGCACAGTTGCGGGCTATCGTGACCTCACCGGGTGGAACCACCGCGGCGGGGCTGCGTGAACTTGAGCGCGGTGGCCTGCGATCTGCGGTGGCAGACGCGGTGGCAGCTGCGAAAACACGCTCTGAGCAGCTAGGAATTACATCTTAGTAATTCGGGAATTTCGGACTGATTACCCCACACCCGTCGCAATAACCCCAATGGCCACGCTATTCTCCTCGTGTATGCACGCGTTCGTGCCAACGGTGGGGAAGCCGCTGGAACTGGCCGTGCCTTAAGGATTGGGTTGCGATGACGTCAATGAACGGGCCATCGGCACGGGATTCGGCTGGCGATGGCCAGCCTAAAGCTCAATTTTTGACCGTCGCCGAAGTGGCCAGCCTGATGCGGGTCAGCAAGATGACGGTTTACCGACTGGTGCACAACGGCGAACTGCCTGCCGTGCGGGTCGGGCGGTCGTTCCGCGTCCACGCGAAGGCGGTTCACGACCTCTTGGAGACGTCGTACTTCAGCGCAGGCTGAGGGCTGTCCTGCCGTCGTCGGCAGGACGCGTTTTCTTCATTCACCGGTCTCCTGGGTAAAGTAGGCCGGTCAGTTCCTTCATTCGTAGGTAGCGGAGTTCATGGGTTCAGTTATCAAGAAGCGGCGCAAGCGCATGTCTAAGAAGAAGCATCGCAAGCTGCTTCGCCGTACGCGGGTTCAGCGCAGAAAACTCGGTAAGTAGCTTTCAGCTTCTCGGTAGGCTCGCCCGATGGATGCGCAGGGATCCGGCGACG
>JAHFVC010000021.1:15353-24045 GCA_023264765.1 Mycobacterium sp. | reverse complement strand
TCGGTGGTTACCTGACGGCGCGCCTTGCCCAGAATCCGGCGATCGACCACGTCATCGCGGTCGACGCCATCGCACCGAGCAAGGATCTGCTGAGGCGGATGGGGCGCGCCGAGTTTGTGCGCGCCGACATCCGTAACCCCTTCATCGCCAAGGTCATCCGCAACGGCAACGTCGATACCGTCGTGCATGCCGCGGCGGCTTCCTATGCGCCGCGGGCCGGTGGCAGGGCCACCCTCAAAGAGCTCAACGTGATGGGCGCGATCCAACTGTTCGCGGCGTGCCAGAAGGCTCCGTCCGTGCGGCGCGTGGTGCTCAAGTCCACTTCTGAGGTGTACGGATCGAGCGCTCGGGATCCGGTGCTGTTCACCGAGGCCGGCAGCGCACGACGGCCGCTCGGTGAGGGCTTTGCCCGCGACAGCATCGACATCGAGGGCTACGCCCGCGGCCTGGCCAGGCGTCGGCCCGATATCGCGCTGACGATCCTGCGGCTGGCCAACATGATCGGCCCGGCGATGGACACCGCGCTGTCGCGCTATCTGGCAGGCCCGGTGGTTCCCTCGGTGCTCGGTCACGACGCACGCCTGCAGCTCCTGCATGAGCAGGATGCGCTCGGCGTCCTCGAACGTGCCAGCGTGGCGGGCCGTGCGGGCACGTTCAACGTCGGCGCCTCGGGCGTCATCATGATGAGTCAGGCGATCCGCCGCTCCGGCCGGGTGGCGCTGCCGGTCCCGCGGTCGGCGCTTCAGCTCGTCGATTCGCTGAGGCGCGCAACCAGTTACACTGAGCTCGATCGCGAGCAGTTGAACTACTTGAGCTATGGCCGGGTCATGGACACCGCGCGCATGCGCAACGACTTAGGTTACAGCCCGAAGTGGACCACTGTGGAGGCATTCGACGACTACGTACGTGGCCGTGGTTTGACGCCGATCATCGACCCGAAGTGGGTACGCTCAGTGGAGAGCCGGGCCACTTCTGTTGCGCAGCGATGGGGACGTTAGCGTCAGTCGGGTCGGACACTCCAACCGGGGCGGGGAGAAGGTAGCGACGTGGCGGGTGAATCCAAGGCCAAAGTGATTCCGCTGCACTCGAATTCAGGTCGCTCTGCGGCAGCGCAGCGCCGCGCCGCGCAGCGCGCGGACAGCGCCCGCCGACATCCCTCACTGCTGACCGATCCCGGTACCCGTGCGTCGGCCGAGCAGATTGCCGCGGTCGTCCGCGAGATCGACCAGCATCGTGGCGTCGGCACGGGCGATGGGCAGGACACTCCCAACGAACTGTCCAGGGCCATCACAGCAGTCGCGGATTTCGTAACGAAGCGGATGACCGGTGACTACACCGTCGACGAGTTCGGCTTCGACCCACACCTGACCAACGCGGTCGTAATGCCTTTACTGCGTGTCTTTTTCAAGTCTTGGTTCCGCGTTGAGGTCAGCGGGATCGAAAATCTTCCGCTCGACGGCGCCGCCCTGATCGTGGCCAACCACGCCGGCGTGCTCCCCTTCGACGGACTGATGGCCTCGGTCGCCGTGCACGACCATCACCCACTCAACCGCGACCTGCGCCTGCTGGCCGCCGACCTGGTGTTCGACCTGCCGGTCGTCGGACAGGCCGCGCGCAAGGCCGGCCACACCGTCGCGTGCACCTCGGACGCACACCGGCTGCTGGCCGCGGGTGAACTCACAGCGGTGTTCCCGGAGGGCTTCAAGGGTCTGGGCAAGCCGTTCAAGGATCGGTACAAGTTGCAGCGCTTCGGCCGCGGCGGATTCGTGTCGGCGGCCCTGCGGGCGCAGGTGCCCATCGTGCCGTGCTCGATCGTCGGCTCCGAGGAGATCTACCCCAAGATCGGCGACATCAAGCTGTTGGCCCGCCTGTTCGGCCTGCCCTACTTCCCGGTGACACCGCTGTTCCCGCTGACGGGCCCGCTCGGGGTGGTCCCGTTGCCGTCGAAGTGGCACATCCAGTTCGGGGAGCCCATCTCCACCGAGGGGTATGAGGAGGGCGCCGCGGAAGATCCGATGGTGACCTTCGAGCTGACCGACCATGTCCGGGAGACCATCCAGCACACGCTGTACCAGCTGCTGGCCGGCCGCCGGAACACCTTCCTGGGCTAGCCGGCCCCGCCGTCAGCCTTTCTGGCCGGCGACCATCTTCGCGATCGCCGCGTCGCGGGCGGCCGCGATCTGAGCGCTCATCTCGTTGGCCTCGTCGATGGCGGCTTCGCCCAGCATGGTGACGATGCTGGTGGCCACCGGTGCGCCGGCATCGTCGGTGACCTCGGCCCGGACCTCACAGATCACGGTGCCGTGAGACTCGATCACCGAGTCCAGGTAGGAGTCGAACCACAGCTTGTCGCCGACCTTGATGGGCCGGTGGAAGATCAGCTTCTGGTCGCGGTGCAGCACGCGCTCCAGGTTGATCGGAATGTCGAAGTTCTCGAACAGCTCGAGCTGGACCCGGCGTCCGGCCACCGCCAGGAAGGTCAGCGACGCGACCGTCCCGTCCTGGTGCGCGGGATGCTCGTCCTGCACCGCGCTGGCGAACTCGCGGATCTTTTCCCGGCCCACCTCGAAGAAATCGGGGGAGCGGAAGTGCGTCCCGACGATGTTGTCCGCAATGCCCATGGCGGCAGAGCCTATCAGCGGCGACGGGACGCAACCGCGGCCAGCGCCCCGCCCACCGCCCCCAGGGCCAGCGCGGATGGCACGCCGATCCGGGCGGCCTTGCGTGCGGTGCGGAAGTCGCGGATCTCCCAGCCGCGCTCACGGGCAACGTCGCGCAGCGCGGCGTCGGGGTTGATCGCCACCGCGGTGCCCACCAGCGACAGCATCGGAACGTCGTTGAAGCTGTCCGAGTACGCGGTGCAGCGTCGCAGGTTGAGGCCCTCCCGGATGGCCAGCGAGCGAACCGCGTGCGCCTTGCCCGGGCCATGCAGGATGTCGCCGACGAGCCGGCCGGTGAACACTCCGTCGACCGATTCGGCGACGGTGCCCAGCGCGCCGGTCAGCCCGAGCCGGGTGGCGATGGTGGCCGCCAATTCGTAGGGCGTCGCGGTGACCAACCACACCTGCTGACCGGCGTCCAGATGCATCTGGGCCAGCTCGCGGGTGCCCGGCCAGATCTTGTCGGCGATGATCTCGTCGTAGATCTGTTCGCCGAGGGCGGCCAATTCTGCGGTCGAACGACCCTCGATGAACGCCAGTGCCTTACGCCGCCCGGCCGCGACGTCGTCGCTGTTCTCCTTGCCGGTGAACTGGAACTTGGCCTGCGCGTAGACGATTCCGAGAATGTCCTGATAGGTGAAGTACTTGCGGGCGGCCAGGCCGCGGGCGAAGTGCACCAGCGACGAGCCGTGCACCAGGGTGTTGTCGACGTCGAAGAACGCGGCCGCGGTCAGATCCGGCGGCGGCGGTGGGGGTGGGGTGACGGCTGCTTCGGCGCTGGCTTCCCCGGCCAGCTCCGCCGCGTTCGCAGGGGCACTGTCGACTCCGTCGATATCGTCGGCACCGGACTCGGACACCAGACAACCCTAAGTCACGGTCCTCGGGTGCCGCCGCCGATACTGGTGGTGTGGACCATGAGGTGGTGTTGCTCACGCGGGCCGGGTGCAGCATCTGCGACCGTGCGGCGCAGACGTTGGCCGCGCTGGCGGATGAGGTGGGCCTGCGCTGGACGGCCACCGACATCGACGCCGCCGCGGCGGCCGGGGACCCGACGCTGCGCGCGGAGTTCGGGGACAGGGTGCCGGTGGTGCTGCTCGACGGTGTCGAGCACAGCTACTGGGAGGTTGACGAGGAGCGACTGCGCGCCGACATCGCCGTCCGCTGAATATGCATGCAACCGTTACGCCGAATTTGGTAGCAGGGCTGGTAAACGGATACTTTGGACCCCGGACCGGGCGAGCGAAGCGACGGGGAGTGTCAAAGGTGATGTTGCCGTGAGCGTACTGCTATTCGGGGTTTCGCATCGCAGCGCGCCGGTATCCGTGCTTGAGCAGTTGAGCACCGATGAGTCCGACCAAGCCAAGATCGTCGATCAGGTGCTGCAGTCCTCCCTGGTGACCGAGGCCATGGTGCTCTCGACCTGCAACCGGGTCGAGGTCTACGCGGTGGTCGAGGCCTTCCACGGTGGCCTGTCGGTGATCGGGCAGGTGCTCTCGGAGCACTGCGGGATGGGCCTCAACGACCTCACCAAATACGCCTACGTCCGGTACGCCGAGGCCGCCGTCGAGCACCTCTTCGCGGTCACCAGCGGCCTGGATTCGCTGGTGATGGGTGAGCAGCAGGTGCTGGGTCAGGTCCGCCGCGCCTACGCCTCCGCCGAGGCCAACCACACCGTCGGCCGCACCCTGCACGAGCTGTCCCAGCGGGCGCTCTCGGTCGGTAAGCGGGTGCATTCGGAGACCGGAATCGACAGCGCGGGCGCGTCGGTGGTCTCGGTCTCCCTGGACATGGCGACCAAGCGCCTGCAGCCGGACGGGTTGGTCGGTAAGACCGCCGCCGTCATCGGTGCCGGATCGATGGGGGCGCTGGCCGCCAAGCATCTGGTGCGGGCCGGTGTGGAACGCATCGACGTGATCAACCGCTCACTGCCGCGGGCCCGCCGGCTGGCCGACAACATCGCCGAACTCGGCGTGCAGGCCCATGCCCACGTGCTGGAGGACATCTCGACGGTCCTCGTCGACGCCGACGTGGTGATGAGCAGCACAGGTGCGGTGCGGCCGGTGGTCTCGCTGGCCGATGTGCACCATGCCCTGGCCGCACGCTCCGGAGACCGGCCGCTGGTGATCTGCGACCTGGGAATGCCGCGCGACGTCGATCTCGCCGTCGCCGGACTGCCCGGTGTGCACGTCATCGACATGGACCGCATCCAGCGTGAGCCCGCCTCCCGCGGTGCCGCGTCCGACGCCGAGGCGGCCCGGGCCATCGTCGCCAACGAGGTTGCCCAGTACCTTGCCAGCCAGCGCATGGCCGAGGTCACCCCGACGGTGACGGCGCTGCGACAGCGCGCCGCCGATGTGGTCGAGGCCGAGCTGCTGCGACTGGACAACCGGCTGCCCGGGCTCGACACCGCCCACCGCGACGAGGTCGCCCGCACGGTGCGGCGCGTCGTCGACAAGCTTCTGCACGCCCCCACGGTGCGCGTCAAGCAACTGGCCGGTGCGCCGGGCGGCGACAGCTACGCCGAGGCCCTGCGTGAGCTCTTCGAGCTCGACCCGCAGGCTGTCGACGCGGTGTCGGGCGGCGAATTGCCTTTGATCGCAACCGAAAACGACAAGCCCGAGTAGCAGGTTGGACATTCCACACGACGCTGACACCGTGATCCGGATCGGCACCCGGGGTAGCCTGCTGGCGACCACCCAGGCCGGCACCATCCGCGACGCCCTGATCGCGCTGGGACGTCCCGCCGAGCTGGTCATCATCAGCACCGAGGGCGACCGGTCGGACGCCCCGGTCGCCGAGATCGGTGTCGGGGTGTTCACCGCGGCGCTGCGCGAAGCGTTGGCAACCGACAAGGTCGACGTCTGTGTGCACTCCTACAAGGATTTGCCGACGGCACCGGACGTTCGCTTCGAGATCGCCGCCATCCCGCGTCGCGAGGATCCCCGGGATGCGCTGGTGGCCCGGGACGGGCTGGTGCTGGGGGAGTTGCCGGCCGGCTCGGTGATCGGCACGTCGAGCCCGCGCCGGGCGGCGCAGCTTAGAGCACTGGGTCTCGGTTTGGAAATCCGCCCCCTACGAGGCAACCTAGACACCAGGTTGAACAGGGTAAGTAGCGGTGATCTCGACGGCGTCGTCGTCGCCCGAGCGGGCCTTGCCCGCATCGGACGGCTGGCCGATGTCTCCGAGTCCCTGGAACCGGTGCAGATGTTGCCGGCACCGGCTCAGGGCGCGCTCGCGGTGGAATGCCGCGCACGCGACACAGACCTTGCCGCGGTGCTGGCGGAGTTGGACGACGCCGACACTCGCGCAGCGGTCACCGCCGAACGAGCCCTGCTCGCCGAACTGGAGGCGGGGTGTTCCGCGCCGGTGGGTGCGATCGCGGAAGTGGTCGAGTCCATCGACGAGGAGGGCCGGGTCTTCGAAGAGCTGTCGCTACGCGGCTGCGTGGCGGCGCTGGACGGATCCGACGTGATCCGTGCGTCCGGCATCGGGTCGCCCGAGCGGGCACGGGAGTTGGGGCTCTCGGTGGCCGCGGAGCTGTTCGAGCTGGGTGCACGAGACGTGTTGGCAATTGAGCGGAGTGACAGATGACTGGGCACGCAGCGACCCGAGGCCGCAAGACCAAGCCCGGCCGCATCACGTTTGTGGGGTCCGGACCGGGTGACCCCGGTCTGTTGACCAGCCGGGCGCGGGCGGTACTGACCAACGCCGCACTGGTGTTCACCGATCCGGACGTACCCGACGCGGTGCTGGCTCTGGTCGGGGCCGAGCTGCCGCCGCCGTCCGGCCCGCAGCCCGAAGCCGCGGCCGTGACGACCGACGGTGCCGCCGAGCCGGCGCCCGCGGTCATCCCCGGCGGCCCCGATGTGCGCCCCGCCCTCGGCGACGCCGCCGAGGTCGCCAAGACCCTGGCCAACGAGGCCCGGCACGGCATCGACGTGGTGCGCCTGGTGGCCGGCGATCCGCTGTCGGTCGATTCGGTCATCACCGAGGTCAACACCCTGGCCCGGACGCACCTGAACTTCGAGATCGTGCCCGGCCTGCCGGACACCACCGCGGTGCCGACCTACGCCGGCCTGCCACTGGGTTCGTCGCACACCGTCGCCGACGTGCGCGGTGAGGTCGACTGGGCGGCGCTGGCCGCCGCCCCCGGCCCGCTGATCCTGCACGCCACGGCATCGCACCTGCCCGACGCCGCGCGCACGCTGATCGAGTACGGCCTGTCCGAAGGCACCCCCGCGGTGGTCATCGCCAATGGCACCACCTGCCAGCAACATTCGGTCGAGACCACGCTTTCGGGCTTGGGCGACAAGGCAATTCAGCAGGCCGCCGAGGTCAACGGCGGTACGCCCGGTCCGCTGGCCGGTCCGCTGGTGGTCACCATCGGCAAGACCGTCGCCAACCGCGCCAAGCTGAACTGGTGGGAGAGCCGGGCCCTCTACGGCTGGACCGTGCTGGTGCCACGCACCAAGGACCAGGCCGGCGAGATGAGCGACAAGCTGGTCGGCCACGGCGCGCTTCCGGTCGAGGTGCCCACCATCGCCGTCGAGCCGCCGCGCAGCCCGGCCCAGATGGAAAGGGCCGTCAAGGGTTTGGTGGACGGTCGGTTCCAGTGGGTGGTGTTCACCTCCACCAACGCGGTGCGTGCGGTTTGGGACAAGTTCAACGAGTTCGGTCTGGACGCCCGGGCGTTCTCGGGTGTGAAGATCGCGTGTGTCGGCCAGGCCACCGCCGACCGGGTGCGCGCCTTCGGGATCAACCCCGAGCTGGTGCCCGTCGGCGAGCAGTCGTCGCTCGGCCTGCTCGACGAGTTCCCGGAATACGACGACATCTTCGACCCGGTGAACCGGGTCTTGCTGCCGCGTGCGGACATCGCCACCGAGACGCTGGCCGAGGGTCTGCGTGAGCGCGGCTGGGAGATCGAGGACGTCACCGCCTACCGGACGGTGCGTGCCGCCCCGCCGCCGGCGCACACCCGCGAGATGATCAAGACCGGTGGTTTCGACGCGGTCTGCTTCACCTCCAGCTCGACGGTGCGCAACCTGGTCGGTATCGCAGGCAAGCCGCACGCCCGGACCATCGTGGCGTGTATCGGACCCAAGACGGCCGAGACCGCAGCGGAATTCGGTCTGCGCGTGGACGTGCAGCCAGAGACTGCTGCGGTGGGCCCGCTGGTGGAGGCGCTCGCGGAACATGCCGCGCGGTTGCGTGCCGAAGGTGCGCTGCCTCCGCCGCGCAAGAAGAGCCGCCGGCGTTAATGGGTTACCCCCGGCATCGTCCCCGGCGGTTGCGCTCCACGCCGGCCATGCGCCGGCTGGTCGCGCAGACCACCCTTGAGCCAAGGCATCTGGTGCTGCCGATGTTCGTGGCCGACGGTATCTCGGAGCCCCACCCGATAACCTCCATGCCGGGAGTCGTTCAGCACACCCGGGATTCGCTGCGCCGTGCCGCCGCCGATGCGGTGGCCGCCGGAGTCGGAGGCCTGATGCTGTTCGGGGTTCCCCGCGACGAGGACAAGGACCCGACGGGCTCCGTCGGTGTGGATCCCGACGGCATCCTCAACGTCGCGCTGCGGGATCTGGCCGCCGATCTCGGTGATGCCACCGTGTTGATGGCCGATACCTGCCTGGACGAGTTCACCGACCACGGGCACTGCGGGGTCGTCGATGCGCGCGGCCGGGTCGACAATGACGCCACCAACGAGCAGTACGTGAGACTTGCTGTGGCCCAAGCGCATTCGGGTGCGCAGGTGGTGGGTCCGAGTGGGATGATGGACGGTCAGGTGGCTGCCATCCGGGACGGTCTGGACGAGGCCGGGCACGAGGACGTCGCGATCCTGGCCTACGCGGCGAAATTCGCCTCGGCCTTCTACGGCCCGTTCCGGGAAGCGGTGTCCTCCAGCCTGGTGGGTGACCGGCGGACCTATCAGCAGGATCCGGGCAATGCCCGCGAGGCCGTGCACGAGATCGAACTCGACATCGACGAGGGCGCCGACATGGTGACGGTCAAACCGGCGATGAGTTACCTCGACG
>JAHFVC010000021.1:0-15343 GCA_023264765.1 Mycobacterium sp. | reverse complement strand
CCCGGTGCCGGTGGCGGCCTATCAGATATCGGGCGAGTACTCGATGATCTGCGCAGCGGCGGCCAACGGCTGGATCGACCTGCAGGCCTCCGCGCTGGAGTCGTTGATCGGCATCCGGCGTGCCGGTGCCGACATCGTGCTCACCTACTGGGCGGCCGACGTCGCCGGCTGGCTGGCGTGAGCGCACCTGAGAAGCCCGAACACCCGGACGGGCGCCCCGATGACATCGATACGGGATTCTGGCTCTGGATGACCGCGTTGCCGTTGATGGTGATCGCGAACATCATCGACACCGTCAGCGCGCCTGCCCCGAAAGCGGCCGGGCTGGCCTACGCGTTCACGGTGTTGTCCCTGGTGATCATGACCTCGCTGGTGGTGACTTTCGCGCTGTTGATGCGCGCCGGCTATCGGTGGGCGCGCACACTACTGACCGCCGGTGGCCTGACCGCGGTGATGTATTCGATCACCAGCCTGTTCACCGTGGATCGGGGCTCGGCGGCGGCGATGGGCTACGCCGCCTGCGCGATCATCGGTTCGGTGCTGATCATCGGCGGCGTGTTCTTGCTCCACCGCAGGGACAGTCACGAATATCTGACCCGCTAGGCTGTCCCGACCATGTCAACCGCGCCACGTCCCCGGATCATCACGATTGCTTTCTGGCTGACGATGGTGGGTGCGGTTCTGCTGCTGGCCGGCGGAATTCTCGGCATCACCACGTCGCTGACCACGCCCGAAAGTGCGTTCCCGTCGATGGGTGAGGGCCAGGCGCACCGCATCCTGCTCATGCATGGCGGGGTCGGAGCGGTACTCGCGCTCGCCGGCCTCGGCCTGAGTTTCCTGGCCGGGCGGACCCGGAACGGCGACAAGCGATTCCGCCGCGCGTTGGCGGCGTTGGCCGGCGGAGTCGTCTTCATCGTCTTCCTGCTCGCCCTGTTCGCGCCCTACAACCTCGAACTGCTCGCGCTCATCGGGGTGGTGCCGGTGGCGATCGGAGCGACGCTGTTCACCCGGCCCGCGGCTGCACAGTGGTTCGAGGACGGGTCGTGACGGGCGTCGAACCCGCACCCGAAGTCCTGTTCCACGAGCCGGGCGCCAGTTGGTGGTGGCTGCTGGTTGGCCCGCTGTCGGCGCTGGCGATGGTATTGATCCAGCTGACCGGTGGCGCCGGCATCCAGTTCGGTGTGCCTGCGGTGTTCCTGGTGCTGGTGAGCGGATTCCTGGCCATCCAGATCAAGGCGGCCCGCATCCACACGTCCGTCGAACTGACTCCCACCACGCTGCGGCAGGGCACCGAGACGATCGACACCGCGGACATCGTGCGGATCTTCCCGGAGGCGAAGGGAGCCGAAGCCGAGAAATGGCAGGCCTACCGCGCCCTCGGTGAGTTGACCGGGGTGCCCCGCGGCCGGACGGGGATCGGGCTCAAGATGACCGACGGTCGATCCGGGCAGGCCTGGGCGCGGCGTCACCGCACCCTTCGGGCCGCGCTGGATGCCATCGTGGGGGAGCCGGAGCTGTGAGCCGCCGAGCCATCCTGGAACTGACGCTGGCCGCCGTCGCGCTGGTGGGCTGCGTGCTGAGCTGGCAGGCGGCCGGCGAAACGGCGCAGGCGGCGCCCATCATGGAGGGCGAACCGGCGTCGACGTCGGTGGTCTACTACCCGCCGCTGATCGTGCTGGCGCTGGTCCTGGCGACCGCGGCGGGTGTGCTGGCGGTGTTGGGCATCGCGCGGTTGCGCCGCTCGCGCTGACCGACCGGAGCAAGATGGAGCTGTGTCCCTGGCAGCCCGATCCACGGTTGCGGTGTTGATCCTTGTCCTGGCTGGTGCTCTCGCGCCGGTAGCCCGCGCTGACGGCGCCGACGCGGTGATCGCCGATCTGGAGGCACAGGGCTACATCGTCCGGATCAACTGGGTCAGCGGCTTTGACACCCAGCAACTGGCGGACTGCACCGTCGTCAACGTGAACAACCCCAACTCGTCGGACGAGGCGGCGGTCGGTGACTCCGTCTACGTCGACGTCACCTGTCCGAACCACCTCTACTCAAACGGCGGATCGTCGGGAGCGCCGGGCGGCCAGAGCGGCCTCCTCGCTTCAGGTGCCGGCGATGTCGCTGATCAGCGACGATGCCTGCGATTCGAACCTGAGTTCACCCTGGCGTCGAGCACCGACAGGTCGGGGCGCGTGAGCTCCGCCACACTGACTTGGAACAAAGTTCAAAAGTTGTAACACTGTACCCATGACTGAATTGGCCGAGCAGCCGCAGCAGACCGACGCCCTGCCCTTGGGTCCCGACTCGCTGGTGTGGAAGTACTTCGGTGAGAACCGGATGTACCTGATCGGGCCGCGCCCCGCCGTTCTGCAGAACATGCTCGCCGAACTGGGTCAGGGCGTGCTGGACCATTCGGTGTTCTTCGCCGACACGGCGGCCCGCGTGAAACGGTCGATTCCGCCGATCATGATGACGGTGTACGGCTCCGACGGCGACAACCCGGGCCAGAAGGTGCGCGATTTCCACAAGGGCATCAAGGGCGATATGCCCGACGGGTCGCGCTACCACGCGCTGGATCCGGAGACGTACTACTGGGCGCACGCCACCTTCGTCGAGCAGGTTCTGTACTTCGCCGACACGTTCGTCAAACGCCTGAGCGACGACGAGAAGGAGCAGATCTATCTGGAGTCCAAGACCTGGTACCGCCGCTACGGCGTGAGCGATCGCGCCATGCCCGCCACGTACGCGGAGTTCGAGCAGTACTGGGACCGGATGATGGACGAGATCGTGGTCGGGCACAAGACGGCTCAGTACGGCGTCGGGTACGTCACCAAGGGCTTCCCGAAGCCCAAGGGTGTGCATCCCCTGGCGTGGAAAGTCGTTGCGCCGGTGTTCAACCCGATGGCGGCGTTCCTGACCACCGGCGGGCTGCCGCCGCGGGCCCGTGTCCTGCTGAACCTGCCGTGGACCGAGCGCCAGGAACGCAACTATCAGCGATTCGCCGCGTTCTGGCGGTCCACGCCGGTCAACTGGGCGTGGGATCGGTTGCCGATGTCGGTGCGCTACAACAAGTTTGCGCAGCGGGGTTATGCCAACACCTGACGCCACCCAACTGATCCTCGACGCGGCGCTCGTCGAGTTCGAACGGCACGGCTTTCGCCGGGTCGCGCTCGACGACGTCGCGAAACGGGCCGGGGTCAGCCGCACCACCATCTATCGCCGCTTCGCCAACCGCGACGAACTGGTCGGAGCGGTGATCGAGCGCGAGAACGTCGCGCTGTTCGCCGATATCGCGCGAGAGCTGAAAACATCGGGGCCGCAATCGAATTACTATGTCGAGGCATTCACCCTGTCCATCCTGCGCTTCCGCAGGCACCGGGTGCTCAACCAGATGATGGTCGACGAGCCCGCTCTGGTGATGGAGTTGATGCAGCAGCACTACGGTGCCGCGGTCGAGCGGATGGCCGATGCCTTGCGGGTGATCTTTCCCGCCGGCTTTGCCGAGAGGATCGGTGAGCCCGCGGTCAACGAGCTCGCCGACACGATCCTGCGCTACGCGGCGATGGCCTTACTGCTGCCCAGTGTGGAGCCGCTGCAGACCGCCGACGACGTCCGGGCGTTCGCCACCAAGCATTTCCTGCCGAGCCTGCCGGCCGCGGTCCGGACCGTCCCGGCCTGACGAGCCGTGTTTGGTAGGTCACACTTTCGGGCAGCCTGAGATATGAGCAACGAAGGCCACTTACCCAACCAAGATGCACCGACCGTCACCGAGGAACACCACAAGAAGGCCGAAGAAGTCATGAAGGCCTATGACGACACCCGTCCGACCGTGGAGCTGCCCGGTAGCAACGGCACCGTCACGGGTACCGCCATCAACGACTGGCTGGACGACGACGGCAATCCTCGCTTCGGCAAGGCCGACAACACCTAATCTGGCTGGTGTGAGCACGCTGGATCGAATCGCACCTGCCTTCATCGAGATGGCCCACTCGATCGTATGGGCCTCGGTGGCCACCGTCGACGCCGACGGGCAGCCCCGCAGCCGGATTCTGCACCCCATCTGGGAGTGGGACGGCACCGATCTGTTCGGCTGGATCGCCACCGCCCCCACCCCGCTCAAGAAGGCGCATCTGGCGGTGCATCCCTATGTGTCGCTGAGCTATTGGACGCCCAGTCACGACACGTGCAGCGCGGAAGCCCTGGTCGAGTGGTACACCGACGACGAGACGCGGGCGCAGGTGTGGGACAAATTCGCCAACGGACCGGCTCCGGTCGGCTACGACCCGAGCATCATCCCGGGCTGGGACGGACCCACCTCGCCGTCGTTCGCGGCGCTGCGACTGACGCCGTACCGTCTTCGTGTGATGCCGGGCGCGGCGATGCTCACCGGAGACGGCATCCTCACCTGGCACGGGTGAGCAGCAGAGCGGAATCGACCTTCACCGCTCGTAACAGCTGACGCCACGGCGCCTTGGCCACGGCCAGCGCCTCGTCCTTGGGCACCACCCGGGGATCGGTGACGGCGAAGGTGCGGCCGAGCATCTGGACCCGGCCGCCGCCGGCGGCCGACAGGTTGCGCACCCAGTCGGTGTCCGTCCCGTAGGGCAGGAGGACGGCGACACCATCGGCGGTGGAGAAGGCTGTCACCGGGGTGCGATAGGACGTCCCGGACTTGCGGCCAGTGTGTTCGATCACCGACCACAGCGGCAGCAGGCCAGACAGTGGTTCGACGACTCGGTTGGTGTACTTGCGGTTGAACCGGGCGCGGCCGCGTGCGGTCACGACTCCACCCGGCGCAGCAGCACGGCCTGCTCGAACGGGATTCGCGGGAAGACGAACCTGGCCGGCCCCGTCACCGTCTGTGCGGCTTCGGCCTTGGTGACCACGCGCGGGTCGACGTACCGGGCGGTCCGTCCGCCCCGTTTGATCGTGGCGGTGCCGGCTGCGGTGATGTTCTTCAGCCAGTCCCGGTCCGGGCCGTAGCTGAGCAGGATCGCAACACCGTCGTGGGTGCTGAATACCGACAGCGGTGTGCGGTAAGGCTTTCCGGACTTGCGTCCGACATGGTCGAGAATGCCCATGGTCGGCAGCCAGCCCGCCCACAGGCGTTGGATCGGATTGGTGACATGCCGGTTGAACCGGGCCAGCCATTGCGGTAGCTGCATGGTGTCCGCCCTCCTACAGCCTCGCTGCCGCGAAATCGGCAGCCTGGTTGACCAAGCCGTCGGCGACGTACGAGTTGTGCGCGCCGGTGGGCGGCCCCGGTGGGGCGCCGTTGCAGATCGTGTCGCCGGGTGCGCACAGATCGATGGTCTTGGGCACATACAGCGGGCCGATGGTGATCTGCGGTGCGCCGGCGTCGCCGAGGAATTGGTTGGACGGTCTTCCGAACAATGCCACCGCGGCGATGTGCGAAGCGATCTCCGGTGGCATCGGTGGTGGGACGAATGCGGCGGGGACACCGTCCGGGATCTGGGCCGAGGTGGTGAAGGCTGCCACCGCGGCGCCCTGGGAGAAGCCACCCAACACCATCTTGGTGGCGGGGCAACTCGCTGCGGTCGCCTGAATGTGGTTGGTGGCGTCCCTGATCCCGTCGATCACGGTCAGGGCGAACTGAAATCCGTCGTTGAAGTCCGCGCTTGCCTGATAGTTGATCGGGTACGCCGCGACCGACTTGCCGCCGGCCTTGGCGCGCAGGGCGTCGACGAAAGCCTGCCCGATCCCGCCGACACCTGGTGGTTCGCCGGTGCCGCGGGCGAACACCACCTCGGCGTCCGGACAAGGATCAGCCGAAGCTGGGGGCGCCGGAAGTGCCACGACGGTGGTGGCGAACAGCGCGGAGAGAACGTGCAGGAGTCGAGTGGTGCGCATAGGAAACCTTCGGTTCGTATTCGGACGCCCGATGCCTGAACTTCACGGTACCTGAGGCTGTTCTCCACGCAGCGCTTCCTTCACACTCGGATCGTGGCCTACCTCAAGCCCCCGTGGTTCGTTGTGAATGTGTTCAACCGGCTGGCGATGGCATTCGGCATCGGCGGCACCCGGACACTCGTCATCACCCGCCGCAGCGGCGGGACCCAGCGCATTCCGGTCGTCGTGCCCGAGGTGGCGGGGGTGAAGTACCTGGTGTCCACCCGCGGCGAGTCCGACTGGGTGCGCAACGTGCGGGCCGACCCGAACATCGAGCTCGGTGGCACGCCCTATGTGGCGGCGGAGGTACCGGTCCCGGACCGTGGCCCGATCATCGCCGTCTACCGCCCGCTGGCAGGCCGCGTCGTCGAGGAATACTGGCGCAAACTGCCCGCCGACGCCGACCATCCGGTGTTCGTACTGGCCCCGCGCTAGATCGCCAGCTGATCCACCGCGCTCTGCGGCGCCTCGCAGGCGCTGCGCAACAGCAGCTCATACGACGCCAGGTAACTGCGGATCTGGTCCTCGCTGTACAGCCCGGTCCGGTAGCTGGCCTCCAGCACCAGGTCGGTGCCGTTGTCGACGATGTTGATGAACAACTCGAAGGTCTCGGCCTGCCGCACCAAAGTTTCGTAGCCGACGGTCAACCCGCTGTGGTGGATGTCGTCATCGCGCACGTCGAGGTTGAACACCACGCTCACCAGCTGCGGGCGATCGCCGTCGCGGACCGGCTGCAGCTCCGGCAGCAGGGTGCCGAAGCTGACGCCCTGATGGTCGTAGGCATCCAGGATGGCGCCACGCGTGATGCCCAACGCCGCCGCGAAACTCTCGGCACCGTTTTGGCGCAGCCGTAGCGGCAGCAGGTTGACACAGTGCCCCACCAATTTGCCCTGATCGTGGAAAGACTGCCCGGCCGCGGCCAGCCCGATCACCATGTCATCCTGGCCGGTGTGCCGATAGAACAACCCGGCGAACGCCGTGAGCATGGTGGCCACCAAACTGGCCCCGTGCGCACTGCCGACGCTGCGCAGCCGGCCCACCAACTCGGCCTCCAGCGGCACATCGACGCGGGCGGCCCGCAGATCACCGGTCTCGGCGACCCGGTCGGGCGGCAACTGCGGCGGAGCGGGCGCATCCCGTAGCTGATCGAGCCAATACTGCTGATGCGCTTGACCTTCCGCGGACTGCAGAAAATGTCGCTCGATGAGGCTGTAGTCGGCGTAGCGCGGAGCCACCGGCAGGGTGATCTCGCGCCGCTCGACGTCCGCGGAATACAGCGCCGCCAACTCGGTGAGCACCACCGCACCCGACCAGCCGTCGCAGACGGCGTGATGCGCGGTGAACAGCAGCCGGTGCTGAGTCGGGGCAAGGCGCACCAACCGGAACCGCACCAGTGGCCCGCGCCGCAGATCGAAGGTCGCGGCCATCTCCTCGTCGCAGCACTGCTCCAGCGCCTTGGCCCGGCCGGACTCATCCAGATGCGCAACGTCGAGCACGGGTAGGTCCAGTGTCAGTTCAGGTTCGATGATCAGGGACCGGCCGTCGCGGGAGAAATGCGCACGCAGGGACTCGTGCCGGTCCAGCAGGATCTGCAGGGCCCGGCGCAGCGCCTGCTGGTCGAGTTCGCCGTCCAGGGTCAGGCCCAGGCCCTCGTTGTAGGCGACGCTGTTGTTGCCGACAAACCTCGCCGCCAACCACACTTCACGCTGGGATTCGGTGCTGGGCACCGTGATCGGCTCGTCACTGTGCGCGGGGATGCCGAACAGTTCCGCCGACGGCACCACATCGTCGAGGAAGCCGCCAGACTTCATCTGGTCGATGGCATAGGCGAATCCGGCGACGATGGCGTCGAGTTCGGCTTCGCCGTGCGCAGTCGTGAGGTAATTCGGGCGGCCGTCCCAGGCGTTGATTCCAGCTTCGCGAAGGAAGTAGTAGAACAGCTCGCCGAACGCGAGCGACTGCATCCACTTCGGTTTCATGAGTGAGCCGAACCGGGCGATACGCATGGGCATCCCCGTCGCCCTGAACAGGGTGTGCAGGCGGTCGACCAAGTCCTCTGCCGCTCGGCTGACCTCTTCCTGCAGACCGGGATTCGCCTGCATGTGCCGCAATGTGGCAAGGACGACGGCCATGGTCAGCGGGTGCCGCACGAACGTCCCGGCGAAATAGGTGACCCCGACCTCGGGCATCGAGTCGTCGCCGTACTGCCAGGCTCCGCCGTCCAGCGCGTCCATGAAGCGTGCTGAGCCGGCCAGTGCGCCCACGGGCATGCCGCCGCCGAAGATCTTGCCGTAGCAGGCGAGGTCGGGTTGCACACCCCACAGCCCCATGGCGCCGGCCCAGTGCACCCGGAATCCGCAGATGACCTCGTCCATGATGAGCGCGGTACCGCTCTCGTCGCAGATGCGGCGCACCTCGCGGACATAGTCGGCCGGCTGCAGATCGGGGTTACCGGACTGGACGGGCTCGATGACGATGGCCGCCAACTCGTTTGCGCGTTCGCGCAGGACCTCCAGCGACTTCGCACTGCCGTACTCCAACATCAGGACGTTGGCCACACTCTCGGGCGGAACACCGGGAGTGGCCGCAATGGTCCGCCCGCTCGGGGTGCCACGGACCAGCACCTCGTCGTTGATGCCGTGATAGTCGCCTTCGTGCTGCACGATCAGATTGCGGCCGGTCACGGTGCGCGCCAACCGGATTGCGGCGAGCACCGCCTCGGACCCGGTGTTGCAGAAGGTAACCCGGTCGTGGCCGGTCATCTCGGTGAAGAGTCGCGCCGACTCGCCGACGATGGGGCTCTGCGGGCCGATGATGATGTCGGTGTCGATCTGGCGGTGGACCGCGTCCACCACGAAATCGGGCCGGTGCCCGAAGAAGCTCGAGCCATAACCGTTGGTGAGGTCGACGTAGGAGTTGCCGTCGACATCGGTGAAGCGCGGTCCGCGGGAGTTGGCCGACACCAACGGATAGACGAGGTCCTTCCACAACGGTCGGAATCCGGACACGGCACGAGGATCAGCGAGATACGTGCGGTGCTCGTCGGCGTAGGTGCGGCTGGAGGCGGTCCGTTCGGTGTAGCGGGCGACGAGCGCGTCCAACGCCGCGCGTTGCTGTGCGGTGAGTTCTTCGCCGCCCGTGGTCTTGATCTTGGCGCCTTGGCGCAGCGTCATGGCCGCCGGTGCGTCTGTCTGGACCGATGCGTCATCGGCGCCCAGTTCGTCGAGGTGCGCAGCCAGGGTGTGAGCGGTCGGGAACTGCTCCAGCAGCTGCCGGAATTTCAGCGACGTGCCCATCCGGGTATTCAGGTGCGTCGTGATCTGGGTGAGCAGCAGCGAGTCGAAGCCCAGTTCCAAGAAGGTGTCGTGTTCGTCGCCCGGCTCGAGTTGGACGCCGGCCACGTCGAGAAACAGCTCGCGCACCGCATCGAGGGTGGAGGCGGGTCCGGTCGCGACGTCGGCGTCCGGCGCAACCGCTGCCTCCGGGCGTCGGGCGGCCGACGTCGACGTCGCCGCCGGAATGGTGGCGTCGCCGGGCTCGAGCCAGTGGCGGGTGCGGGCGAAGGGGTGGCCGGGCAGGCTGACGCGGGCGCGGCTCTCTCCGGCGGTGAAGCGGCGCGTATCGAGTTCGACGCCGGCGACGAACAATCGAGCGATGGCGGTGCCGAGGTGTTCGGCATCGTCGGCGTCGGTGACCGCGGCGTGCGGGAGCGATGCGATGGTCACGGCGCCCCGGGCGTCGACGGTCGGATCGGCCAGGGTCTGCCGGGCACTGGTGGTGAGATTCTGGCCCGGACCGCATTCCAGGAGGACCACGCCCGGAGTGTGGACGAGGTGCCCGACCGCCGGGCCGAACCGGACGGCGCCGCGCAACTGTTGGGCCCAGTACTGCGGGTCCTGAGCCTGCTCGGGTGTGATCGGCAGGCCGGTCAGGCTGGAGTAGAACGGGATCGTCGGTGCGTTGAGCGGGTACCGGCCGACGGCCTGGGCGAACTGCGTCAGTACGGGGTCCATCATCGCCGAATGGAATGCATGGCTGGTGTGTAGCGGCGTGGTCCCGAAGCCGTCGGCCTCGAGGCGTTCGCGCACCGACGCCAGCGCTGGGTGCGGCCCCGAAAGGATCGTCACCTGAGGCGAATTGACACCGGCGACCGAAACGTCGTCGCCGAGATACGGCAGCACATGGTCTTCGGAGATCCGCACGGCCAGCATGCCGCCGGCCGGCATCGACTGCATCAGTCGTCCGCGTTCGGCGATGATCTGCAGTGCGTGGTCCAGACTGAAGACGCCGGACAGCGTTGCGGCCACCAATTCGCCGACGCTGTGCCCGAGCATCGTCTCCGGCGTGAGCCCCCAACTCATCCATAGTTTCGCCGTCGCGTAGCTGATCGAGAAGATCGCCGGCTGGGCGAGGTGGGTGTTGCGCAGGGCTTCGGCCGCAGTGTCGGTGGCGGCAGTGTCCCCGGTGGGATACAGCAGGTCGCGTAGGTCGACGCCGATGTCGTTGAGCAGGATGTCGGCGCACTGGTTCACCGCGCTGCGGAAGACGGGTTCGGTTTCGTACAGGCGGCGTCCCATGCCGGGGTGCTGCGCGCCTTGGCCGGGAAAGGCGAACACGAGACGTGGATCGGGGAGCGGGCTGCCGCCCGTGATGACGTGCGCAGGCGTGCGCAGGCGGTCGGCGGCCTGCTCGGGTGTACTCGCGATCACCGCGGCGCGGTGGGGGTGCCGGTTGCGGCCGACGTCGAGGGTATGGGCAACATCGGCCAGCGACAGGGTGCCGGCGGTCAGCGCTGCGCCGGTCAAAGCGTCGGCCAACTCGGACTGCACGGTCGCCAACGCCGCCGCGCTCTTGGCGGACAGGCGGAGCAGTTGCCAGGGCCGCCGGGCCGGCGTGGACGCCGCCGTCGGCCCCTCCTCGAAGACGGCGTGGAAATTGGTGCCGCCGAAGCCGAACGAGGACAGCGCGCCCAACCGGGGACCGGAACTCTCCCAGGACGTTCGTTCGTGATTGACCACGAACGGGGTGTCCTCGAACTGGCACTCCGGGTTGGGGGTGTCGCAGTGCAAGCTGGCCGGCCGCTCACCGTGCCGAATCATCAGGGCGAGCTTGACCGCCCCGATGGCAGCGGCGCCCGCGTCGAGGTGCCCGATGTTGCTCTTCACGCTCCCGATCGCGCAGTAGCCGACGTCGGGCGTGTCCTCGCGCCAGGCAGCGGTGATGGCCGACACCTCGATCGGATCGCCGACAGGGGTGCCTGTTCCGTGCGCCTCCACGGTGCCGATATCGCGGGCGTTGACGCCGGCGCGGTCCAGGGCGGCCCGGATCACGGAACGCTGGCCCGGAACACCGGGCGCGGTGAAGCTGGCCTTGGCTGCACCGTCGTTGGACAGGGCCGTCCCGCGGATGACGGCGTGGATGGTGTGCCCGTCGGCGATCGCCTCATCGAGGCGGCGCAGGACCAGACACGCTCCGCCGGCCGTGAGCACCATGCCGCTGGCTGCCGCGTCGAAAGGACGGATCCGGCCATCAGCGCTGAGCGCGCCGCCGGGCACGTGCTGGTGACCATGCTGGTACTGCCACGGCAGGGCGGCGCCGCCGGCGAGCGCTACATCGCAGTCGTCGTGCAGCAGCGCCTGGCACGCAAGATGCAAAGCCACGCCGCTGGAGGAACAGGCCGTCTGGACAGTCAGGGCCGGGCCGGTGAAGCCGAGCTTGTACGCGATCCGCGTGGCGACGTAGTCCTTGTCATTGCCGAGAAGGGTGTAGTCCAAGCCGAATTCGTGGGCCTGGTCGTGCGGAAGGACGTTGCGCGTGAGGTAACTGTTGGCAGCCACGCCGGCGTAGATGCCGGCGCGCAGTCCGCCTGGCGCCGTGGCGATGGCTGCATCGTCGAATGCGGCGACCGCGAGTTCCAGAAGGAGGCGCTGCTGCGGATCGATCCGCTCGGCCTCGAACGGCGTGTAGCCGAAGTACGCGTGGTCGAACGCGTCGGCGTGGTCGATCCAGCCGGAGATGGGCACGTAGTCGGGGCCATGGGACACGGCCTCGGGAACGCCGGCGGCGGCGAGTTCGTCGGGGGTGAGGATCCGAAGCGAGTCGACGCCGTCGAGCAGGTTCTGCCAGAACCCCGCCACCGTCGCGGCGCCCGGTACGCGCGCGGACATGCCCACGATCGCGATGTGGTCGGTGGTGCGCGGCGACCGCGCAGCGGGCCGGGCGGCGGCGGATGCCGTGGCCGGCTGCCGGCTGTCGCCCGCCCACGCTCGTACCTCGTCCGGGTGATGCGCCTGCAGACTGCGAGCGAGGCCGGCAATGGTGGGTGCTTCGAAAAGCCGTGACACGAAGATGTTCACGCCGAGGGCGTGACTCAACCGCGCCATCAGGCGCGTCGCCATGAGCGAGCTGCCTCCTGCCTCGAAGAACGGGTCGTCTGCGCCCGAGCCCGGGAAGCCGAGAACGTCATCCCAGGCTTGGGCCACCTTGAGTTCGACCGGGCCGCTCGGCGGCCGGAAGCCGACCGCCAACGGTGGGCGCTGCAGCGGCGGCTGCGGAAGTGCGAGCCGGTCCACCTTGCCGGTCGGCGTCGACGGGAGTTCGGTCAGCTCCACCCAGATCGACGGGACCATGTATTCGGGCAGTTTGTCGGCGGCGAACGCGATCCACTCCGGCACGTGCCGGCGCACGACCGGATGCTCAGGTCCGGCCTGCGCACTCGCCGAACGGTCCACCACGTAGGCGACGAGCACGGTTTCGCTCCCGACCGGGTGGGGTGCAACCGCGATCTGGGCAATGGCCGGGTGCTGCTTGAGGGTGGCTTCGACCTCGTCGATCTCGACACGGAAGCCGCGAACCTTCACCTGGCGGTCCGCGCGGCCGCAGAATTCCAGAACGCCGTCGCTCCAGCGCACCAGATCCCCCGTGCGGTAGCTGCGGACGCCGTCGGGCGTGGTCCCGAACCGCTCTGCGGTGCGTTCCGGGGAGCGGTAGTAACCGTCGGCCACACAGGGACCCTCGATGATCAGCTCGCCGATGCCATCTGCTGCGGCGGCCTCATGGGATGCGAGCCGGATGTGCACGCCGGGCAAGGGCGCTCCGATGGGTGGGGTCGCCGGCCACTCCGCCGGAGGCCAGGTGAGTTCGTGCACGGTGACGACGTGCGTCTCACAGGGGCCGTAGTGGTTGCTCAACCGGGTCTGCGGATTCTGCGTGAAGAAGGTGCGGACCGCGGGAGTCACGTGCAGTTGCTCGCCGGCGACGATGACGTCCTGCAGGTCCGGTGTGGCGACCGTCGCGACCTGGCAGAACGGGTCGAGCGCGGCGGTCGGCAGGAACAGCCGCTCGACGCCGTCCGCCGCGACGAGCTCGGCGAGCCGACCGAAATTCTGGCGGGTGTCCGCATCCACGAGCACGAGCTCGCCACCCGCGAGCAAGGTGGACAGGATCTCCTGGAACGCGACGTCGAAGTACAGCGGGGCGTACTGGCAGGTGATCCGGGGACCCTGGCTTGCCTGCCAGGTCATCAAGGGGCCCAGTCCCCGCAGTGGCATGGCCACCGCCTTGGGCGTACCGGTCGATCCCGACGTGAACAACAGGTAGGCCAACTCGTCTCCGGCCAGGTCCGCGTCCGCAGTGAAGTCGGTGGGTCCGGAGTCGATCTCGGTCATGTCGATCTGGGCGACGCCGGCCACCAGATGCCTGCCGGTCTCGGTCGCCACCACTGCCAGCGCGGGCTGTGCGATGTCGCGCATCTGGCCTAGGCGCTTCGCCGGGAGATCGGTCCCGAACGGCATCGGTGTCGCGCCGATCCGCCACAGGGCGAGGATGAGCGCGATGGTGTCGCATGTGCGGGTGTCCTCCACCGCTACGACATCGCTCTTGCCGATTCTGTGCGTACCCAGCATCGCGGCCCAGTGCCCTGAACGGCGCCACAGGTCACCGTAAGACGTCCGTTCGGCGCCCTGCCGTACCGCGGTGCTCTCGCCGTGCAGCCCGAAGGCGTCGGCGAGTTGACGCACGAGGGCGCTGGCGGATCGAGCCCCTGTTGGCTGGCCGGCTTTGCTCACTTTCCTATTAAAGCAAATACTCTCGCAATCACCAGTTCAAGTGCCATGTATCACGCAAACGAAAAGTTGCTGGAACAACTTCTCCGCTTTTCCACTACACCCTGTAGTTGGTATTCGCCTTCCAGCTGGAACACTGGTCACCATGACAAGCACGGCTGCCTCCGCTGCATTGTTCGCCGACGCGTCTTCCGTCATCCCCGGCGGCGTGAACTCGCCGGTTCGAGCATTCAGCGCGGTCGGCGGCACTCCTCGGTTCATCACCTCGGCCAACGGCTACTGGCTTACCGACGCGGACGGCAACCGTTACGTCGACCTGGTGTGCTCGTGGGGGCCGATGATCCTCGGCCACGCGCACCCGGCGGTGGTGGAAGCCGTGCAGCGGGTGGCGGCCGACGGATTGTCCTTCGGTGCGCCGACGCCGGCGGAGACCGAGCTGGGCCGGGCCATCATCGACCGCGTTGCCCCGGTGCAGCGCATCCGCTTCGTCAATTCCGGCACCGAGGCCACCATGAGCGCCATCCGGCTGGCCCGCGCCTACACCGGCCGTCCCAAGATCATCAAATTCTCCGGCTGCTATCACGGGCACAGCGACGCCTTGCTGGCCGATGCCGGTTCGGGCGTCGCGACGCTCGGGCTGCCGTCCTCGCCCGGTGTCACCGGAGCTGCCGCCGCGGACACCATCGTGCTGCCCTACAACGATGTCGCCGCCGTCGAGGCGACCTTCGCCGAGCACGGTGAACACATCGCCTGCGTGATCAGCGAGGCCAGCCCGGGCAACATGGGCACCGTGGCTCCACTGCCGGGCTTCAACGCCGCCCTGCGGCGGATCACCGCCGAGCACGGAGCACTGCTCATCCTCGACGAGGTGATGACGGGTTTCCGGGTCAGCCGCGCCGGCTGGTACGGCGTCGACCCGGTGGACGCCGACCTGTTCACCTTCGGCAAGGTGATGAGCGGTGGCCTACCCGCAGCGGCGTTCGGTGGCCGCACCGAGGTGATGGAACGGCTGGCCCCGCTGGGGCCGGTCTACCAGGCGGGCACCTTGTCCGGGAACCCGGTCGCCATGGCCGCGGGCCTGGCCACGCTGGCCGCCGCCGATGACGCGGCGTACGCCGCCCTGGATGCCAACGCCGACCGGCTCGGTGGTCTGCTCACCGACGCCTTGACCGAAGCCTCGGTGGCGCATCACGTTTCGCGGGCCGGGAACTTCCTCACCGTCTTCTTCGGCGAGACCGAGCCGACGGACTTCGCCACCGCCAAGGCCACCGAGACCTGGCGCTACCCGGCCTTCTTCCACGCGCTCCTGGACGCCGGTATCTATCCGCCGTGTAGTGCGTTCGAAACCTGGTTCGTCTCAACGGCTCTCGATGATGATG
>JAHFVC010000020.1:14958-33174 GCA_023264765.1 Mycobacterium sp. | reverse complement strand
GATTCCTGACGAAATATTTCGAGACGCGGACGCTGACCCCGTTCGCGATCTACTGCCTGATCGCGGGAATCGGCAGCCTCACCTATCTGACCGTGACCTGACCAACCGCATCGGGCGTCGAATCGAGGGGAGTCACGATGACAACGACACAACGCGGGACCGGGGCTTCCCGGACGCGGGGCCGGCACGACGATCCAGCGACAGTGACCTCGCGGGCGCGTGGGCGGTGCCAGACGCTGCTCCATTCGCGTGCAGGCGATTCCGCCGTCGTGGCGTTCGCCTTGGCCCTGGTCTTCGCGTTGAGTTTCGCCGGTGCCATGCTGATGCACGATGCCACGTTGCCGGACACCGTCAAGGACATCCTGTCGACGATCATTCCGTTCGCCACCACCTGATCCTCGACTCCGTCGGCACGACCGTATGCTCCGGTGAGTCTCGATTGACGCAGCCGAAGGAAGTGTGCCCGCGATGACCGATCGTGCGCAGGATGCCAACACACGGCTTGCCGCGGAACGAACCCGTCTGGCGCTGGAACGCACGCTGATGGCGTGGACGCGAACCAGTACGTCACTGATCGCTTTCGGTTTCACGATCTATCAGATCTTCCGCTACCTCTCGGCGAGCGAACGGCTCCGCGAACCGTTCGTCAGCCCACAGATCGTCGGGGTCGTGATGATCGTGGTGGGGTTTACCGCGCTCATCCTGGGCTGGGTCCAGCACCGGCAGGAACTGCGCGCACTCTCTTCCGATTTCGGGCCAATGCGGTATTCGATCGCCTCGATCGTCGCCGCCCTGATCGCCGGCCTCGGCGTCATCGCACTGCTCGCCGTGACGCTGCGGATGTAGGCCGCTACAACTGGTCGGCCTGATCCCCGACGCCCTCGAGCGCCGGAGCATCGGAGCAGGCCACCGCGTAGACCGTGTGCCTGCCCTGCAAGCCTTTCAGTTCGACATCGCGGGGGAGCCCGAACTCCGCACCCGGCAGCTTGCCGACGGCTTGCCGTACCGGCTCACTGATGAGCACTTCACCACCCTCGGCCAGGCTGGCCACCCGAGCGGCCATGGCGACGTTGCGCCCGAACAGGTCGTCGCCGCGCCGGACCGAGGTGCCCATGTGAACGCCGATCCGCACCCGGATGTCGTCCCACCGTTGCGGGTCCTCGGTCAATGCCTGCTGCACGCCAAGGCTGCAGCGGACGGCCTGTCGGGGGTCTGCGAAGGCGATCATGAAGCCGTCGCCCTGTGTCTTCACGACGTGCCCACTGTGCTTCTCGACGTGCTTATAGAAAAGTTTGTTATGCCGCTCAAGCACTTTCACCCATTCGCGGTCACCAAGGGCGTCGTTGAGCTCGGTCGAGCCCTCGATATCGGAGAAGACGATCACAGCTTGCCCGTCGGCGGTCAGCCTGGCGAGGTCGGGCCGCTCTACCCGGGCCCATCCCGCGAGGTCCTCGATCGAGTTGCGAACGGTGGCCCGGACACCTTTGTTGATTAATGAGTCCGCGGCCTGCCACACGGTTTTGATCGCGACCGGTGCCAGTCCGCGGGGCCGGCGGCGACGAGGGCTGTCCCGTCGCAGGCGTTCGATTTCCTGGCGGGCCCCGGTGAGCTTGCTGCGCGTCACGACCAGCAGCACGGTCAGTGTGATCAGGCCGGCAACAGCCAGGCCGATCACGCTCCAGCCCAGGACGGGGTTCACCAGGCCAGTATGGCCGAGGGCTCCGTCACGACAGGATGACCAGCCCCAGGGCCACGACGGCCACCGCGGTCACCGCGATTGCCAGCCACAACCTGCCGGGCCAGGCATTGAGCTCCTGCATGCGCACACGGTCGCCAGGTGGGATGCCTCGCTTCCCAGAGGGGCGCAGGTCGTCGGGGGAGAACGGGTAGCTCATGTGAACACTCACTCACGTTGTGGCAGTGGACAATGGACCTTATACCCGAATCGCCTCCATCTACACTTCGGTGTGATTTGCGCACGCTCAGGGGCTCGGTGTGGCGGGACGCGACGCGAATTCCGCGAGGTGATCTCCGACTGGTCTGGGTGGCCCGAGGAAGTAGCCCTGGCCGTAGTGGATACCGAGGTCGCGCAGGGTGCGGTGTTGGTCTTCGTTCTCGATTCCCTCGGCCACGGTCACCGCGCCGATCTCACGGGCGAAGTACACCAACGCGGTCGCCAGGGCTTGACGCGCCGGGTCACGGTGCACATCGATGGTGAGCTCTCGGTCGAATTTGATGACGTCTGGGCGCAGCCGCAGGATCCTGTTCAGATTGGAGAAGCCGGCGCCCGTGTCGTCAACCGCCAGGCGTATCCCGTCGCGGCGCAGTGACTCCAGTTCGGGATACATCGGCCCGGTCACCTGCTCGTGCTCGGTCAGTTCGAGGGTGATCTGCCGGCCGGCGGATCTCAGGAGTTGTTGCGCCGCAGGCTGTATCGCCGTGGTGGGACTGAGGTTGACGGCGATGTCGAACTGCTGCGGGATTTCTCGTGCCGCCGTCAGGACGGCCCGAAGCGCCTGCAATTCGAGGTCGGTTCCACGACCGACCCGATGCGCCTTGGCGAACCACGTATCCGGGGACGTCTTGTGACCGTCGGCAAATCGACATAACCCCTCGAAGCCGACGATCTGCAGGTCGAGCAGATTTCGCACCGGCTGGAACACCGCGCGCAGTTGTTCGTCGTCGGAGACGTCCGCGATATCGGCACGCACCTGGCGGCGGGCAGCCGCTCGTGGGGCGACCAGCGCTGCCAGGAAGCGTGCGGCGGGGTCGATGACGTCGGGCGTACTGCTCAGCAGCTCATCCAGGTGCGTCGCGAGTTCGATGTCGGCGGTGAGAATGATGGAGATGAAGCGGCAGGCGGCTGCCATGATCACCGCGTGGTTGTCGTCGAGGGCGTCACCCTCGGCCGACACGATCGACACCCAGCCGAGTACGACCGAATCGCGCAGGAACGGGGCGCTCAGGACCGCGCCCGCATCGTGCTCGGCGGGTAACCCGCCGTCCTCGGTGAGTGTCAGATGGGCCGGCGGCGCCATGCCGAGCAGCGGTGTCAATACGCCATGCGCGGAGACCACCTGCGGCCCGTCGTCGAACCGCACCACCACCACGGCGCCGTCGACGTGGGGAAGAAGGCGACATGCCTGCTCCGCCACCCTGCGCGACAGGGCCAACGGATCGATGGTGCCGACGAGATCCTCGACGAGTTCCTTCGCGGCCGTGGCCTTCGGAAAGCGGATCGGGTATCCACCTCATGCCTTTCGCGACTGAACAGAGCACCCTCGAACGGCGCTTCGCCAAAATGGCGAACCCGTCAAAGTTAGCTGATCAGCGCGTCCTGCATCACTTCTACATCGTCTGTGCGCGTTTGGTGCGGTTCACGGGCCGGTGCTTCCGGATTGATCCGCCGCCGCGAGCCCTGCCGCCTGCCGGGCGGCTCGCACAAAGGCCGGCTTCGTGTGCTCGACCCCGTCAAGATAGCCACCGACCAGCGCCGCGTCGCGCAACAGGGCCAGGGACGCGGCGATCTCGGCCGGTTGTTCGCGCCCCGCGGCAGCGTGCTGCAGGGCGGCGCGGAACCAGCCGCGGTGGTCGGCGATCAGCCGGCGGATCCGGCTCTCGGGGTCGGGGTACTCGGCGGCGGCGTTGATGAAGGGGCACCCGCGGGTGTGGTAGCGCGCAATGTCCTCGGCAATGCCATCGATGACGAGCTCGAGCATGTCGGAGTCTGGACCTGCGTCTTCGGCGGCGGCGAAGTAACCGCGAATGGTCTGGTCTTCTGCGGCCAGGTAGGCCTCGACGAGATCTTCCTTCCCTTTGAAGTGCCGATACATGGTGGCGCGGGTGACGCCGGCTTCGGCGAGGATGCGGTCGACGCCGACCGAGTGAATGCCCTCCCGGTAGAACAGCTCCGTTGCGGTGCGCAGGAGCCGCTCGCGGGGTTCGGACACGGGCGCGCTGGAGTCCATGACATCCACGGTACGCCGAGCCAGAACGTTCTTTCTGCTATCGGGAACAGATGTGGCAGCCGCGTGGTTACAGATGGAGAACGACCGTTCTTTCTACTAGAGGAGAAGTCGATGACCACCATCAGCGAACGCGAACAGAACGAGATCGACCGCGCCAACCGCTCGGGAGCACAACCCGTCGTCTTCGTGCACGGCCTGTGGCTGCTGCCCGATAGCTGGGACAACTGGCGGACGCTGTTCGAAGAGCAGGGCTTCGTCACCCTGGCCCCCGGATGGCCCGACGACCCCGCCAGCACCGCCGACGCACGGCGCGACCCGTCGGTGTTCGCAGGCAAGGGCATCACCGAGATCACCGATCACTACGTCGACGTCGTACGCGCCCTGAATCGCAAGCCGATCATCATCGGGCACTCCTTCGGCGGCCTGATCACCCAGCGGCTGGCCGGGCTCGGCCTGGCCCACGTCGCGGTCGCCATCGACCCGGCCCCGTTCCGTGGCGTGCTGCCCCTGCCGCTGGCGACATTGCGGTCGTCGTTCCCGGTGCTCGGCAACCCGCTGAATTACAGCCGGTCGGTTGCGTTGACACCCAAGCAGTTCCGGTACGCCTTCGGCAATGCGGTATCGCAGGAGGAATCGGATCGGCTCTATGACCGATATTCGGTCGCGGGCCCCGGGCGTCCGTTGTTCCAGGCGGCGGTCGCCAACTTCAATCCGGCGTCGGCAGCGACGGTGAACACCAAGAACCCGCAGCGTGGTCCGCTGTTGGTGATCTCCGGCGAGAAGGATCACACCGTGCCACCGGCCGTCGCGAAGGCGTCCTACAAGCAGTACAAGAAGAACCCCAATGAAACCGAATTCGTAGAATTCGCCGGTCGTGGACACTCGTTGACCATCGACAACGGTTGGCGCGATGTCGCGGACGCGGCATTGAAGTTCATCGCCCGGTTCTGAAATCGGTTGTGGGGCCGACGCGCAGCACGCGCGCCGGCCCCATCTGCCGTCTGACCGAAATTCGGTTGAAGGGAGCATGCCTGCGGGGCTTCACTGGGGGGTGATGTCCCTCGACGGCACTTGGCCCTCACTGCGCGACGAGCTCGATCTCGCCGCCGCTCTCTATGGGCGGCACGGTCGGGTGATGCTCGACGAGTGGTTGGCCCATCAGCTGGCACGCACCGAAGACCTCGCCTTTGGTCGGGAGTTCTCCGATCACATTGATCTCCCCGGCGTCCGGACCGCTGACTACCTACACCGGCGCGTCGGCACGTCCGCCGGAACGTTGTTGGGCGGAATCCGCTTCTACGGGCGCGATATCGGCCGCCCGTTCGTCGAGATCATCGCGCACAGCTTCAC
The DNA here is from genome assembly GCA_023264765.1 of Mycobacterium sp. Classification (GTDB taxonomy): domain Bacteria; phylum Actinomycetota; class Actinomycetes; order Mycobacteriales; family Mycobacteriaceae; genus Mycobacterium. The sequence goes on along the minus strand of JAHFVC010000020.1, from coordinate 27,856 downwards.
TGACCTGAATCGGATGCGGGCGTGCGTCAGCCAGGAGTGGTCACTGTTCGCCCCCAGATTCCTGCGGGTGCGGGTGTCCCCGGGCAGGTTGACCGGCGCCGGCGTCGTCCTTGACGAAAGCGTCTACGCTGCACCGTATTGCGAGATGGTCGCGCCTCGACCGACCGTTCGGCTGGCACCGTTCAATCGCGTGGCGGCGGCCGAGGCGATCGTGACGGAACGATACCGCCGACTGGATCCCGGTCTGGCCCGCAACATCACCGCCGCGACCGCCGCAGAACTCGTTGAGTGGCACAGCCACGGCCGGCTGCGAGCCGTTCACACGCCCGAGGGCATCGTCGGGCTACTGGCGGTGGTGCCGGGCAGGATCGACTGGATGGACGGCGATGTGATCAACGAAGAGGTGATCAGCGTCGAGCATCGTGGCCACGGCTATGCCGCGGCGGCTCAAGCCGCATGGGCGGCCGAGCCCTGCCGAGACCGACGACGGCTGCTGATCGGCACCATCGACAGGCTGAACACCGCGTCGCGGAAGACGGCGGAGGCAGCCGGTCGCCGGCGGGTGTTGGACGGGGTCTTCATCTCACTTCCGCGACCCTGCCGCGCAGACTGAGGCAACCGACTCAGCAGGGGTCCCCGGGCGGCGTGAAGTACGGCACCCCTTCGACGGTGTAGCAGGGCACCTCGCCCGGGACGTACGGGACGTGCGCCGCGGCGATGGCCGCACCGGCCACGGCATCGCCCGCAATATTGGTGCAGCCGCCGGCGGCGAAGTGCCTGCCGTCGGCACCGGCGCATACGTCAGCGCCGGCGATGGGCGCGCTGACCAGCGGCATCAGTGCGGTAGCCGTCGCGAACCCCGCCGCGAACAACACTGAAGTGGTACGTCTGTTCATGACGCTCTCCTCGTATCTGGGCAGCCCCGCCTGCGTGTGGTGTGGGCAGTGCTCATTGTGCGGCCAGTCGGCCGTCAGCGCGCGGTTTTGACGACAACGTCAGTCTCGGAAGTCGGGTAGCACGCGAAGCCCGTGCACGTAGGTGGTGAGGTACTCGTCGATCACCGGTTTCCGGATCTCGGCGGACTCCGGAATGGTGATCCACAACGCGTAGAGACCGACGAGAAACGACACGCCGTTGTGCATGACGTCGACATCGGCCGGAATCTCGCCGCGGCCGCGCGCCCGCTCGAGGTCTTCGACGACCGCGACGATGACGGGGTAGTTGCCCCACTCTTCGGACGGCGGCCGGGTGGTGGAGAAGTGCAGGGCCAGAAAGTCTTTGAACAGCCGACGGCCGAGTCTGCGCTCAAGCTTCTCCAGTACGCGGACCGACTCGGCGAGGGTGGCGCGCACGCTGTGCGGCGTGCCGAAGAACCGGTTGAGTTCGACGGCCATCCGATCCTGCTCGCGCCTCTCCAATTCGATCAGCACGTGCTCCTTGGTGGGGAAGTGGAAGAAGAAGGTGCCGTGCGCGACACCCGCGGCGGCCACGATCGCCGCCGTGTCGGCCCCGGCCATCCCCGCGCGTTTGAACTCGGCGAGTGCGGCACCGAGAAGTCGCTCTCGAGTTTGCAGACCCTTCTGCTTCAGCATGAAACTGACTCTACTCAGAAAGTTCTTCCCAATCTCGCGATCGCCGGATAGCGTGCATATGAACAGGACTCAGGGTTCCGATGATCTCCAGGTCGCGCGCAAAACTCCTGAGTCAAGTCAGTGGAGGTGGGATGCAGATCCTCGAGCAGGCGCAGGACCTGCCGAAAGCCGGGAACATCAAGGCGCAATGGGTGAGCCTGTGGACCGGGCCTGCGGTGGGCGTGGTCCTGGTGATCGCGGCACTGGCGTTTCCCGGTTTCTGGCCCCCGATGTCGCCGACGATGTCCGCCGGTGAGGTCGCCGCCTTCTATGCCGAACACACGGCACAGGTCCGGTTCAGCCAGGCCGCGTTCAATTTGTGCGGCATCATGGTGCTGCCGTTCTTCATGGTGATCGTGGCCCAGATGAAACGGATGACGGGGCAGACTCATGTCTTCGCCTACTGCTACCTGACCGCGATCGTCAGCGGTGCCACCATCTTTGCGCTGTCCAATATCTTCTTCCTGGTGGCGGCCTTCCGGCCGGAACGCAATCCGGAGTTGATCCTGCTACTCAACGACTTGGCCTGGATCGTGCTCGTCGCCCCGGTGGGCATGGTGGTCAGCCAGTTCGTACTGTTGGCACTGGCGATCTACTTCGACGATCGCACCGAACCGGTGTTCCCGCGCTGGGTTGGTCACTACTCGCTGGCCACCGGCATCGCCATGGTGCCCGCTGCCGGCGCGGCCGTCTTCCACACCGGACCGCTGGCCTGGGACGGACTGTTGTCGTTCTGGTTGCGCAACGGCGCGTTCGCCGCGTTTGTCCTCGTCATGTTCTTCGTGCTGCGTACCGCACTTCGTAAGCAGGCCGTTCTCGACGGTGTGATCGCGTCGTGAGCGTCCTGACCGCACCGGTGCGTACCGGCGGCGGCAACCGCGATGTCCGGCTGATGACCTGGTTCTTCCCGGCCTGGTACGCGGTGTTCGGGGTCATCATCTGCGTGCTGACCCGGGTGACCCCACCGCCACGGCCCGACGTCACCGCCGCCGACAAGGTCGCCTTCTTTGCCCAGCACCATCTGACCATCCAGATCGGGTTCACCGTCCTGCTGATCCTGCTCGGCGGTGCGGCGATGACCAACGGCTTGGTGGTCTATCAGATGAAGCGGATGTCGGTGGGTTCGGTGTTCGCCTACGGCTACCTCGGCGGGATGAGTGTCGGTGCGCTGCCCGGCTTCCTGCTGGTGACGGTGTGCTTCCTGACCGCAGCCTTCCGTCCTGACCGCGATCCCGAGCTGATCAGTCTGCTGTATGACCTCGGAATGCTTTCCTACAACGGGTCTCTGGGCTGTTTCGCGGTGGCCTACCTGGTGCTGGCCATCGCCATTCTCTACGACCGCAATGACATCTTCCCGAAATGGTTTGCCTACGTGTGTATCTGGCAGATCATCACCGAAGTGATCGCCACCCAGATGTTCGTCTTCCGCTCCGGTCCTTTCGCTTGGAACGGGTCGATCGCGTTCTGGTGGGCCGTGGTGGTGTTCTCGCTGTGGCTGGTGGCGCTCATCGCGCTGCTCCGCCGCGCCGCGGCGCGGGAGGAACAGGCGTGACCCAGACCGAGCCGGCCTCCGTGCAGCGCCGCCTCCCCGGAGACGGGGACATGTGGGTGATGGTCCTCGGCGACATGGTGATCTTCGCCGGCTACTTCATCGTCTTCCTGATCTACCGCACCATGAACCACGCCGAGTTCCTGGCCGCTCAGCAGCATCTCGATATCACCATCGGCGTGCTCAACACCGTGATCCTGCTGACGAGTTCGTGGTTGGTGGCCCGGGCGGTACTCGCGACCCGAGCCGGTAGGTATGACCTGGCGATCCGGCTGATCTACGCCGGTGGTGTCGGCGGGGTGCTCTTCATGGTGTTGAAGGGCTACGAGTGGTTCCGCAAGATCGCTGCCGGACAAACCAATTCGGAGATGTTCTACTCGTTCTACTACGTGATCACCGGTGTACATCTGGTGCACGTGCTCATCGGACTCATCGTGCTGGGTGTCCTGGTGCGCGAACTCCGTAACCCGGGCCGGCGGCGGGCCTCGATGGTCGAATCGGGCGCCATCTACTGGCACATGGTCGATCTGCTCTGGGTGATCATCTTCGCCCTGTTCTACGTGATGAGGTGACGATGACCGAAACCGCACGCACGATCACCTGGGCCTGGCTGGTCTTGGTGGCGATCACCATCGGGTCGTGGTGGTGGGCCCCCGCGCACTCCGGCACTGCCGAGACCAGCGTGCCGATCACTGCGGCGGTCCTGGTGCTGGCACTGATCAAGTCCCGCTTGATCATCCGCCACTTCATGGAGGTACGCACCGCCCCGCGGTGGTTGCGGCTCGCGACGGACGCGTGGCTGGTCGTGGTGTTCGGGGCGGTGTTCGTGATCTACCTGATGTAGATCCGGTTGACGACGGGTGAACCGGACCAGCACCGCGGACATGGCTGTCGAGAGCACCAGAAGGCCGGCAAGCAGCAGCATCACCTGCGTTACGTCCATGTCCCACGAGCGTATTCAGGCCACCGGCACGCGCATGCGTAGTGCGCTACTCGATTTTCGGCGAACCCGTCCGATCGCTGGCGGATCGGTGTCCGATGATTCACAGTGAACAGGTGAACATGCGCATCCTCTCGGGGCTCGCCGCCGCCGTGTGCGTACCGCTGCTCGGCGCGGCCACCGCCCACGCCACCCCGGCCGAAGGCGACGTCGTCCGCACCGATCTGGCTAAGGGCACCACGGACGCTCCGGTGTCGATCGTCACCGACGGAGCCGAGTCGGCCCTACTCGTCCAGAGTCTGCTGCTCAAGCCCGGGGCGAGCAGCGGCTGGCACACCCATCCCGGCAGCGAGTTCTCGGCCATCAAGGCGGGCACGGTGGCGGTGCAGTTCGCGCCGGGTTGTGAGATCACCGAATACACTGCGGGGCAGGCGGTGTTCATCCCCGCGGGGGTGGCGCACCGCGTCGACAACGACAGCGACCACGATGCCGAGGTGATCGTCACCTACACGGTCGCGGCCGACGCGCCCGTCCGCGGCGACGCACCCGACGGGTGCGCACCGCCCACGTCCTAGGCTCGGTGGCACACTGACCCCCGTGGCCGATCTGACCTTTTCCGATTCGATTCATATCGCTGTCGCACCCGACGAGCTGTACGCACTGGTGTCCGACGTGACGCGCACCGGCGAGTGGAGCCCGGTCTGCCGGGGCTGCTGGTGGGACGAGGGTGCCGGCCCGCACGTCGGTGCGTGGTTCACCGGGCGCAACGAGATTCCTGGTCGCGCCTGGGAAACCAGGAGCCAGGTGGTGGCCGCAGAACCCGGGCGCAGGTTCGCGTGGGAGGTGAACAACGGCTGGGTGTACTGGGGCTACACCCTGGTGCCCGAGGCAGACGGCACCCGGCTGACCGAATCGTGGGAGTTCCGGCCCGCGGGCATCGAGGGCTTCCGCCAGAACTTCGGGGAACACGCCGAGGGCCTGATCTCCGAACAGGTTGCGGCGGCCACCGCGGGAATCCCCGCGACGCTGGCCACCATCAAACGCATAGCCGAGCGGGCCTGAGGGTCACACCGACGAGGACTCGGTCTCCCGCTTCTTCCAACTCGGCACACTGCGCGTCGGGCGCTGCCGTACCACCTGCGGCCACCAGAACCACTTGCCCATCAGGGCGGCGATGGACGGGGTCATGAACGAGCGGATCACCAGCGTGTCGAACAGCAGGCCCATACCGATGGTCGAACCGACCTGTGCCACCACGGTCATCTCGCTGGCCACCATGGACATCATGGTGAAGGCGAAGACGAGACCGGCGGCCGTCACCACCGACCCGGTACCGCCCATCGCGCGGATGATCCCTGTCTTGATGCCGCCGTGCAGTTCTTCTTTCATGCGGGCCACCAACAGCAGGTTGTAGTCGGCGCCCACGGCCAGCAGGACGATGACCGTCATGGCCATCACCATGAAGTGCAGTTCGATACCGAGGATGTGCTGCCACAACAGGATTGACAGGCCGAACGAGGTGCCCAGCGAGAGCAGGACGGTGCCGACGATGACGGCCGCGGCGATCAGGCTGCGCGTGATGATCAGCATGATGACGAAGATCAGCGTCAACGCAGCGATCCCGGCGATCAACAAGTCGTAGTTGTTGCCTTCCTGCATGTCCTTGAACGCGGCCGCGATACCGCCGAGGTAGATTTTGGAGCCCTCCAGCGGGGTGCCCTTCACAGCCTCCTTGGCGGCCGCCTTGATGTCGTCGACCAGCTTGATGCCGTCCGCCGTCAAGGGGTCACCGTCGTGAGAGATGATGAACCGCACCGACTTCCCGTCAGGGGAGATGAAGCTCTTCATGCCCCGCTTGAAGTCGGCGTTGTTGAAGGTGTCGGGCGGCAGATAGAACGTATCGTCGTTCTTCGAATCGTTGAAGGCGTCGCCCATGGCGGACTGATTCGCCTGCATCTCGTTGGACTGGTCCTGAATGCCCTTCTGCGTCTGGTACATCCGCAGCATCATGTCCCGCGAGGACTCCATGGACGCGATCTGGGCCGGCATGGTCTCGAGCATCTGTGGCATCAAGGTGTCGAGGCGCTGCAGATCGGGGATCAGGTTCTGGAACTGGTCCGTCGTGGCGTCGATGCCGTCCAGGGCATCGAACACCGAGCGCATCGAGAAGCACACCGGGATGTCGTAGCAGTGCGGTTCCCAGTAGAGGTAGTTGCGAATGGGGCGCAGGAAGTCGTCGAAATCGGCAATGTGGTCCCGCAGTTCGGCGATGTCGACCAACATGGCGCCCGTCTTGCCCACCATGCTGTGGGTGGTCGAGCTCATCTCCGTCATCAGCGCGATCATCCGGTTCATCGTGCCGATGGTGGACTCCATGTCGCCGGCCTGCTTGAGCATGTTCGCGAACATGTCTTCCATGTACTTTTCGTTCATCTTCTGCGAGGCGCCGCCCATGCTCATCTGCGCCGGAATGGTGCTGAACTTCAACGGCTTGCCGTCCGGCCGGGTGATGGCCTGCACGCTGCCGATCCCCGGTACCCGGAAGATGGCCTTGGCGATCTTGTCGATCACCAGGAAGTCCGCCGAGTTGCGCAGGTCGTGGTCGGACTCGATGAGCAGCAACTCCGGATTCATCCGCGCCACCGAGAAGTGCCGTTCGGCGGCGGCGTAACCCTCATTGGCCGGCAGGTCGGCGGGAAGGTAGTTGCGGTCGTTGTAGTTGGTGCGGTATCCGGGCAGCGTCAGCAGGCCGACCAGGGACAGCGCGATGGTGGCCAGCAGCACCGGGCCGGGCCACCGCACGATCAACGCGCCGATCTTGCGCCAGCCGCGGATCCGCATGGCACGCTTGGGTTCCAGCAGTTTGCGGTATCGGCTGGCCACCGTGACGACCGCGGGACCGAGGGTGAGCGCCGCGAAGACGGCCACCACCATGCCGACCGCCATCGGGATACCCAGCGACTGGAAGTACGGCAGCTTCGTGAAATGAAGGCACAGCATCGCCCCGGCGATGGTCAGCCCCGATGCGAGCACCACGTGCGCGGTGCCGTGGAACATCGTGTAGTACGCCGATTCCCGGTCCTCGCCGAGACTTCGGGCTTCCTGATAGCGGCCGATCAAGAAGATGGCGTAGTCGGTGGACGCAGCGATCGCCAGCGTCACCAGCAGCTGGGTGGCGAAGGTGGAGAGCCCGATCAGGTTGTGATAGCCCAGAAATGCCACCACGCCGCGTGCGGCGGAGAGTTCGAGCACCACCATCAGCAAGACGATCAGCACCGTCGTGATGGAGCGGTACACCAGCAGCAGCATCGTGATGATGACGACGAACGTCACCATCTCGATCATCTGGACGCTGCGGTCACCGGCGATGTGCTGATCGGCGGCCAGCGCCGAGGGGCCGGTCACAAAGACTTTCACCCCGGGTGGCGGCGGGACCGCGGTGACCAATTTCTGGGCCGCCTCCACCGATTCGTTCGCCAGGTTCTCGCCCATGTTGCCCGCGAGGTACACCTGCACATAGGCGGCCTTGCCGTCCGGGCTCTGAGCGCCGGCCTCGGTGAGGGGGTCGCCCCAGAAGTCCTGCACGTGCTCGACGTGCTTGGTGTCGGCCTCCAGCCGATCGACCATGTCGTTGTAGAACACGTGGGCGTCGGGACCCAGCTTCTGCTGACCTTCCAGCACGATCATCACCGAGCTGTCGGATTTGAACTCGTCGAAGACCTGGCCGACCTTCTTCATCGCGATCACCGACGGCGCGGTCTGCGGGCTCATCGACACCGAGCGCATCTGGCCGACGACCTCCAGCGGCGGCACCAAGATGCTCAGCAGAGCGACGATGGCGATCCAGCCGATGATGATCGGGATGGCAAGGGTGCGGATCCACTTGGGGATACCTATGCGCTTGTGTTGGGGCGGGGACGCGTCCGTCACCGAAGAAGGGGCGGACACGTGCTGGCACTCTCCTGATTGCGTAGAGGTCGCCTTCTTCGTACCAGATACGGTCAGCTGATGGTGCGCTACGACCGAGGAGTCGACGTCGATGGGTTTGCTTGACGGCAGAACGGCCGTGATCACCGGCGGTGCGTCGGGCATCGGTCTGGCCACCGCGAACCGGTTCGTCGACGAGGGAGCGCGCGTCTTCCTCTCCGGCCGCAGACAGGACCAGCTGAATGCGGCGGCGGCAGCGCTGGGCGCCGCCGCGCAGGCGGTGCGGCCGGCCGCGGGCTCGATGTGCTGGTCGCCAACGCCGGGGTGACCTCGGTGCAGCGGTTGGGTGAGATCACCGAGGACGAACTCGACCGATTGCTGACGACGAACGTCAAAGGCGGGGTGCACACCGTGCAGAAGGCGCTGCCGCTGCTGAACGACGGCGCGTCGATCATCCTGCTCGGATCGTCGACGGCCGACCAGGGCCGGGCTCAAGGACCGCGGTATCCGGGTGAATGTCCTCGTCCCCGGGTCCACGGCCACCCCCGGCAGCGACAATCTGGCGGCGCAGACCAGTCCCGGCGAAACGGTCGCCGCGTTCCGCGCCGGCCGGGTGGCCACCATCCCGCTCGGGCGGTTCGCCGATCCGGTCGAGATCGCGAACGCGGCTGTTTTCTTGGCCAGCGACCTGTCGTCGTTCAGCACCGGGTCGACGGTGACCGCGGACGGTGGGGTCAACCAGGTGTGACCACCGAGCGCGGTGCGCTCCACCGCGCCAGGCACGCCTGCCAGCCGTCCACCTCTGCCGACGATCCGCTCCAGGCCACATAGCCGTCTGGGCGTACCAGCACCGCCGATCCGGCGTCGGCGCGTTCGGCCTGCCGGAGCCCGGCGGCCTCGACGGGCGCCGCGCCGTGCTCACGCACCAGCACGAAACCGGGGGTGCGTTGCAGCGCGGTGAGCCGGCCCTCGGTCAGCGGGATCGACACCGCTCGGGCGCCGACCGGCCCGCGCCCGTACCGCAGCCCGATGCCGGAGAAGCTGCCTGCCACCGCATCCCGTATCGCCGGTAGCCGAAGCAGCCGGGGCGCAAAGAGATTGCGCAACCCGCGGGCCACTCGCGGGTGCAGCGTCACTCCGCGCGCCATCAGGCCGGACTGCCGCAGCACCCGCGCACCGATCGGGTGGCGTTCGGTGTGATAGGTGTCCAGTACCTCGTCGGCGGCGCCGCCCAGGACGGCATCGAGTTTCCACGCGAGGTTCGCCGCATCCTGGATGCCGGTGTTCATGCCCTGCCCACCCATGGGGGAGTGCACGTGCGCGGCGTCGCCGGCCAGGAAGACCCGGCCATGCCGGTACTGCGTGACTTGTCTTTCGTCGCAGTGGAATCGGGAATGCCAGCCGACATCGACGACGCCAGGATCGGATCGGGTGGCCCGGGTGAGCACGTCGACGATCTCGGCGGCGTCCACCGGTGTGCTGTCCGGCACCTGGTGCCGCCGGTCCCACACCATGGTGCGGTACCAGGCCCCGTCGGCGTCGCCGTGTCCGTAGGGCGCCAGGAACGCGAATACCTCCCGGGTGCTGTGCAGGGTGAGGCCTTCGCCCGCCGGTCCGTGCGCGAGTTTCACGTCGGCCAGCACGATCGAGGACAGCAAGGTCTTGCCCGGGAAGTCGGCGCCCACCAGGGTGCGCACGGAACTGTGTGCGCCGTCGGCGCCGATGACGTAGCGCGCCCGCCACGTGGTGAGGCTGCCGTCCTCGCGCGAACGCGCGGTCACGGTGACACCGTCGTGGTCTTGGATCAGCGCAACGACTTCGAACCCGCGCCTGAGGTCGGCGCCGTGCTCTACCGCGTAACGGCCCAGGGCCGCATCGACATTCGTTTGTGGCGTGATCATCGCGAACGGGTAGGCCGAGTCGAGGTGGGTGAGATCGATACGGGCGCCGCCGAAGATGGTGACCCCCGGTGTCCGGTGCGCGTGCGCCAACAGATCGTCGGCCAGCCCGCGCGCATCGAGCACCTCCAGCGTGCGGGCCATGGTGACGAAGGCGCGGCTGGACGGGTTGACGCTGGGCTGGCGCTCCAGCACGGTCACCGCCCGGCCGGCCCGGGCCAGGTCGCCGGCCGCGGTGAGTCCGGTGGGCCCCGCGCCGACCACGAGGACGTCGGTCGCGACGGCGCTCATCGCGTCACCGCCTCGGGGTTCGGGTACCAGCGCCGGATGTCGTCCGGGGTGGCGACCGCGTCCTTGTTGAAGACGAAGCGGCAGCCGGGCTGGCTGGCATGGGCGGCGTTGATGATCGACTCGAACAGCAGGGTGTTGCCGGCCACCAGTCGCACACCTGCGCCGATGAGCACGGCGTCATAGCTGCCGGCCTCCAGCCTTGGCGGGCCTTGGCCGCGCCCGCATCGCCGAACGGGATGAGGCAGTTGTCCACGTGATAGCCCGCGGCGCGCAGCCCGGCGACGTTCTCGTCGTTGGCCGCGCGCAGCTTGTCTCGCGACAGCCCGGGGAACTGGGCGAAGTCGGGAGAGGTCACATCGATGACATCGGGATCGAGGCCGATCTGGATGGCGCTGACAGCCATGGGGTGGTCCTCTCCGGCATTCGTTTCAACAACTGTTGAACTCGACGCTAGGCGCGCCCATTGCCCGTGTCAACAGTTGTTGAATACGCTGTCGGGATGACGACGAAACCGCGCGACGGCGAGGCGACCCGGGCCGCGATCCTGGCCGGCGCGCAGGCGCAATTCGGCGAGCAGGGCTTCGAGCGCACCACGATCCGGTCCGTCGCAGCGGCGGCCGGAGTGGACCCGGCCCTGGTCATGCACTATTTCGGCAGCAAGGCCGGTCTGTTCGCCGCGGCATCGCAGCTGGACATCGCCTTCCCGGACCTCGCCGATGTCGCCCCCGAGGACATCGCGGGCGTGCTGATCCCGCTGTTCGTCGGAGTGTGGGGACCCGACGGTTCGTTCCTGCCGCTGTTGCGCGCCGCCGCGACCAACCGGGTGGCCGCCGACGCGCTACTGGGCGTGTTCGCCGCGCAGGTGGCGCCGGCGCTGGCTGCCGTCGTACCCGATCGGCCGGCAGAGCGGGCCGCGCTCGTCGGCGCGCAACTGCTGGGCGTCGCGGTCTCGCGCTACATCCTGGGCACCCCGCCGCTGGCCGACATGGCCGACGCCGAACTCATCGAGTGGCTCACCCCGGTGCTGGCGCACTTCCTGACGCACCCTGCGCCGACCACGTCGCACGGTCGCCGAAGAGTTCGTTGACGCGCCGGCCCCAGTCCGGGTATTTCGCGGCTTTTGCCGCTGCCGCCGCATAGACCTGTTCGCTCACCGGATCGGTGGCGAAGCGCAGCGCGGATCCGCCGGACAGGTTCGGCAGGATCAGTTCGTCGCCGGCGAGGTGCACCGGGTCGTGCATGTACCGCTCGAGTGCCGCGATATCGGCGACACCGACGACGAAGCCGATGGTGCGGCCGGTCGTGTCGGCGAAATCCTCTCCGACGGAGGAGAACGACACCGAGTCGACCGACGCGGTGCGGCGTAGGGCGGCGAGTACCTGGGTGCGGGTTTCCGCGGTGATGTGCTCGCGCAAGGTCAGGTGCAGCACGTTGACGATCATCAGAACGACTTCCGGTGTGCGGCAAGCAGTGCGGTGGTGCGGGCCTGGGTGGCCGCGTCACCGAACGGAAAGGCGGTGAACTCGGTGACGCCGATGTCGGCGAATCGGCGCAAGGCGGACAGTACCTGTTCCTCGTCGCCGAAGACACTGATATCGGCCGGGCTTCGGGCGTCGTCAAGGTCGAGAACCGCGCGGTACGCGGGTGTCTCACCGGCCACCGCGAAGGTCTGCGCCAGTTGGTCGCGGGTGCCCTCGACATCGGTGGTCACGCTGACCGGAAGCCCGGCGATGACCTGTGGTGCCGGCCGCCCTGCGGCCTGGGCGGCCTTGGTGATGTGCGGAATGATATGATCTTCAAGACCTTTGGGGCCCGTCCAGGTGGTCACGGTGCCATCGGTGAGCTCGCCGGCGACCTGCAACATTCGGGGGCCGAGTGCGGCTGCGATGATCGGTGGCGGGGTGGTCTCCGACGCCGAGAGTTGGCCGACCGCGGTGATCCGGGGCCCGTGATGGTCGACCGGATCACCTGCCAGCGCCGGTCCGAGCACTTCGAGGTATTCGCGCAGATACGCTGCCGGAGCGGCGAAGTCATAGCCGAAGATGTCGGTGACGACCCAACGGTGGCTGACGCCGATGCCCAGTACCAGGCGACCGTCGGTGGCCGCAGCCACGGTCAGGGCCTGACGGGCCAGCACGAAAGGATGCTGGGTCTGGGCGACCACGACTCCCGTCGCCAACTCGATGCCCGGGGTGCGGACGCCCGCCACCGCGAGTGCGGTCAAGACGTCCCACGACGCCAGTCCGGGGACGGGCGGCAACTGCGGTAGCCAGAAGCGACCGAATCCGGCGCGGGCGGCGGAGTCGATCGATTCGAGCAGATTCCCGAACCCCGCATGGTCGCTGGGATCCGGCACGGTCATCACGGTGATCTGCATCGTTGCCTGCTCTCAAACCTGATGCGTAGAATTCGGAGACTGTCTCCGCTCAATATATGGAGGGAATCTCCGCTTGTCTACCGGAACGTCACGCCCGCTGCGCGCCGACGCCGCCCGCAATCGCCAACTGCTTCTCGACGCGGCACTCGAGGCTTTCCGCCAGCAGGGCGTCGCGGCCTCGTTGGATGACGTCGCCCGCGCCGCCGGGGTGGGCCCGGGCACCCTCTATCGGCACTTCCCGACGCGCGATCATCTGGTACTCGCGGTGATCGACGACGGACTCGA
>JAHFVC010000020.1:0-14948 GCA_023264765.1 Mycobacterium sp. | reverse complement strand
GGATCCGGTGGATGCGCTGATGCGATGGTTGGCGGCATTCGTCGAGCAGGGCGGGACCTTTCGTGGATTGGCGGGCACCTTGGTAGCGCCGACTGCTGCGGGGGACGACACCGCATGCCGGCAGAGTCAACTCAGTGGGCAGGCGTTGGTGCGGCGTGCGATTTCCGCAGGGCTGCTCCGTGATGATGTCGATGTCGGCGATGTCATCGATATGGCCGGTGCCATCGCCTGGGTAGGGGAGCAACCCGATCGCGATGCAGCGCAGCGGGAACGCCTGTTGCGCATCCTGATCGACGGACTGCGCCGCTGACCAGTGTGATGGACCTCACATGACGTGCAGGTCAATTAGGTAGGCCGGTACTCGTGGCTGAGGTACGCGCTCCCCATACGTTCGAAACATCAAGGTGGGCGCCACTTCACAGATCCACCACGAAGTTTGGGGACGGCCATGTCAGCTCTGTCGATCACCAGTCGCGGTGCATCAGGCACTGTCGGCCTGAAGTTGCTGTGGGACAGGTACATTGCGCGGGTCGCTGCGCAGCTGAAGTCAGACAGGCGGGAGTCGCGGCGCGCTCGGCGTCGCTATCCCCCCGCCAGGCCCGCGTACATGAACGATGCCTGCATGCGGCGTGAGATGCACCGGCTCTGACGCTCAGCCCGCCCAGACGTCCTCGACGTAGCGGTCGGACTCGACCAGCCCGATGAGCCATTCACGGGCCGCGCTCTCGTCGGCACCGGTACGGGCGCAGTAGATGTCGAGAAATGCCTGCCGCACCGCGGGAGCCATCCGGGCACCGTCGCCGCAGATGTACACATGGGTGTCCTTCGCGGGATCGCCGAGCAACTCCCACACCTCGTCGGCGTCGGCGGCGATCCGGTCCTGTACGTAGCGCACACCACCCTGCGGTGCGCGCGAGAAGGCCGGACGCATTCGCACGATGCCGAGATCCTCGGCGATGTCGAACTGTTCCCGGAAGATGTAATCGACCTGCGGGTCGCGAATCCCGAAGAAACACAACGCCGGTGAGTACGGGTCGCCGTTCTGCCGCGCCGCCAGCCGGTCGCCCAGGAAGCCGCGGAACGGTGCGACGCCAGTACCCGCACTCACCAGGATGACATTCTTGACCGGGTCCGCACCGGCCCGGAAGGCCTGGCGGGCCTGATCGACGCGGGCGCGGATCTGTGCCCCCGAACCGAGGGCGGCCAGGTGGTTCGACGCGACCCCTTTGAACAGTCCACGTCCCGACCGTGCCGGGGCGTCGAGCACGCTGACGACCAGCGCAACGACTTTCGGCGACATCCGGGACGACGACGCGATGGAGTAGTGCCGGGGCGTCATCGGTTCCAACAGTTCCAGGAGATCGGCACCGGTGAGTGCGCATGCCGGGAAATCCACGAGGCACTCGATGGGACTCAGCGTGCAGGGTTCGGCCGCTTCGGCGAGTTCTTCGAGGCGTTGCCGTTCCGGGACGCGCGGGTTGGTTGCCGCGAGCTTGCGCAGCTGACTGCGGGTCGCCGGTTTACGCAGTTCGACGAAATGGGTGAGCAACTCGCGCACGCTCACCTCGCGGTCGAGGGCAATGAGCCGCCGCGAGGTTCGGCGCGGGTTGATCGACAGGCGTAACTCGGGATCGATGCCGAGTTGGGCCAGCACCGCGTCGACCACCTCGGGCGGATTGTCCGCCAGCACGGTCAGATGATCCCCTGTGTGATATTCGACGTCTGCGGGCAAGGCCACGCGGACAAAGTGTTTCGCGTGTCCTTGGGCGTTCTCGTCGCTGACGAGTTCGGTGTTCTCCAGCACCGTCATGGGGGACACCGCGAACCGGGTGTCGATGGCTGCGGTCACCGGGCCGATGATGGTGTGCAGATCGTAGAGTGGTTCCTCCGCATCGGTGAGCACCACCGCGTCGGGATCGCCGAATTGCTGGGACAGCGCCGCCCACAACGCTGTCGAGAACTCTTCCAGCGTCCCGGTCAGGTCCCCGGAGGTGTCGGCCGCCGCAAACGGCACCAAGGACTTGCCGCCCAATTCGGTCAGTCGTTGCTCGATCCGCTTCGGCACGGCCTGATAGGTGTCGGCCCAGTTGTGGTCGCCGACACCGAGCACCGCGAAGTACGGGGCGCCGTCGAGCACGGCATCCGGTCCGGTGAGCCAGGCCAGGAATTCGCGTGCGTCGTCGGTCGGTTGCCCGTTGTACGACGAAGCCACGATCAGCACCGCGTCGGCGACGGGCAGTCCTGCGGCGGCATCGTCGAGCGGCCCGACCGTTGCGGCACAGCCGATATCGCCGGCCTCCTCGGCCAGTTGCTTGGCCAGCGCGCGGCAGGTGCCCAGATTCGACCCGTGCAGCACCGCCAACGTGGTGCCCGCCTTGAGGGCGGTCACCGGGCGCGTGGGTGTCTGCACCGCGCTCGCGACGGGTGCGACGGCGGTCGCGCGGTCGGCGGCGGTGCGCCGCACCAGGTCGAGGTGGAAGCCGGCCGGCCGGCGGCTCAGCGGCCCGTCCCACCGCAGCACGTAGTGCGCGGAATCGATCAGCCGGTAGCGGTGCACAATTCGTGCGATGGCCATCGTCGCCTCGTGCAGAGCGAACTGCCGCCCGATGCACGAGCGGGCGCCGGTGCCGAAGGGTTTGAACAACGCCGCGGGCCGCGCGGCAGCGCGATCGGGTTCGAAGCGGTCCGGGTCGAACAATTCGACGTTGTCACCCCATTGCGGCTGCCGGTGCAACGCGCCGGTGAGCACCGCGACCGACTCGCCCTTTCGGATCGGATAGACGCCGCCGATGACGGTGTCGGACAGTGCCATTCGGTCGAAGCTCAGGACCGGAGGCGAGAGCCGCAGCGTCTCGTTGATGACCTGGCGCAGGTAACCGAACTTGCCGATGTCGTCGTAGGTCGGCAGGTAGTCGTCCTCGGTGCCGAAGACGGCGTCCACCTCGGCCTGCACCCGGGCGAGCACCGCCGGGTGGTGCACCAGGTTGTAGAGCGTGTTCGGCATCAGTTCCGAGGTGGTCAGCTGACCGGCGATCAGGAAGGTCATGATCTGATTGCGGATGTTCTGGTGGTCCAGCACGGGTTCATCGCCGCGACCGAGCATCACGAAGAGCAGATCGTCGGTGGCGTCGCTCTCCGCCGAGCGGTGCTGCTGGATCAATTCGTCGAAGTAGGCCTGCAGGGTGGCGAGCTCGGCCTCGAATCGCGGTGTGGTCTCACCGTTTCCGAGCTCGCCGAAGGCGGCGGTGAAGCTCTGCGGGATCGGCGCGAGGCCATCGTGGTCGAAGGACGCGAACTGTGCGCCGAACCCTGCCAGCCCGACCGTATCCATCGCGAGCTTCTGCAGATCATCGGAGATGTTCACCGATTCCCGGCCGGCCTTGGCGTCCCAGCGGGCGATCATCCGGCCGTTGATGTCGAGCATCGCGTCGTGATAGTTGCGCAGGCCGGCGTAGCTGAAGCCGGGGAGCAGAACGTCATGTGCCTTCTGCCAATTCGGCTCGCCATGGAAAGCGGTGAACAAACCGTCCCCGGCCAGCGGACGTACCCGCGCCAGGGACGGCGTCAGATTCTTGGCGAAGCGTTGCTCGTCGCACAGTTCTTCGACCAGTTCCATGGAGCACGCGTACAGCTTGCGGAAGGTGCTGTAGTCGGCGTAGAACAGCGGGCCGTGCAGCTCGCCGAGAAGATCGACCGGGAGCGCGTACGGCCGCCCGGCCAACTCCGCGGCTCCGGGCAGTGTGCCTTCGGCGGAGGGAACGTCCGTCAGTTCCGGGGCGAGCGACGGTGCGAAGTCGGCCATGTCGGGCAGCATAGGCGTCAATTACGGGAACGGCGGTGGATCTTCACTCCGAGAATCAGGGTGCGCCTTACCATCATCGGCATGGTGCGCCTACTGCTGAACACGCTGGTATTCCTGGGTTCTGCGGCGATCGGTTTGCTGGTCGCGGCCTGGTTGGTGCCCGGCGTGCGGGTCTCGGTGTCGGGATTCGTCGTCGCGGTCACGGTCTTCGCGCTGGCGCAGGCGGTGTTGGCGCCGTTCATCGCCAAGATGGCGTCCCGCTACGCCTCGGCCTTCCTGGGCGGAATCGGCTTGGTGTCAACGTTTGTCGCGTTGTTGCTGGCCTCGGTGCTCACGCACGGTCTCAGCATTCGCGGTGTGGGCTCATGGATCGCCGCGACCGTGGTGGTGTGGCTGGTGACCGCGATCGCCACCCTGGTGCTGCCGCTACTGGTGGTCAAGAAGAAGATCGCCAAGGCCTGAGGCCCGGTCCGTCACACCCCGATCAGGGTGTCGATCCAGCCCCGCGCGAAGTACAACAGGAACCCGGCAGCGACGATCCACAGCAGGGGGCTGACTTCGCGACCCTTGCCCGCGGCGGTGCGCACCACCGCCCACGAGATGAACCCGACGCCGATCCCGTTGGCGATCGAGTAGCTCAGCGGCATGACCGCGACGGTGAGCACGACCGGCAGCGCCACCGAGAAGTCGGCGAGGTCGATCTCGCGCAGGTGCGATGCCATCATGGCGCCGACGATCACCAGCGCCGCCGCCGCCACCTCGGTCGGCACGATCGCAGCAATGGGTGTCAAAAACATTGCGGCCAGGAATAATCCGCCTGTCACCAGGCTGGCCAGGCCGGTCCGTGCTCCTTCGCCGATGCCCGCGCCGGATTCGATGAACACCGTGTTCGACGACGCCGAGACCGCGCCGCCGACCACCGCGCCGGCGCCCTCGACGACCAACGCGGACTGCAGCCGCGGGAAGTTGCCGTGCTCGTCGGCGACCTCGGCCTGCCGGGACAGTCCGGTGAAGGTGCCCATTGCGTCGAAGAAGTTCGTGAACACCAGGGTGAACACCAGCATGACGGCGGCCAGGATGCCGACACGGCCGAAGCTGTTGAGACTGAAGTCTCCGACCAGGGACAGGTCCGGGATCGAGAACGGTGAGCCCTGCAACGTGGGGACTGACAGCCCCCAGCCGCCGGGTTTCTCGACGGCCGAGCCGAGATGCCAGATCGCCTCGATGATGACCGCCACCACGGTGCCGATGACCAGCCCGATGAGAATCCCGCCGCGTATCCTGCGGGCCACCAGGATGCCGGTGACCAGCAGGGTGAACACGAACACCACCGTCGGGATGCTGGTGATCGACCCGGCGCCTTGGCCGCCGAGGCCGACCGGCGGCGACGGGCCGCCGGTGGAGGCGACGAACCCGGCGTCCACCAATCCGATGAACAGGATGAACAGGCCGATGCCTGCGGTGATCGCCAGCTTCAGCTGCATCGGTACCGCGTCGAAGATCAGCCTGCGCAGACCGGTGACCGCGAGCAGCACGATGATGAGACCGTTGATCACCACGAGCCCCATGGCTTCGGGCCAGGTGAGCGAGCCCACCACCGAGGACGCCAGGAACGAGTTGATGCCGAGGCCTGCGGCGAACGCGAACGGCAGCCGCGCGATCACCCCGAACAGGATGGTCATCACGCCCGCCGCGAGGGAGGTCACCGCGGACACCTGGGTGAAGCCCAGTTTGTCGCCGGCCACGTCGGCATGGCCGGACAAGATGATGGGGTTGAGCACGATGATGTATGCCATCGCGATGAAGGTGACGACGCCGCCGCGCAATTCGGCTGCGATGCTCGAGCCACGGGTGCTGATGTCGAAGAAGCGGTCCAGCCGGTTCACGGTTCGACCTTAAAGGGTGCGGCCTAGTGGCTGTGGGCCGATCCGGTCAGTGTTGCGCCGGCGCGGTCCTGCAGCAGGCAGATGACGGTGCTGGGCAGCGGGTTGTTGGCGGTGCGGTCCTGATTCGAATCGATCAGATAGCTGACGGTGTAGCCGCTCGGCTGTCCCGCGTACGTGGTCAGCGCCTCGGCGCAACGCCGGTTCGCGACATCGGTGACCGCGGCGTCCACCGGGATGGGCGCGCGCTGATATACCTCGGCGCGATGCGGCGCCGAACAGTCCACCAGCGTCACGTCGACCGCGCCTTCGTCCACCGCCGGCACCTGATCGATGCAATCGCCGACCTGAAGGTTGAACCAGGGCTGGACAGGGGACACCGAGGCCGGGGTGGCCGTCGCCACCGTGGTGGTGGTGGTTGTGGTGGCTGCCGCGATGGAGGTCGTCGGGGCCGCGGCAGGCCCGCCGCAGCCCGCCACCCAGGCAGCGGCGGAAATGGTCAGTGGCGCAAGGAGACTGCCCGTCCGCACGCTCCGAGTGTAGAACCCGCGCCGCGCAACGCGGAGGATCGCGGATTTGTTCCCGCCGTTCCGAGTCGAAACTGTGATGTACCCCCTGTAACGGATCCCGCCGCGCGGCGATGAACCATGCGAGACAGCTGCTGGCCCCGGGCCAGTGTCGGGGGAGATGGCTGCAACATGGCAGCTGTGGCTGGAATGCCACGCTCCGGAGGACTTTCAGAGGAGTGGATGCACGGTGGGTGCAACGCGCGAATTTCATCCCCGGCGGGCCGTAGTGGCCGGAGTAGCCTCGACCGTGGTCATCTCGCTGACCGCGTTGACCACGGGTCTGGCCCCCGCGGTGGCAGCCCCGAGACACGACGGGCCCTCGCCGACGACGGCCTCTGATGAGTCGTCTCCGACGACGACACTCCTGGTCCCCGAGCCCCGGACGGCCAAGACGCAGGAACCCACCACCGAGGCCGAAGTGCCCACGGCGGCACCGCAACCGAGCACCACGGCTGCACCCGTCCCTGTCGTGGAGGCACCCAAGCCCGCCGCGACCCCGACCGTCGTGCCCAGCACCGAGGCGCCCGCGCCCACGACCGTCACACCGCCGCCCGCGCGCACCACCACGACTAAGGTCGCCGAACCCACCACGCAGGAACCGGCACCCAAGCCGGTCGAGACACCCAAGCCGGTCGAGACGCCCAAGCCGGTCGAGACGCCCAAGCCGACAGAGACGCCCAAGCCGACTGAGACGCCCAAGCCCACGGAAACGCCGGCACCGCGGGTCGCCCGCACCGCTGAGCGTCCCGCATCGGCCGACCCGGTCGCCGAGACGCCCGCCGAAAGCAGCGTCACGTCGGCCGCGCAGACACCGGCACCGGACACCACGACGCCTGTGCAGACCGTCCAGGCCGTGGCTCCGGAGGCCACCCCGACGCTGACCGCCAAGCCGTCCGCGACCGAGACGTCGTCGACCGTCGCGAAGGCGGCCAAGCCCATCGAGACCGTGCGACCGCAGACGCTGGACGCGCCCGAGGCGGATATCGAGGTGGCCCGCAACGCCCCACCCGTCGAGGAGAAGCTGCCCGAACCTGCGGCACAGCATGACGTCGCCGCGCTCGCGGTGTCGCTGAAAGTCAACGACCGCAAGGACAATCGGGTCGACGATCGTGACTGGAACCGGCCCGATTTCGAACGCCGGAACGATCGCGGGGACGGTCTGGACTGGGACCGCAAGGTGCGCCAGTGGCGGCCGGACTGGGTGCAGTACGACGAGTACTACCGGCCGATGATCTTCAACCCGTACCGGGATCCGGTGCGCGTCGTGTACATGTACCAGAACTCGCCGCGCATCGTGCAGATCAATCCGTTGCAGCGGATGGTCATGTACGCCGCCGACCTTGCCGCGTACAGCTTCACCGCGGTCGTGGTGAACGCACTGAACACGGCCGTCAACGTCGCGGTCGGCAGCTTCTTCGGCGGCGGGTTCATTCCCTCCGTCGGGTTGCCGCTGCCGCCGCCCCCGCCGCCGGTACTGCGCTACGACAACGTGCCCGTCCAGGTGCGCTACTCACAGGCCGTCTATGAGCCGTTCCGGGTGCAGCGCATCGTCGACGTCGGCGATGACAGTCGCTACGGCGAGCGCAAGGTGCTGCTCGACGGCGTCACCCCGGCCTGGGGTGTGTGGAAGCAGTCGGGTACCGGTGAACGCCAGTTCGAGGTGCACCGGACCCAGCAGTTCCCCGGCCTCGACGACCCGCGGGAAGCGCCGTTGCCCGGCGACTACCGGATGCAGCTCGTCTCCGACAGCACAGGCGACACTCCGGCAGGGCTGGACCGCAACCAGGTCTACCTGATCGCGGCTGCGGTGGCGTGCTCGGTGCTGAGCCTGGGTGCCGTCGGTCTGGTGGCACTGATCGGCCGGCGCCGCGGAATGTAGCTCTCGGTCAGGCGTGCACGTCGCGCAGACCGACGGCGCCGCGCAGGCCCGAGCAGTTCACACAGCCCACGCAGCCGACGCAGTCGGTACATGCCACGCACCCCACGCAGGCCCGGCACTTGACGCAGGCCACACACCCGAGGCAGGCCGCGCACCCGAGTAGGGCCGCGCACAGGATGGTGAAGGCGCTCCCGAAGACGGCGAAACTGCCTGCCACACCGGCACTTGCGCCGGTGGCGACCGATCCGGCTACACCTGCGCTGTTCACGGTGGCGATAGATCCGGCGACCGCGGCACTGCCGAGCGTCGCGATGGATCCGGCGACGGCCGCGCTGCCGACGGTGCCGATGGATCCCTGCACCCCGGCGCTGCCGACGGTGCCGATGGATTCCTCGACGACGGAGTTGCCATCCGGCCCAAGGGTTGTCGATTTCATCAGTCCGCGCCCTTTCCGTTGTCGACGCGGTACACCGCGCCGTGGATGGCTGCCGCGTCGTCACTCGCCAGGAAGGCGATGGTCTTGGCGACATCGACCGGATCCATGAAACCGCGTGGCGCGGCGATCCGCATGATCAGGTCCCAATCGGCATCGTCCGGGGCGGCGAATTCGGTGACCTGCGGGGTCAGCATCCCGCCCGGACACACCGCGTTGATCCGCACCTTCTCCTTGGTGTACTCCACCGCCAACGCCCGGGTCAGCCCGACGAGCCCGTGCTTGGCCGCGCAGTACGCCGCCGAATACACCTCGCCTTCGACGCCGGCCACCGAGGCGACGTTGACGATGTTGCCGCCGGTCTCCAGCAGATGAGGCAGCGCCGCCCGGCACAGATAGAAGGGGCCGTTGAGGTTCACCGCCAAATCCTGGTCCCACTCTTCGTCGGTGAGTGTGATGGTCCGGCGCATCTGATGGAAGCCGGCCACATTCGCCAGCACGTCCAGGCGGCCGAACGCGGCGACGCAGTCGGTGACGGCCTGCCTGCAGGCGTCGGCGGTGCCGATGTCCACCGATGCGTACCGGCCGCCGGGCACGTCGGCGAACACCTCCGCGAGCCGCTCGATGTCGCGCGCGACACCGAAGACCGTCGCGCCGCGCTCGGCGAATACCTTCGCCGTCGCGGCTCCCAAGCCCGAGGACGCCCCGGTCACCAACGCCACTTTGCCGTCAAGATTGCCCATGTGCGTGACTCTCTCACGGGACAAACCCGGGACGTGTCAGAAGGGCCCTGCGATACTGCGACGGTGAGGACGTACTTTTCCGGATTGTTCGGCGCTGTTCTGCTGCTCGCGGCGCTGGTGGGCTTTGCCGGCCCGGCACACGCCGACCAGCAGGTGATGGAGGGTGTCTACGCCTTTCATCAGGACGGGCTGCCCGACGGTGAATGGTCGATCTATCCGTCGTGTGTGCCGGTGGTGGGCGACCTGCGCGCCGAGATCCGGGACCCGGTCGCCTGCCGCCTGCACGTCAGTTCGATCCCGAAAGAGGTCGCCAAGGGCGGCGACGCCGTGCTCACCAACGGGGTGTGGGCCTACAACATCGGCTCCGTGGACGGTCTGACGTGCCCGGACGGCAGCCTCAAACCGTTGATGGAGACTTACCAGTTCGACAGCAACACGTTGACCGGCACCCACCTCATCTCGCACAACCAGGTCTGCGGTCTGCCCGCGACACTGGACAAGAAGCCCTTCACCCTCACCTATCTGCGTCCGCTGCCCATCCCCGTCACGCAGTACCCGCTGATCTGCGAGCCGGGTGGTCTGCGCCGCTGCTTCTGATCAGCGGCGCTACGCTCACCGTTCGATGAGTGATCAAACCCGGCTGGAGCGATTCGAACGGCGCACCGAGTGGCTGATGGCCGTTGTGGCCCTGGCGTTCCTGGGGTGCTACTCCGTCCAGGTGCTCGCCGAGCCGCACGGCATGGCCGACGAGGCCGTGCGGATCGTGATGATCGGGTTGTATCTCGCGTTCGTCGCCGACTACCTGGTGCGGTTCTATCTGGCCGACCCGCGCGGTAAATGGTTCCTGCGCAATCTTCTCGACCTCGCCATCGTCGTGCTGCCGATGTTCCGCCCACTGCGGCTACTCAGCCTGGCGGTGGTGCTGGAGGTCCTGCAGCGCGCCGTCGGGCACAGCATCCGGGGTCGCGTCGCGGCATACACCGCGGGCGGCGTGGTGATGATCGTCTATGCCGCGTCGCTGGCCGTGCTGGACGTCGAGCGGTATGCCCCGCATGCCCAGATCACCTCATTCGGCGACGCGGTGTGGTGGGCGATCAGTACGGTGACGACGGTCGGCTACGGCGACCTGGCGCCGGTGACGTTCGGTGGCCGGCTGATCGCGGTGGCGCTGATGATCGCCGGGATCAGTCTGCTCGGTGTCGTCACCGCGACGCTCGCGTCGTGGATCGTGGAGAAGGTGGCCGAGGAGGACACCGCCAACCAGGCGGCGACCGCCGCGCACATCGAGGAACTCCGGGAGGAGATCCGGAAAATGCGCGAAGGGAACAACTAGCGGGAAGGACGCTCGATGAAGCGAATTGTGGTGTGGGGGACCGGTTTCGTCGGCACCATGGTGATCGCCGAGATCGTCAGACACCCGTTGTTCGAACTCGTCGGGGTCGGCGTCAGCAACCCGGAGAAGGTGGGTCGCGACGTCGGTGAGATCTGCGGGCTGGACGGGCCGATCGGGCTGACCGCCACCGACGACGTCGACGCCCTGATCGCGCTCAAACCCGACGCGCTGGTGCACTACGGGCCGACCGCCGCGCAGGCCGACGCCAACATCGACCTGATCACCCGCTTCCTGCGGGCCGGCATCGACGTCTGCTCGACGGCGATGACACCGTGGGTGTGGCCGCACATGCGGCTCAACCCGCCGTCCTGGATCACCCCGATCGACCAGGCGTGCGAGGCCGGGGGAGCGTCGTGCTTCACCACCGGCATCGACCCCGGCTTCGCCAACGACCTGTTCCCGCTGACGCTGATGGGCTTGTGCTCCGAGGTGCGCAGCGTGCGGGCCTCCGAACTGTTGGACTACACCAACTACACCGGGGACTACGAGTTCGAGATGGGCATCGGCAAGCCGCCCGAGTACACCCCGCTGCTCGAACACCGCGACATCCTGGTGATGTCCTGGGGCGCCACGGTGCCGATGATCGCTCACGCGGCCGGCATCATCCTCGACGACATCACCACCACCTGGGAGAAGTGGGTGACACCCGAGGACCGCAAGTCCGCCAAGGGCGTCATCGAGGCCGGGAACGTCGCGGCCGTGCGGTTCACCATCAACGGTCAGTTCCGCGGTGAGACCCGCATCCAACTCGAACACGTCAACCGGATCGGGTTGGACGCTGCCCCGGACTGGCCGACGGGAAACGACAACGACGTCTACCGCGTGGACATCGAGGGCACGCCGAGCATCTCGCAGGAGACCGCTTTCCGGTTCACCGACGGCTCCGGTCGCGACGCGGCCGCCGCGGGATGTCTGGCAACGGGCCTGCGGGCGCTGAACGCCGTGCCCGCGGTGAACGCGCTGGCGCCCGGTTGGGTCACAGCGCTGGATCTTCCGCTGATCCCGGGGGCCGGCACCATCCGCTGACCAGGCCCGAGTAACGCCGCTCTGGCAAATGGAGATGGACAACCCGATAGGGTTTCGGCGAAGGCTGGTGTGATGACGGAGTCGGTAGGGCTGTCGATTGGTGCCACCAATCTGGCGGCGGTGGCGGTGGGCAGGGCGGCGGCAACACGGCCGGCGGTCCTGACGCGCGGCCATGGTGCGGTGCTCACCGATTTCGTGGACCGGGTCGGCGACCCCGTCGGGCTGATCGCGGCCGACGGGACCACCCACCGGGCAGAGGCACTGCTCACCCAAGCGTTGCGGGAGCTGCTCCCCACGGTGCCGGGTGCTGCGCACACCGGCATCAGCCATCCCGCTCACTGGCATCCCCGGCAGGTCGATGCGCTGCACGACGCGTTGGCCGCGGATACCGAATTGCGTTCGGCAGCAATCTGTTCTGATGCCGTCGCGGCGCTGACTGCGCTCGCCGACTCCCCGGGCCTGCCGGCTCGTGGCGCGATCGCGTTGTGCGATTTCGGTGGCACGGGCACCAGCATCACGGTGGCCGACGCCGCGAACGGCTTCCAGCCCATCGTCCCGACGGTCCGCCATCCCGAGTTGTCCGGCGCGTTGATCGACCAGGCGTTACTGACCCAGGTGCTGGCCGGTGTCCCGGGTGCGGCCGACGCCGCGGGCACCTCCGCGATCGGCTCGCTGACCCGGTTGCGGGCGGACTGCCGGACCGCGAAGGAGCAGTTGTCCGGCGCCACGGCGGCCGTCGTTCCGGTGGACCTACCCGGGCATCGCACCGAGGTGCGGATCACCAGGGAGGAGCTGGACGCGGCGCTGCGCGCACCGCTGGCCGAATTCCTGTCGGTCCTGCAGGACACGTTGCAGCGCAACGGAATCCGGCTGGCCGAATTGGCGGCGGTGGCCTCGGTCGGTGGGGGAGCGCGCATCCTCGCCGTCACGGCGGCACTGTCCGAGCGGTTCCGGGTGCCGGTGGTGACGGCGCCGCAACCCTGGCTGGCGGCCGCGATCGGCGCCGGCATCCGGGCGGGCCGCTCGACCGCCGACGACGGGGCCACAGCCGTGGTCGCCCACGCCCCGCCCGCTCCGGTGGGTGACCCGGCGATGTCGAGCACCTTCCGTGCCCTCGCCTGGTCGCAGTCGACCGACGAAGTGCCCGACCCGGAGCCGTTCGCGATCGACCACCCGATCGATCGCCCCGTCCTGCATTTCACGGACCACGAACAACCTGAACCCGAACCGGCCCCGTGGTACCGGAGGCCCGCGCTGCTGCTGGGGGCCGGCGCAGCTGTCGTGCTCGCGGTGTGCGTGGCCGCGACGGTGTTCGTGATGCGTTCCGACCAGACGCCGACACCCGCGCCGCAGGGCACAACGGCGACGGCCACCGCGAATCCGGCGACACCGTCCGAAGCGCCGCAACAGCCGACACCGGCCGAGGCGCCCGCACCCGCGCCGTCCACTCCCAATACAGGGCAACCACAGCAGACGCAGACCGTCACCCGGGAGGCGCCCGCGACGCAAGCGCCGCCCGCCGAACCGACGAGTGAAGCCCCACCGCCGGCGGCGCCCACCCCGTCGGCAGAGCCCACCACCGAAGCGCCCGCCACCGAAACGCCGGCCGCGCCGCCGCCGTTCATCCCGACGATCCCGACCATCCCGCCGATACCCACCATCCCCGGGCTGCCGCCGTTCATCCCACAGCCGGGGCAAGCAATTCCGCACTAGGGTGGAGCCGATGAGCACCGGTGCCGATGTGGTGATCGGCCGACTGCTGGCCGGCGGAGTCGACGTCTGTTTCGCCAATCCGGGCACCTCGGAGATGCACTTCGTGGCCGCACTCGACCACACACCTGCGATGCGGGCTGTGCTCTGCCTGTTCGAAGGGGTTGCCACCGGTGCCGCGGACGGCTACGCGCGGATCGCTGGTACGGCCGCGGCCACCCTGCTGCATCTGGGGCCCGGCCTGGCCAACGGGCTGGCGAATCTGCACAACGCGCGGCGCGCCCACAGTCCGGTGGTCAACATCGTCGGCGATCACGCCACCCACCACACCGAGTTCGACGCACCGCTGGAATCCGACATCGAGGCGCTGGCCCGGTGGCCCGAGGGGCTGGTCTTCCGGCCCGCGACCGCGGATGCGCTGGCCGTCTCGGTGGACGAGGCCGTGACCGCCGCGGCGGGGCCGCCCGGGCGGGTGGCCACCGTGATCCTGCCCGCCGACTATTCGTGGGGCACCGCGGAGACCCCGGACGTCGAGACACCCGTGGCGACCGCCGGTGACGATGCGCTTGCCGATATCGAGCCGGTGGCCGAGGTCTTGCGCGCCTGCGGTTCGAACGCTGCCATATTTCTCGGCGGAGGGGCCACCGATGAGTCGGGACTGGCTGCTGCGGAACGCATTTCGGCCACCGTGGGTGCCAGGGCTCTGGTGGAGACGTTCCCGGCCAGGCTGGCCCGTGGAGCCGGCATCCCACCCATCGAACGGCTGGCGTATCTGGCCGAGCAAGCCGAACAGCAGCTGGCCGGCATCACGCACCTGATCCTGGTGGGCGCACTCTCACCGGTGGCGTTCTTCGCCTATCCGGGAAAGGCGAGTGGCCTGGTGCCGCGCGGCACGCAGATCCTCACCGTGGAGCCGGCCGACCTCCACCGGCTCGCCGATGCACTGGGCGCGCCTTCGCAGACACCCGCCACCCGGACGCCCGCCGCGCTGCCCAGCGGCCCACTCACCGTTGCCAACTGGGCTGAGGTCGTCGGGGCGCTGTTGCCCGAGCACGCGATCATCGTCGACGAAGCCAACACCAGCGGGGTGCTGCTGCCCGCCGCGACGGCCGGATCGCCGCGCCACGATGTGCTGACCCTGACCGGCGGCGCGATAGGGCAGGGTCTGCCGGTGGCGGTGGGCGCCGCGGTCGCCGCCCCGGATAGGCCGGTCATCGCGTTGCAGGCCGATGGCAGTGCGCTGTACACCATTTCGGCGTTGTGGACCATGGCCCGCGAACGGCTCGACGTCACCGTCGTGATCCTGAACAACCACGCCTACGCGATCCTGCAGCTGGAGCTGGCCCGGGTGGGTTCTGCTGCGACGGGTCCGCAGTCGCGATCGCTGCTGGATCTGGGTGATCCGGATATCGACTTCGTCGCAATCGCACAGGGATTCGGCGTGCCCGCGACCCGCGCCGGCACCGCCGAGGAACTCGCCGAGCAGTTCCGGGCCGCGGTGGACGAGCCC
>JAHFVC010000234.1 GCA_023264765.1 Mycobacterium sp. | reverse complement strand
ACGCCTGGCCCACCCCTCAAGCTCGGCCCGCTCGTCAGCGGTCAACACAATCTCGGCAGCACGCGGAGTCGGCACGGCCCAGTCTAACAACTAGGTCGTAATTAATGACTCAGGACACTAGGTCCGGCTGCGCACCTGCACGCGGGCGCCCCGGTCCGGCGCGATCGCCACGCCCCGGGACCGGAAACCCTCGTCCGGTGCGTCCGTGGGCTCGATGACATAGTCGCGCAACAGGGTTCGCAACACCACTCGCATCTCCATGGTGGCGAAGGCCGCGCCGATGCAGCGCCGGACCCCGCCGCCGTAGGGCATCCACTCCGAAGGGTTGGGCGGCCGGTCCAGGAATCGATCCGGGTCGAAGCGGTGCGGCTCGGGGAACACGTTCGGGTCGGAGTGCAGCAGCCCGATGCTCGCCGCGATCGTCTGCCCCTGCGGTAACGCCCACGGGCCCAGTTGCAGCGCAGGGCTTTTCACCTGCCGGAACGTGACGTCGATGACAGGCCGGACGCGGAGTACCTCGAGGACGGTGGCGTCGAGCAGATCCTCGACGCCACTGTCGAGTTCGGTGGTGAGCCGCGCCAGCACCGCCGGGTGCCGCTGCAGCCGCTCCACCGCCCAGGCCAGGGTGGTGGCCGTCGTCTCATGGCCCGCCGCGAGCATGGTGAGGAGTTCGTCGGCGATCTCGGCGCGGGTCATCGGAGTACCGTCCTCGTACCTGCTCTGCAACAGGGTCGCCAGCACGTCGTCGCGCTCGGCCAGTTCGGGGTCGGACAGCGCCCGCTCGATCAGCCGGTCCACGATGGCGTCGTACTCGCGGCGGTACCGGAACACCCGGCCCCACGGGCTCCATCGGCCCCAATCCCATTGCGGGACAGGGATGAGCGAGAGCGCGGAGCCCAGCCGGATGGCCGGCGGCAGCAGCTCGCGCAGCCGCACGAGCTCCTGACCGTCGGCGCCGAACACCGCGCGCAGGATGACATTGAGGGCGATGCGCATCATCGACGGGAGTACCGGGAACGCCCGATCATGCGGCCAGCAGGCGAGTTCGGCCGACGTCTCGCAAGCCACGATCTGTTCGAAAGCGGACAGCCGGCGGCCGTGGAACGGCGGCGTGAGCAGTTTGCGCTGAGCCAGATGCCGGTCGCCGGTCAGCGCGAACAGAGAGTTGGGCCCCATCACGCGGCCCAGATTGGCCTCGGTGGTGTCGACCACGGCGGGACCGCACCGGAAGAGTTCGCGCAGCTGGTCGGGATCGCTGAGCACCACCAGGTGCCCGAAGATGGGCAGGTCGACGCAGAAGGCCGACCCGTAACGCGCGCGCAGGATCTTCAGCGCGCGAAGGCGGTCGGCCACGCCGAGGGCGCCCTGCACCGTTCGGGGCAACGGCGGGCCGGGCGGCAGGCACGGGAGTGCGGGTGCGATGGTCATGGCGCCGCGCACGATAGACGGCGGAAACGTCGAGCGGGTGGACGGCAGGCGTCCGCTGATCTAGCCGACGCGCTCCAGCAGCCGCAGTGAGTGGGTCACCGAGACCTCGCGGAAGTCGCCGGAATCGATTGCGCGACGGTAGATGTGGTAGGGCGCCTGGCCGCCGTCGTTCGGGTCGGGGAACACGTCGTGGATGACCAGGCCACCGCCCGGCGCCACCCATTTGGCCCAGCCGTCGTAGTCGCGCTGGGCGTGCTCCTCGGTGTGGCCGCCGTCGATGAACAGGAACTGCACCTGTGTGCCCCACACCTGGGCCACCGTCGGGGACTTCCCGACGATCGGCACGACATGGTCTTCCAGGCCGGCCAGATCCAGGGTGTGGCGCAGCGTCGGCAGCGTGTCGAAACGTTGGGTGACCGGGTCGACCAGCGTGGTGTCGTGGTACTCCCAGCCGGGCTGGTGCTCCTCGGAGCCGTGGTGGTGATCGATCGTGTAGATGACGCCGCCGACCTGGCGGGCGGCCGCGCCGAGCAACACCGTGGACTTGCCGCAGTAGGTGCCGATCTCGACCCCGACGCCGCCGGCCAGATAGTGCACGGCCGCGTCGTACAGCGCGCGGCCCTCGTCGGCGGGCATGAAGCCGATGACCGTCTCGGCGAACTCGAAGAGCCGCGCGGCGTCGGGCGGCAGGGCGATGTCGGCTGCACTCATGGCAGTCAACCTACCGTTGCTGGTGACAGGCCGTTGTAGTAGCGTCCAGACACGTGTCCGACCCGGCTGTGGAGTCGACTCGGCGGCGTCTGAGCGCCAAACAGGCCGATACCGTCGAGCGTCTCGGTAATGCCGCCATCGGGTTGCTCAACCGCGAGGGATTCGCGGCACTGACCGTGCGCCGGGTGGCCGCGGACGCGGGCGTCGGGGCGGCCACCGCATACACCTATTTCTCCTCGAAGGAACATCTCGTCGCCGAGGTGTTCTGGCGCAGGCTGGCGGCGTCGGCACCCACCGAGCACGGCGACGGCGATGCGGTGGTGCGGGCGGTCGGGGTGCTGCGCCACATCGCCTTGCTGGTCGCCGACGAACCCGAATTCGCCAGTGCCGTCACGAGTGCGCTGCTGGCGCGCGATCCCGATGTCGAGGTGCTGCGCCAGCGCATCGGTCTGGACATCCGGCAGCGGCTGATGGCGGCGCTCGGCCCCGACACCGACATGATCGTCATCGAGACCCTGGAGTTGCTCTATTCGGGCGCCCTGGTGCGCGCGGGGATGGGGTACGTGTCGTACGCGGACATCGCGCCACGGCTCGAGCGGTCAGCGCGCCTGATCTTGAGCTGAGGCACCCATCACGGCGACCGAGGCGGTGATCGCCGGCTCCAGGATGTCGCGCACCGGCCTGTCGTCCTCGACGGTCAGCGCCGTCAGCTCCCGGAGGCCGCCGAGCAGGATGACCGCCAGCGACCGGGACACCGGGGCCAGCCCCGCCTGCTTGAATCCCTCGCTGTCGGACAGGTCGATCAGCATCTCGGTCAGCGCACTCATGGCCGAGCGCTGGATGGTCCGCACCGAGGAGCCGAGTGCGGGTAACTCGCGGATCCAGCTCAGCGTGATCTCCGGGCGGGCCGCGATGTGGTCGACATACGAGGCCGCGGCCTGGCTGATCTGCTCGCGCCAGGGCGCCTGCGGGTCTACGGCGGCCCGGATGCCTGCGATCAATTCGTCATTGTTGGCGTGCAGCAGCTCGACGAAGCACTCTTCCTTGCCGGTGAACTCGTCGTAGAAGGTGCGTTTGGAGGTCCGGGCGTTGCGCACGATGTCGGCGACGGTGGTGGCGCGATAGCCACGCTCGGCAATGGAGGTGGCGAGGCCGTCGAGCAGCCGGGTGCGAAAAGTCGTCATGTCCTACTCCAGACTCTTGCGCCCGTTCGGTACCACGGAGTACCGTAGCGCACACACCATTGGTACAGGGCAGTACCAACGAAGGGTCTGGAGCGCACATGACTGAGACTGCCAGCCGAACAAGCCTCGAGACGAGCACCGACCAACCAGTCCCGCCACGGGCGGCGCACCTGCCGCCCGGCCCGCGCACCGCCCGTTCCCTGCAGGGCTTCGTGTTCGCCCTGTTCCGCAGACCGATGACCGAGATGTTGGTGCGCCGTTACGGCCCCGCCGTCACCGTGAGCCTGCCGGTGTTCGGGCAGACCGTCATCGTCGCCGATCCGCAGTTGGCCAAGCAGTTGTTCACGGCCGACACCGACGACGTCGGAAACATCCAGCCCAATCTGTCCCGAGTGCTCGGGCCCGGCTCGGTGTTCGCGCTGGACCGCTCCGAGCACCGCCGCCGTCGTAAACTGCTGACCCCGCCGTTCCATGGCAAGAGCGTCAAGAACTACGAGCGCATCTTCGAAGAGGAGACGCTGCGCGAAGCCGCGAGCTGGCCTGTCGGGCAAGAGTTCCCGACGCTCGAGCCGATGATGCGGATCACCCTGAATGCCATTCTGCGCGCGGTGTTCGGTGCCGACGGCGCGCATCTGGACGAGCTGCGCCGGATCATCCCGCCCTGGGTGACGCTGGGCTCCCGGCTGGCGACCATGCCGGCGCCGTCCCGCGATTACGGCCGGCACACGCCGTGGGGCCGGCTCGCGGAATACCGCCGCCGCTACGACGCGGTGGTGGGCCGACTCATCGAACAGGTCCGCGCCGACCCGGGCCTGGCCGATCGCGACGACGTGCTGGCGCTGATGCTGCGCAGCACCTACGAGGACGGCTCGGCGATGTCGGACCGCGACATCGCCGACGAACTGCTGACGCTGCTGGCCGCCGGGCACGAGACCACCGCGTCCACCATGGGCTGGATTTTCGAGCGGATCAGCAGGCACCCGCAGGTGCTGGCCCGGCTGGTCGAGGAAGCCGACGGGGACGACAACGAATACCGCTCGGCGGTCATCCTGGAGACCCAACGGGCGCGCACCGTCATCGACTTCGCCGGCAGGCACGTCTACTCACCGACCTTCGAACTCGGCGAATGGATTGTCCCACGGGGGCATTCGATCATGGTGAGCCTGTCCCAGCTGCACAAGCGCGAGTTCGCCGACGCGGACCGATTCGATCCGGACCGCTTCATGGGCACCCGCCCACCGCTGGCCTGGGCCGCCTATGGGGGCGGTACCCGGCGGTGCGTCGGCGCGGTGTTCGCCAACGTCGAGATGGACATCGTGCTGCGAACGGTGTTGCGGCACTTCACCGTCGCCACCACCACCGCGCCCGCTGAGAAGGTGCATTCCCGGGGGATCGCCTTCACACCGAAGCGCGGTGGCAGGGTCACGCTCTACAAGCGCTGACTAGACCTGCGCCCGCTTGGGCAGCTTCCAGCCCGCCCGCGGAAAGTGGCAGGTGTATCCCGACGGGTAGCGCACCAGGTAGTCCTGATGTTCGGGCTCGGCCTGCCAGAAGTCGGCCTCGGGGACCACCTCGGTGACCACCTTGCCGGGCCACAGCCCGGACGCGTCCACATCGGCAATGGTGTCCAGCGCGACCTGCTTCTGCTCGTCGTCGACGTAGAAGATGGCCGAACGGTAGCTGCTGCCGACGTCGTTGCCCTGCCGGTCCTTCGTCGACGGATCGTGGATCTGGAAGAAGAACTCCAGCAGCGCCCGGTAGTCGGTCTGCGCCGGGTCGTAGATGATCTCCATCGCCTCGGCGTGGCCGGCGTGATTGCGGTAGGTCGGGTGATCGTTGCGTCCGCCGGTGTAGCCGACGCGGGTGGAGACCACGCCAGGCTGCTTGCGGATCAGGTCATGCATGCCCCAGAAGCAGCCGCCCGCCAGAATCGCCTTCTGGTTGTTGTTCACTTGTCCTCCTGTGTCGTGAAGAGCGTCCGATATTCGCCGTAGCCTTGCGCCTCGAGGTCGTCGAGGTGGATGAACCTCAGCGAAGCCGAGTTGATGCAGTAGCGCAACCCTCCGCGGTCGCGGGGACCGTCGGTGAACAGGTGGCCGAGGTGGCTGTCGGCGTTCGCCGACCGCACTTCGGTTCTGAGCATCAGGTGCGAGAAGTCACGCTTCTGCACCACGTTGGCGGAGTCGATCGGCTTGGTGAAACTGGGCCAACCGCTGCCGCTGTCGAACTTGTCGGTGGAGGCGAACAGCGGTTCGCCCGACACCACGTCGACGTAGATACCCGGTTCGTGGTTGTCCCAATACTCACCGGTGAAAGGCCGCTCCGTGCCGTCGCGCTGGGTGACGCGGTACTGCTCCGGGGTCAGGGCATCCACAGCCCCGGGATTCTTGTTGTACGTCATGCTCATACAACCCCGGTGACGTGCGGTTAGTTCCCGTCACGAACCCGCGCGACGACCGCGATGATCTGGTTGGCGACGGCTCGGGGCTGGTAGAGCATCTGGTTGTGCCCGGTGCCTCCGATGATCACGTTGGTGGTGCCCAGCGCCGCCGCCAGCAGGTCA
This sequence comes from Mycobacterium sp., assembly GCA_023264765.1. GTDB lineage: Bacteria > Actinomycetota > Actinomycetes > Mycobacteriales > Mycobacteriaceae > Mycobacterium. The sequence continues at coordinate 4,951 of JAHFVC010000234.1, read as the reverse complement.
TTGGCCGCATGAATCTGGGCCTGGGTGTAGTTGTCCGGTTTGACCACCCACGGCGGCGCGAACTTGTCCGCGCTCAGCACGATGGCGGGTACCTGCGGCAGCGGGGGAGCCGCGGCGATCTGGGCGAAGGCGTCGTCGGCCAGGATGGCCTCCGGGCTCTCCGGGTCGATCACCATGCCGTCGGTGTTGAAGGCGGCGTTCTGGTCCGGCCGGCCCACCGACAGCAGGAACTCCGACGTCGGCTCGGAGAACACCAGCCCACTGACCAGGTCGGGGTGGGTGCGGGCCAGCAGGTCCAGGATCAGCGCACCGTAGGAGTGCGCGACGAACACCATGGGCGTCGGAAGATGCGCTGCGGCAATCAGTTTCACGACGTCATCGACATCGTCGGCCAGGTGATGCGGTTGGCGCACCGGAGTCGAACGGTCTGCGCCGTCCGGTCGGGTGTCGGGACGGTCGTACGTGCAGATCCGGGTGGATGCAGCGACCATGGGCTGCGCCGAGGCCGGACTCGGCGCGGGCTTGGCCTCCTCGATCACGTCATAGGGCGACGACCGGGCCGGGTCGTCTGGTGGGATGGCGGCGTTCCAGGCCTGCGCGTAACTGCCCTTGCCGGGAATCACGAACACCGTTGGCGCGCCGGATACTTGGCAGTCCAGGAACAGCGACCGGCCATCGCCGATGGGGACCAGGCCGGACGTGTCGGCGGCGGCGGTCGGCAGCACACTGCTGACGGTGAGCAGCGCAGTGACCAGGATCGGCCGGATCCACATGCGCTCACGATACGTCCAGCGCACTCACAGATATCGGTACATTCGATTCATGGCAAAGGCTCTGGCGCTGATGGCCCTTCTTCTGCTGGCGCTCACCGGATGTGCGGGCGGATCACCGGTTCGTGACCAGACGGCACCGATCGCCGCCGGGGCGCCGGAGTCCAAGCTCTCCGATGCCGGCGGGGGCCCGCCGCTGGCCCCGCCGGGTCAGCCGGCTCCGGACGTCAAGCGCGACATCGTCAAGACGGCGACGGTGGCGATGACCGCCGCCGACGTGCCCGGCGCCGCAGACAAGGCTGCCGACGTCGCGACCGCGGCGGGCGGGCGCGTCGACAACCGGTCGGAGGACGCGGGATCAGGGACCGGACGGGCGCACGTGACGCTGGTGCTGCGGGTGCCCGCCGCGAAACTCGATGCGGCACTAGGTGACATCAAGAAACTCGGGACCGTGGAAAGCGTCCAGATCAGTTCCGACGACGTCACCGCACAGCGGGCCGACCTGGATGCCCGCATCACCGCATTGCAGACCTCGGTGGACCGGCTGCTGGGCATCATGCGTGATGCCAAGGATCCGGAGGCGCTGATCAAGGCGGAGGACGCGCTGTCGCAGCGGCAGGCGGATCTGGACAGCCTGCGCGCGCAGCGCGCCGCGCTCGGTGCGCAGATCGACTACAGCACGCTGACCGTGGAGATTCGTGCCGAGCGCGTGGGAGGGCCCGCTCCCGAGGAATATCGGGGTTTCTTCGGGCAGGTGGAACGCGGGTGGGACCTGCTGGTGAGTGCGGTCTCCAATGTGGTCCTGGCCTTCGGGCTGATGCTGCCCTGGCTGGCGGCGGTGGCGGTGCTCGGCGGGATCGGATACGCGATCGTGAAGCTGGTGCACTCCCGGCGTTCGTGAAATTCTCGACAAGAGTCGCTAGAACATGTTCTAGTTTGAGGTGTGACGAGCACGTTGTTCACCCGTGATGAACTGGCAGAGGCCTTCGCCCTCTTCGAGCAGACCGTCGACCGGGCGGCGCAGACCCGGGACTGGGATCCGTGGGTCGATCAGTACACCGAGGACGTCGAATACATCGAACACGCGGCGGGCACCATGCGCGGTCGCGAACAGGTACGGCCGTGGATCTGGAAGACGATGGAGTCCTTCCCCGGCAACCACATGACCGCGTTCCCGTCGTTGTGGACGGTCATCGACGAGGCGACCGGCCGGGTGCTCTGCGAACTGGACAACCCGATGCGCGATCCGGGTGACGGCACCATCATCAGCGCCACCAACATCTCGATCGTCACCTACGCCGGTGACGGGCTGTGGCGGCGCCAGGAGGACATCTACAACCCGCTGCGCTTCGTGTCGGCGGCGATGAAATGGTGCAAGAAGGCCACAGAGCTGGGCACGCTGCCGGACGAGGCGGCGGCCTGGCTGCAGCAGATGGGGAAGACGGCGTGACTGCACTGGTGATCGGAGCCAACGGCTACCTCGGTTCGCACGTGGTGCGGGCGCTGGTCTCCGACGGAGAAGATGTCCGGGTGATGGTCCGCGAGGGCGCCAACACCATCGGGATCGACGACCTCGACGTGACACGCTTCGTCGGAGACATCTGGGACAACGATGCCTTGCGCGCGGCGATGACCGGTGCCGACGTCGTCTACTACTGCGTGGTGGACACCCGGGGGTGGCTGCGTGACCCGGCGCCGCTGTTCCGCACCAACGTCGAGGGCACCCGCAACGTGTTGGACGTCGCCGTCGAGCCCGAAATCGCCTCCGGGCTCCGGAAATTCGTGTTCACCAGCAGCTACGCCACGGTCGGGCGGCGTCGCGGCCGGATCGCCACCGAGGCGGACGTGATCGACGAGAAGGGGCTGACCCCGTACGTGCTCTCGAGGGTTCAGGCCGAGAAGTTGGTGCTGCAGTACGCCCGCGAGCGCGGGCTGCCCGCGGTGGCGATGTGCGTCTCCACCACCTACGGCGGCAAGGACTGGGGCCAGACGCCACACGGTGCGATCATCGCCGGCGCGGCATTCGGCAAGCTGCCCTTCGTGATGAGCGGGATCGAACTCGAGGCCGTCGGGGTGAACGACGCCGCACGGGCGCTGATCAAGGCCGCCGCCAAGGGCCGCGTCGGTGAGCGCTACCTGATCTCGGAGAAGATGATCAGCAACGCCGAGGTCGCCCGGATCGCCGCGGAAACCGCAGGGGTGCCCGCCCCGGCGAAGTCGATCCCACTACCGCTGACCTACACCCTGGCCACGCTCGGCACCGTCAAGGGCAAGCTCAAGGGCACCGACGAGAAGCTGTCCCTGGCCTCGCTACGGCTTATGCGCGCCGAGGCCCCGGTGGATTGCACCAAGGCCCGCAGCGAACTCGACTGGGAGCCAACGCCGGTGGAGAACTCGATCCGGGAGGCGGCGCGGTTCTGGGTGGGGCTGCGCGAAGCCCGGCGCAAGAGCAAGGCCGGTTAGCCTGGACCAGGTGAGCGCCAAGTTATCGGTCGACCTGTCCGGCGCACCGCTGACGATGCTCGCGACGTTCTACGCCAAGGCGCTCGACGCCGATCTGCCCAACTCGATCCTGCACGACAGGTGGGCCAGAGAGATCGTCGACCGGATCGACTACGACTGGTCGCGCACCACCATCACCGCGGCGAACTCCCCCGCGGTCACCACCCGGTCGGCCCATTTCGACCACTGGACGCGCCAGTTCCTCGCCACCCATCGGGACGCCGTGGTGCTGCACCTCGGGTGCGGGCTGGACAGCCGGTTCTTCCGCGTGGCGCCCGGTTCCGGGGTCGACTGGTATGACGTCGACTATCCGGAGGTGGCCGCGCTACGCACCCGGCTCTACCCCGGTGCCGAGGGTTATCGGCTGATAGCCGCCTCCGTCACCGATCCCGGCTGGCTGGCCGACATCCCCGGCGACCGCCCGGTGCTGATGCTCGGCGAGGGCCTCACCATGTACCTGACCGCAGACGACGGGGTAGCCCTGCTGCGGCGCATCGTCGGGCACTTCCCCAGTGGGGAGCTGCAATTCGACGCCTTCAGCCGGTTCGGTATCCGGACGCAGTGGAGCAACGCCGTGGTGCGCAGGGCGGGAGCGACGCTGCACTGGGGCATCAACCGGCCCGAGGAGATCGTGACGGCGGTGCCGGGCGTGCGACTGCTGGCGTGGCAGTCGCCGTTCGAGACGGCGAGCTTCCGGCAGGTGTCACTGCCCTTGCGGGCGATGGCCCGGGCCATGTCGGCGGCCAACGCCACCAAGTACATGGCCCAGTACCACCGCTACGCGTTCTAGGCGATCTTGCGACGACGGGCACGAATCCCGAATTACCGCCACCATGCGCCTGGGGTCCGACCACCTGCGCCTGCCAGAATCGACCGATGCCAGTGAACGGTCACGTCTCCCATTGGTTCGACACGTTGCCGACGCCGCGGCCGCCCCTGCCGGGGGACCGCGACGCGGACGTCGTGATCGTCGGCGCGGGCTACACCGGGCTGTGGACGGCCTACTACCTCAAGACGCTGGATCCGTCGCTGCGTGTCACCATCCTGGAGGCCCGGTTCGCAGGCTTCGGCGCGTCGGGCCGCAACGGCGGTTGGCTCTCGGGTCTGGTGCCCGGTGACCGCCACGCCATGGCGAAGCGGCACGGCCGCGAGGGCGTCATCGCCTGGCAGCGCGCGCTCAACGACGCGGTGGACGAGGTCATCGACATCGCCGCGCGCGAAGGCATCGACGCGGGTGTCGTGAAGGGCGGCACCCTGGAGATCGCGCGAAACCCGGCGCAGGCCCACCGGCTGGCGGCGCATCTGGCCGAAGAGCGCGAGTGGCAGGTCGACGGTATCAGCGAGTTGACCAGTGCCGAAGCGGCGCAACGTATCCGGTTCACCGACGTGCTGTCGGCGTTCCATACGCCGCACTGTGCCCGTATCCAGCCGGCGTGGCTGGCCACCGGGCTGGCCGACACGGTGGAACGCCTCGGCGTCACCATCTACGAGCGCTCCCTGGTCAGCGAGATCGCGCCCGGCCGGGCCGTCACGGCCCGCGGCACCGTCCGCGCGCCGATCGTGCTGCGCTGCACCGAGGGATTCACCGCCCGGATGAGCGGGCTGCGACGGCGCTGGTTGCCGATGAACAGCTCGATGATCGCCACCGAGCCCCTCCCGCCGCAGCTGTGGGACGACAT
>JAHFVC010000233.1 GCA_023264765.1 Mycobacterium sp. | reverse complement strand
GGGTTGCTGCACGCCGGGTTTGGTCGTCGCGCTTGATTTCGCTTTCTGAGTGCCCCCACAGGGAATCGAACCCTGGACCCGCGGATTAAAAGTCCGCTGCTCTAACCAACTGAGCTACGGGGGCGTGTATGAATGTACCGCCGGGCACTGACACCGGCGGTCAACGCCTGATGGAACATGGTTTCGCGGTCCGGCGTGGGTGTAACCCGCCCCGGTAAATCTAGTGACCCGAGGGTGACCGCGGATCGGCGGTAGGTGGTTCGGAGGTTTTGGTGGGCGGGCTGATCCACGGGTAGTCGACACCGAGGTACTCATCACGGGAGATGACCAGCGTGAGAGCGGGTGTTGATATGTCGACGTAGCCGTGTCCGGCGCGGCCCTTCCTGGTCAAAGTCCTCAGGAGGTCTGCCATTTCGCGTGCGGTTGCCGAGTCGAGGCGCCAGGTCACGTTGTGTGGATCGAGGGTGATGCCGGCGCGGCCGGCCTCGATGACGAAGTCGTGGACGGTGCCGTCGTGGTCCAGTCGCGCTGTTCCGCGTTCGACGGCGTCATCGAGTGCCGTCAGGAAGGTGGCGACTCCTGGGCCGTCCATGCTCAGCAGCACGGCGTCGTCCCCATAGTGAAAGCGGGGCAGGAAGTTCACCCGTACTACGTTCATTTGGTCGCCGCCACATCCATCAGTTGATGAATCATAGTCTCGGATCTTGTGGGCGGTCGATGCTGGCAAGCAGCGAGCGGTAAAGACCCTCAGTGAGCTCACCTACCTCCTCGGTGACCTCGGCGGGAACGTCGGCACCGCAGACTAGTGCCTGTTCCACTAAGGCACCACCAGCCGCGGTGTTGATGACGTAGTTGTGAAAGTGACTGTGCACGAGTCGGTTCCCACTGCGAAGCAGACCGGATGCTCGGGTGGCGATGATGCCGTAATGCGCTCGCACATCCAGCACGCTGACGGTGATGTCGGCGGCGTGACCGTCCCGCAGGGTGCGGTCGGCGTTGTCCAGGACCAGCCTGCGGGGCACCGAACCGGATACGCGGTAGAGGTTCACGACTTCGCAGCCGTCCCAGTGTGCGTCACCGACCGATGGGCGCAACAGCACGCGAGTCACCGCGGCACCGTCGGCGACGGCGACGGTCCAAGCGGGTGGGATGGAAAGCGCCGGCAGCCAAAGCCGCATCTGCGCCCCTGACACCAGTTGAAGCGGTCCAGCGCGCCCTTCGATGCTCTGCGCCAGAGAGGAGACCGCCGTCGTGTCGAAGGGGACACTCATGCGGCTGAGCCCGTCATGCGAGCACCACCGAACCAAGCAGCAACAGCAACAACGCACCGCCGGCCAGCGCGCCTTCACCAGGAGTGGGAGGCGGCACGTCGACGTGCGGCACATTGAGGTGCGGGATCAAACTTGGCCCCGGCATGGGGGCCGGCGCCGGGGGCGGCGCGGGCATCGTTGCGCCCGGAAACGGGGCGAGGAGAGGATTCTGCGGTCCAAGGACCACCGGTGGCCCCGATGCCGCGTGGGGATCAAGCAGCCATGGTGGAAGTCCCGCGACGATCTCCGGATTGCTGATTGGTGGTAGGCCGTCGATGGGGATGTTGTCCCAGTCGGAGCCAGGCCCTGGCCTTGGCTTGTAATCCCAGTGCGGATTGTGGCGCCATTCGTCCCCGGGGTAGTACCGCCATTCGCCGCCGTGCTGGTCATAGAGGCTCCGGCCGCCACGGTCTCGCGCGCTGGGGCGGCTCGCAGGTCCTTCGGTGAGCGGCCCCTCCACAGGGGGCCGCACACCCTCTGGCGGCAACCCTTGCACTGGAGGCTTTGGAGGCGGCGGGGGCTCTTCCGGGAGGCTGTGATTGTCCAACGCCTGCACCCGCGGCGCCGCCGAGTCTTCGCCAGCGTCGGCGGCCCGCGCGCCCGCAGCCTGCTCCGCCGCCGCGGCCCGCTCCACAAGCGTCGCGGCCTTGCCCTGGTGGTCGGCGATCCTGGCGAGCACGTGCATCTGGCCAGCCGGCGAGTCCGGATCGGGTATCGCGCTGACCGCGCCAGCTTCCGCTCGGGCGTTGGCGGCAATGTCACCGGCGCCGTCGAGATTGATTCGGCGACTGTCGTCGGTCACCGTCGCCCAAATGCCGAACGCGCGAGCAGCCCTGTCGAAGGGGACGTGATCGGTCTCGGTCGCAGGTGCGTAGGCGGCGGTAACAGCGGTGGAGAAGTGCAGCCCGACACCCCCGGCCCGAACCCCCTGAACCGTCTCACCGACGGCGCAGGTGTGAACGCCCAAATCGGCGAAGACGCCCCCATCGCTGGGGCTGGTCCCGAACAGCTCGAAGTAGTGGCGGTGCTGCTCCTGGGACAGCGCTTCGAGCTGCGCCATCTCTCCCGCCACCAGCACCTCCTCCCCTGCCCTACCTCACTTCGGGAAGGACCGTACCAATCACAAGCCGATGGAACGACCCCACGGCGGACTCGCGCGCCCTCCGTCCAAACTCACGGTTGTCAACCTCCACCTCCACCCCCGTGCCGGATGGGGGGTGGAGGTCGAGGTTGGAGCGCCTCGAGGTTGTGCGGTTTGGCCGCGCGCGATCAGAGCGCGGCCAATACTGCCCGCGCGTGGGCGATCTGGGCATCGTCGCTAGCAGCGTCGAGCAGTGGCGCGGTTTTCGGGTCGGTGAGGATTGTCAGGTGCGCCCGGTGACGGCTGAGGGTCACGCACATGCGGCCCGCGTCGAGCGCGAACGACTCAGGACTGCGATACCCGGCCATCGGATGTAACGCGACGACTGCGGGTCGCTCCAAACCTTGCAACGCGTTGACGGTGCCCACCAGCACGTCGGGCATGTCAGCCAGTAGCGCCCGCACCGCACCGGCCTGGGCCACGTGCGGCACCACCACCGCGATGTCGCGAGCGGTCAACGCCTCACTGACCCCGCCGCGCCGGTAGTCGTGCCACGTCAGTTCGCGCACCCGCTCGGCCAACGCGGTCAACAGGGCCGGATCGGTCGGCCCGTTACGCGCCTCGGTTGGGCGACTGACGATTTCGGGCAGCACCGCGCCATCCGGTGCGAGCACCGCCTCATCGGGACGGCGCGACGTGAACGGCATCTGCGGGTAGAAGTGCTGCGACACCAGCGCGCAGGTCTGCGGCCCCAGCCGCCACGAATTGGTCAGTTCGTGCACGGTGACGGCGTCCCCGTGCGCGGCCAACAACGCAGCAGGGGCAGGCTGGTGCGGCCCGGTGCCCAGCCCCTCCCACTTCTCGGTTGAGCCGGTCACTACGGGAGCCACCTGGCCGGGGTCACCGACGCAGACCACTTGACGGGCCAAGGCCCCGAGGGCGCCAAGGTCGGCGTACGTGCACTGCCAAGCCTCATCGACCAGGAGAACGTCCGCGCCTGCCAGGTTGGGATCGACGTAGAGCCATCGGGCGGCGGTGCCGATCAAGATTTCTCCCCCGGTCGAGTGCTGCCATCGCACGCTGCGGCCCGCCACGGTGCGAACACCGTCCACGGAGACCGGCTTCTTACCGGCCCCCGACACGATCAGTGAGGCACGGTCGCTGACGGCGGCGATGCGGCGAGACAGCTCGGCGGCTTGCTCACGGGTTTGTGCGGCCACCGCCACCCGCAGTCCCACCCGATGTGCCAGCGCCCCGGCCAGTAGCGCCACCAGGCGGCTCTTGCCCGCGCCGGGGCATGCCGGGACGCAAACTGCGGCGTCCCCTCCCCATGCGGCCAACAGCACCCGCGCCAACATTGGACTGTCCAACAGATCGCGCCCCGGCCAGTTGTCGCCCACCCGGGCGGCGGTCGGCAGCGCCGGGGCCACCGCAGCAGGTGCCGGGGTCGCCGTGGCCGGGGCCTCGGCGGTGTCGGGCTGGGCGAGTCGCTTGGGAAGAGTACGCATCTCAGTTCTCCGTTGTGTGGGTCTGGTCGTCGGCGGCGGCGATCATCACCGCCAGCGGAACCGGGCGGCGACTCGCGGTCGGGGTGGCCCCCTGCGACAGCCAGGAGAACCGCCGCCTGTACAGCCGCGCTACCGCCGAGCGGCGCGACCGAATCGTGGACACCGAGGGCGGCGCGGGAATCACCGTCACCATCTCCCCGGCAGCAGGACGGTACCCCGTCTTGCGGAGTCCACCGATGGTCACGGTCAATGCGCCGTCCTCCCCCACGGCGGTAGCGAAAACCTCACCGCTGAAACGGTTCTCCGCATCCGGTATCCGCGTCATGGGAGCACCGGGCCATCCGGTGACGGCAGACCCGGCCTTCAACCGGGTGTCGAGCCGATCTGCGCGCACCGTCACGCGGTTGGCCTGCTGACCCGCTCCGGTGACGGCCTCGCCGTGGCAGACGAACCCGGTGTGCACGCCACGCGCCCGCCACAACGGATCAGACAGCAATGCCGCATCGTAGAGGTCGGCGGCATCGCAGCGGCTCGCCAACCGCGCCGCCGCAATGTGCAGCGTCTCGGACCGATCCCAACTGCGGCCGTCGCGTAGCGCATCCTGCGCCGCCTGCAACTGCCAGTCGTCGTCCTCACGGAGCGCGTCCAACCCCGGCAGCACCGGCCCACCCGTCACGGCGCGCTGCCAGACATGCAGACCACCAAGGCCCTTCGGCACGCCGAACGCGGCCCGCCATGTACCAGCATGGTCCTCGCCTGGAACGACGCCGAGCATGAAACGTGCACGGCTGGTGCCCAACACGTCGGTCACCGCCGACGTACCGGGGTGCGCGGCCCGCTCGACCCACCATCCGGCCAGCGCCGACCCTGCCGTCACGTCCACGTGCGTGCACTGGGCGGGGTCGGCGTGACTTCGCGCCAACCCCGCCAACGCACGCAGCGTGGCGGGCGTATCGACCAGGGCAGTCGCCCCGGTACCGAGGTCACCGCCCGCGCATCCGGCAGCGCGTGCCAGCGCGGCCAGCCCGTCTGCTCCGGTGCCGGTGTACGTGCGGCCATCTGTTCCCACGGCCTGTACGTGCACCACCGGCCCGGTACGCCGCGCCCCGATCGCGACCGTCACGTCCCGCGCCGGGGCGGGATTGTGCAGCAGGCGCGGTACGGGGCCACCGGCCTCGCGTGCGGCCACCCGCAGCGCAAGGTCGAACAACGCGGCGCTCACACAGCACCGTCTACGCTCTCGGCGGCAGCAGTGAGCCCGCGAGTGGCGGCAGCAAACCCATCGGCCAGCGCCACCGCCGCCAGATCGGTGCCACCGCTTGCGGCGGCGTCTCGCACGGTGTGCACCGCCCACCCAGTGCCCGCCAGCGCCGCGTCGGCCCACTGCTCGAAATCCGGTGCACCGGCCCGCCTGCTCATGCCGCCGCCGCAGGAGCGGGGGTGACGCGTACCGTCTTGGCCCATGCGGGCGTGGTGTCGGTAGCGTGCGCGCCTATCAGCGCCACGATCATCGGCACCAGCAGGCGATGGGCGGGCCAGGGTGTCCCGCCGTCGGTGAGCGCCACGATCACGTCCGCTCGGGGGCGGGCGGCCAGCGCGGCGTCGATTCCGACCCGCAGATCGGTGCCGCCGCCTCCGGTGAGCGTCACGTCGTTGATGGACCGCACCAGACGCGGAGTGCTGGCCGCTGCATCGCAGCACAGCACCCGCACCGTGGCTCCGGTGCGCCGCAGTACTCCCCGTGTCTCGGACAGCGCGGCGGCAACGTCGCGGTCACCCATCGACGCTGACGTGTCGATGATCAGATCGACGGTGATCTTCGGTGCCCGCAGCGTGGGCAGCAGAACGCCCTTGGGGGCGCGGCGGTTGGGTCGCCGCCAGGAGTGGTGCACTTGGCCGGCCTGGTCCTCGACGGCGCGGCGTACCGCAGCGCGCAGCACCTTGGGCCACGGCACGACTGCCGGGGTGAGTTGTTCAGTCGCCCAACGGGCCAACCCCGCTGGCATGGTGCCGCGACCGGCACCACCACGCGACAACTCTTGCTGCACCGCCCGCGCGACGGCAACCTTGACCAGATCGGCGGCAGCGCTGGACAGGCCGGTGCCGCTGCCCAAGTCGGCGGCGGCGGGCAGTTCCCCTGGCACGGGTGCGTCCCCGGCCCCCGACCCGCAGCCAAACCCGTCGCCGTCACCGGCATCGGGTGCGGTGTCGGTGGGCGGCGTACCCGGTGGCACCAGGTGCCGGTAGTAGACCTCGGCGGCGTGGCCGTCCTCGCAGCCGATCCCGCTCGGAGTGACCACCCCCTCGGGCAGGCCCACGCCCGCGGCAATCAGGTCGTCGTTGATTTCGGCGTCGGCAGCGACGTTCCACATGGTGCGGTCCACCGGGGAGTCCACCGTCTCGGCGCGGCCCCCGTGGTCACGCAGGACGTGACCCACTTCGTGGAGCAGCACACCCCCGGCAATTGGGATGCTCCATCCCTCGTCGGTGCCGAGCATAAGCGGGTCACAGTAGAGCCGCCAATGCTTGTCCACGGCAAAGGTTCCCAGCCCCGGCGCGGCCACCGGCGTCAACGCGAACAATGCCCGTGCGAAGTACGGCATGGTTTCCACAGCGGCCATCCGCGCCAACCGCAGCCGCCGCCATTCGTCTGCGGTGAGCGCACGGACCTCGGTCACGCTGCGCTCCCCACGTCGAGGCCCGCTGCGATCATCACCTCGGTGAACTTGCGCGCCGCCGCAGGCGGCTTCGCGCCGGGAGGCATCGCCACGCTCAACGCGCGGGCGGCTGCCCCGGCCACATCGGGCGCACCGTGGGTTGCCGCCGCCACCAGCGGCCCCCACGCGGTCATCCACGCATCCTTGGTGCCCTTGCCCGACGCCCACGCCACGACACCGGACAGCACCGCCCACACCTGATCTGGACGTGCGGTGTCCCACATGACGATGCTCGGGTCTGCGATCACGTCCACGACGGCAGGCAGGTCCATGCTGGCCCGCCACTCCATGAACTCCGCTCCCGCCCCGTCACCCACCAGTCCGAGCACCACCGCCGCGATGGCAGCGGTGTCGTCGCGGCGCAGATGCGCCAACACCCGCGCCATCGCCTCCCACGACCGCCGCGACGGCCACGCCCGCCCCGCAGCCTCGTCGGTGTCCGGATATTGGTGCAGGAGTTGCGGTCTCGCGCCGATGAAAGCGCAGACGGCCCCCACTTCGTCGGCGCGGCGCAACTCGTCGGCCGCGATCCCCCGCGAAGCTGGCAGAGTGGCGAATGAGGACCGCATACCGGTCAGCCATTCCTCGGCGGTCGGCTCAAAGTCCACGTGCAGGAACCGATTCGCCATCGGCGGGGTCAGATCGACACCACCCGCACTGCGGTCAGGAGGATTTGCGGCAGCGACGATGCGAACCTCGTCGGGCAGCCTGGTGCGACCCACCATCCGCTCCAACGCCACCGTGAGCATCGCGGCCTGCACCGACGCACTGCACGTACTGATTTCGTCCAACAGCAGATAACCACCGCGCGCATCCACCAGTGTCTTGGCCCAATCCGGTAACGCAAGCGTCTGCACCGCGCCATCGGTGACCACCGGCCACCCCGCAACGTCCACTGGTTCGCGCTGCGACCCGATCACGGTCTCGACCGGCACGCCATCCGCAGCGGCCAGCGACCGCACGATTGAACTCTTACCCATTCCAGGATCGCTCCACAACAGCACAGGCACGTGAGCGCGCGCCGCAGCATCGATCACGGTGACAGTCGTGTCCAAATCAGTCATCGCCGAATCCCCTCCCGAGGGAACATTGGACCGGCCCCGATGGCCCGTCCCTACATCACAGAACAATACCGGCACCCACCGACAAGTCCACGCCGCGCCACCACCACGATGATGACGGAATCAGCACCCCCGCAGCCTGATACGACCACCACCCCGCCCCCGTGCCGGGTGGGGTGGTGGTCCGGCTGCCCGCCCTCAGCCGCCGGCGCTCTCGACGATGATCGCACCGAGCCCGCGGCGAACCCGTGAACGCCCGCAGCAACCCCAGCCCCCACACGTGGGACAGCCGTTGTCATCGACCAGATCGCCGCCCTCGGCAGCCCCCCCAGCGCTCACGCTGGCACACCCAAGTCGTAATCAGCCCACACGTCGGCGACGTGTTTCCGCGGCAGCCTCCAGCGCAACTGCTGCGGCCTCGGACTCCAGCCACGCGATCTGGTCCTCGACCTCCACGATGACCTGCCGCACGCTCTCCCGGTGCACCGAGTTGTACGCCGTCGCCAACTCCCCCTTCAATCGGGTCAACACCATCTGCGCCTCTTCGGCACTCAGCAGCTCCACGTCCACCGGATCGACATCCTTGACATACACGACCATCACGACCCTCAATTCGGGTGAGTGGGCCTGCCCCCAACGGCTTGCCCTTACCTCTTCATACTACCCACCGCCACCGACATGTCCGCCTCGAAATAGACACGGTCACAACGGGTTAAGCGACCACCACCGCACCCCTGTGCCGGGTGGGGTGGTGGTCGATTACGTACGGGAGACCCGCCACCTCGACGGCGTTGGCGTGTCGCGTGGGCTGTCAGTCCCCGCGCCGGGTTCGGTAGCTCTGCGAGCCGCCAGGACGCCGCAGCGGTATCACGTCGACTATCGCTTTGGGTGTCACTTCGGGGGTACCGTCGCGGCATGCGACCCACCGTGTCGGACCATAGGTGGTCAGGTGTCGGGAGACTAGCGGTGGCCGCGGCTTTGGCCGCGGTCGCCCTGGCTGGATGCAGCACAGCCGCAACCAGTACGACACCCAGCGTCACGACCACTCAGCCACCAAGCACCATGGCCAGCGCGACGACGCCGGCGCCCCAGACAACGGCACCGGAGGCGCCCCTCACCGCACAGTCTGCGGCGCAGTCCATGAAATCGGCGATACCCCAGGTGCTGCAGGTGGTCCCGGACAGCATGACGTTCATAAGCGAAGCGACAGCAGTCGTGGTTCTGGTCGACTCCCGTCTGCCAAGCTGCAACCTCAGTGATCCCGACATCGACTGCGGGGCTTCACTTGAGCAGTACCCCGACAAGGGGGGTGCCGTGGCGCGCATGCAGCAAATAGAGCGGGCTAACGACCCGTCGGTGCCAGGTCACATCGTAGGGCGCAACGACACCAACGTCGCAAGTCAGAACTTCGTTTTGCGCATCAGCGGCAACCTCCCTGCCGACCTCCCTGCCGACGCGATAACTCAATACCGGCAGGCCTTCAGCCAGGTAGTAACACCCTGACGCTCGGCTCACCCCCAGGGTGCGCGCCGTGAGGCAGCTCTTAGTTGCGGCCCGCGTCCACCCCTGGCAACCCGGACGACGAAGTACCGAGGCCTGGTCGATCGCGAACCACGTTGTGCGACTTTCCGTTGCGGCCCGACCGCGAAACCGGTTCCCCCGCAACAGGTTAGGCGTTGCGGGTCAATCATTGGGGGATCTTAGCTGGGCGCAGATGTGCAGTACGTGCCACGTGCGGCGGCCAACAGCCCGGCGGCCTGACCCGGGTCCGCACCGAACTGGCCGGCGATGGAGTCGACGACGGCCTGCCGCGGCTGACCGGTCATCAACTGCCGGCACGCGAGACGGCCCGCGGTCAGCAGGGTGTCATCGCCACCGGGGAAGTTTCCTCGGGTCTGGTTGAGGAACGTGGTGTCCTCCCCCGTCAGCGGAATGGGCCACGCAGACGCCGGCGCCACCGCGGCACCCCACAGCACACCGACGACCATTGCCACCCCTGCCGCACGTGCGACCGTGTTGCCAACGTCCATGGTTTCGACCCCGCTCTCGACCCCAATGGGCTTCTCCCATCGCTATACCGAGCGTATGCCTTGCCGACACCCCTCACCCGCTCCAATTTGCTGCCGGTTGCGCAGAAGGCGCAGTCAGTCAGCGACCGCGATACGCACGGACCGGCCCGTGGATTCGAGTGCGTGCGCCCGACGCGCCGCCGCCACCCGGTGCACACGCCGCGGGAAGAACCATCCGTCACGCTTGGTGCGAGCCTGCGGGTACGCGTGCTCGAACGCTGCCTGGTCGTCGATCATCACTACGACGCTGACACCGCCGACCTCGGTGACGTCGAGCTGGCCGGCGCTGGCGTCGATGAAGTCGTCGATTGCCTGAAGTTCGGCCATCAGGCCAGCCGGCGGCGCCGCGGTACTGCGTTCGAACTTGGCGTACTTCTTGGCGTCGATGCCGAGGAGCCTCGCGGTCTCCTCCTTCAGCAGTCCAGCGGCTAGCCGCCGCACCGTCAGGTCCCCACGCTGCTCACCGCGATACACCTCCACGTCGCGGCCCTGCCTGGTCAACTGCGCTGCGACGCGACCGACTGCCACGTGCTGCAGCGACAGCGGGTACGGGACGAGGTCGCGAACCGTCCGGGCATCGGTGTGAGCATCCTCGAACGAGGCCTGGTCGACGACTGCGTGCAGCTCCACGGTGCTGGCCGCGGGCGCCGACGCGAGGAGCCGCGCGACCTCGCCGGCGACGAACTCCTCCATGGCGATCAGCTCGTCGACGAGTTCCGGGCCAACCTCCAGCGCACCGGTCTCCCTGGACCGGTACTTGCGCAGATCCACGCGCAGCACCGGCACGAGGTCCTCGACACGCAAGCTCAGGGCGTTGCGTCGAGCGACCAGGTCCGACCACAAGTACGGCTGCTCGTCGATGTCGTCCTCCCGGATGTAGACGGCGGCGGGCAACACACCCGCCAGTCCTACAGTCATGATTCCTTCTCCCTTCCGGAGATGTTGGGCCGACCCGTGTTGGCCTGCCCGTCCACCGACCATGCTACTTCCGGCGTATGACGCCGCGCCTCAACTGCGCGGCGAAGGTTGCGACCGTTCCCCCACCACTGCGACGAGCCCGCGCAACCAGCCCACCACCACCCGACCGGCGCCGAACTCGAACCGCGGCCACCACCACGTCGGCG
>JAHFVC010000232.1 GCA_023264765.1 Mycobacterium sp. | reverse complement strand
ATCGGCGCCTATGTCGAATCCCTGGGCCTGTTCGGCATCACCGACGGCTGGTGGGTCTATCTCGCGGTATATGCGATCTTCATCGGCATCCACCTCTCCGGCGTCGGAGAGGCGCTGAAGGTGATGTTCGTGATCACCGCCGTCGCGCTGGTCGGCCTCGTCGTCTTCGCCATCTTCGCCGCCGGACAGTTCGACGCGGCCAATCTCACCAACATCGCGCCCACCGATGCCGCCGGGGCATCGAGCTTTCTGCCGCACGGATACATGGGCATCTGGGCCGCGATTCCCTTCGCCATCTGGTTCTTCCTTGCCGTGGAGGGTGTACCGCTGGCCGCCGAGGAGACCGCCGATCCGGAGCGCAATGTCCCGCGCGGCATCATCGCTGCCATCTCCGTGCTGTTGGTCAGTTGCGCGGTGGTGCTCGTCCTGACCACGGGCGCGGGCGGTGCCGAGGAAATGTCGTCCTCGGGCAACCCGCTCGTCGAGGCACTCGGTGACGGGGTGGCCGCCAAGGTGGTCAACTACATCGGCCTGGCCGGGCTGATCGCGAGCTTCTTCTCCATCATCTACGCCTACTCCCGTCAGCTGTTCGCGCTGTCCCGGGCCGGCTACCTACCAACTCGGTTGTCGGTCACCAACTCTCGCAAGGCGCCCACCCTCGCGCTGATCGTGCCGGGCGTCATCGGCTTCGTTCTCTCGCTGACCGGCAAGGGCGCGCTGCTATTGAACATGGCCGTCTTCGGGGCCGCGCTGAGCTACGTGCTGATGATGGTCAGCCACATCGTCCTGCGCCGGCGCGAACCGGAGATGCACCGGCCGTACCGCACCCCCGGCGGCGCCGTCACCACCGGCTTCGCGCTCGTCATCGCCGTGCTCGCGGTCATCGCGACCTTCCTGGTCGACAGCGTCGCCGCCTTGTCTTGCCTCGGCGTCTTCGCCGCGTTCATGGGATACTTCGCGATGTACAGCCGGCATCGGCTGGTGGCGAACTCGCCCGACGAGGAGTTCGCGATGCTGGCCAAAGCGGAGAGTGAACTCAAATGATCTACCGGCAGCAGCTTTCCGGGACCGGCTATTCCTTCGACGGCCTCGTCGAGGTGATGGCCAAGGCCACCCCACTGCGCTCGGGTGACCAACTGGCCGGATGCGCGGCCGAGTCAGATGCCGAGAGAGCTGCTGCCGCATGGGTTTTAGCCGACCTCCCGCTGCAGACATTCCTCAACGAGGAAGTCGTACCCTACGACGACGACGAAGTCACGCGGCTGATCATCGACACTCACGACCGGGAAGCCTTCGCGGCGATATCGGACCTGACCGTGGGCGGATTCCGGGACTGGCTGCTGGACAATGCCTCTCGTGACGACGGTGCGCAGCGAATCGCGTCGGTCGGTCCGGGTATCACGCCTGAGATGGTCGCCGCCGTCAGCAAGATCATGCGCAACCAGGACCTGATCGCCGTCGCGGCCGCCACCCAGGTCACCGCCGCGTTCCGGACCACCGTCGGTGCGCCGGGGACCCTGGCCACCCGGCTGCAACCCAATCACCCGACCGACGACCCCCGTGGAATCGCTGCGGCGGTGCTCGACGGGCTACTGCTGGGCTGCGGCGACGCCGTCATCGGCATCAACCCCGCGACCGATTCACCGCACGCCACAGCCGATCTGCTGTATCTGCTGGACTCGATCCGCGCGCGCTACGACATTCCCGCGCAGTCGTGCGTCTTGTCGCACATCACCACCACCATCGGGTTGATCGAGGAGGGCGTGCCGGTCGATTTGGTGTTCCAGTCGATCGCCGGCACCGAAGGCGCCAACTCCGCGTTCGGCGTCGACATCAACCTGCTGCGTGAAGGCAACGAGGCCGCCCGGTCGCTGCGCCGCGGCACCGTGGGTGACAACGTGATGTACCTGGAAACGGGGCAGGGCTCGGCGCTGAGCTCACACACCCACCTCGGGGTGGGCGGCAAACCCGTCGATCAGCAGACACTGGAGGTGCGCGCCTACGCCGTCGCGCGCGATCTGCAGCCGCTGCTGGTCAACACGGTGGTCGGGTTCATCGGCCCGGAGTACCTGTACGACGGCAGACAGATCATCCGCGCCGGCCTGGAAGATCACTTCTGTGGCAAGCTTCTCGGCCTGCCCATGGGAGTCGACGTCTGCTACACCAACCACGCCGAGGCCGACCAGAACGACATGGACAACCTGCTCACGCTCCTGGCCGCAGCGGGCTGCGCATTCGTCATCACCGTTCCCGGCGCCGACGACGTGATGCTCGGCTATCAGAGCCTGTCCTTCCACGATGTGCTGTCCACCCGGCGCACGCTCGGCCTGCGGCCCGCGCCCGAATTCGAGGACTGGCTGCGCCGGATCGGCATGATCGACACGGCCGGGCGTTTGACGCCGTTCGACGTCACCCAGTCGCCGCTGCGTTCGTTGACCTCGGCGGGTACGTCATGAGCTCGGAGGAACTCGCGCGCCAGAAATTCTGGGATGAACTGCGCACCACCACCCAGGCGCGCATCGGCTTGGGCCGGGCCGGCAATGGCCTTCCGACACGAGAAGTACTGGCATTGAGTGCCGCTCACGCCGCGGCGCGCGACGCCGTGCACTTGCCGCTGGACGTGGCGGCCCTGGCTGCCGCCGTCGCCGAGGTGGGAATCGGCACACCCGCCGAGGTGACCAGTCAGGCCACCTCGCGGGGTGAGTATCTCCGCAGGCCCGACCTCGGCCGCAACCCCGCGGATCTCTCGACGGTGCCCGCAGCGCCTGCGGACATCGGGTTCGTCCTGGCTGACGGACTGTCACCGACGGCCCTGATGCACCACGGCGCCCAGCTGCTGCGGGCACTGGTAGAGCAACTGGGGCAAACGTATTCGCTGGCACCCCCGGTCATCGCGACGCAGGCGCGGGTGGCACTGGGCGACCATATCGCCGCGCGTGGCGGTTACGGGACGCTGCTGGTCATCGTCGGGGAGCGGCCCGGTCTCAGTGTCGCGGACAGCCTCGGCATCTACCTGACGCACCGGCCGCGGCTAGGCTGCACGGACGCGGATCGCAACTGCATCTCCAACATCCATCCGCCGGACGGGCTGGGTTATCAGGAGGCGGCGCGTGTCGCGGCCGGTCTGGTGGCCGGGGCGAGGGCGCTCGGGCGGTCCGGGGTGGCGCTCAAGGACACGTCGCGAGGAGTGTCCGTGGGCTCCGGCGCGAACGGGGAACTGCAGTAGCTTGTCGGTGCCGCTGTCTAGCCTCGCGGCATGAGATTCGTATCGACACGCATCATCACCGCGGACGTCGCCCGGCTGGTGTCCTTCTACGAGCGGGTCACCGGGATCGACGCGGTCTGGGGCAACGAACTCTTCGCCGAGGTTCCGACACCGGCCGGGACCCTGGCCATCGGGAGTGACAAGACCGTGGCGCTGTTCGGCGCCGGGTCTGCCGAACCGGCCGCGAACCGAAGCGCCATCGTCGAGTTCCTCGTCGACGACGTGGACGCCGAGTATGAACGCCTGCGTTCACACGTCGGCCCTGTCGTCACCGAGCCCACCACCATGCCGTGGGGCAACCGGGCGCTGCTGTTCCGGGATCCCGACGGGAACCTGGTCAATCTGTTCACCCCGGTGACGGATGCGGCGCGCGCCAAGTTCGGGGTCTGATCACTCCACGAAACTGTGTGGTTCCGGCGAACGCTCATTGCGCCATACCAAAAAGTATGGCACCGTCGGTCTGGCAACCCACCCGGAGGTTTCATGCGGACCGTCAATGACCCTCGACTGAATCCGGCCAATCTGAGTCCGTTCTGGGACAACGACATCGCCACGCGGCTGGCCGACTTCGACGTGATCCGAGACCGGAGCGGCGGCATCGAGTTCGTGCAACCCGACGCCGGGCGCGGGTTCTGGTCGGTGACGTCGTATGCCGGCGTGCGCGCCGTGACGCGCGACCCCGAAAGCTTCACCAGCACCCGGGGATTCTCGTTGGACGACATGCCCCCGGAGCTCCTGGAGATGCTCGGCTCGATCATCGTCATGGACGATCCCAAGCACCAGCAGTACCGGCGCCTGGTGCAGGTCGCCTTCTCGCCGCGGGCGATCCGGCAGATGACCGATAACGTCGGGGAGTTGTCGGATGCCATCGTCGACCAGATCCGCGACGCCCGCGAGTTCGACTTCGTCGAAACCGTCGGCGCACATCTGCCATTCCAGGTGATCTCCGACCTCCTGGACATTCCCAAGGCCGACCGCCCGCGCCTGCGTGAACTCATCGACCTCATCCTCGGCGTCAACGACACTGCGGTCAGCGACGCGGACACCAGCATCGGTGCCGTTGTCGAGTTCTTCGACTACGCCATCAATCTGGGCAGGCAGCGGCGGCAGAATCCCGGCGACGACATCACCTCACAGCTGATGCTCGCAGAGGTCGACGGAAAGCGGCTCACCGCACAGGAATTCGGATCCTTCATCCTGTTGCTCGCCGCCGCGGGCAACGACACCACCCGAACCGGGCTGGCCTGGGCCATGCACCTGCTCAGCGAGCACCCTGACCAGAAGCGTGACTTGGCAAGCCGTTTCGAGGACCTGCAGGGCAACGCGATCGAGGAGGTCCTACGTTGGAGCTCACCCGTGCTGCACATGCGCCGGACCGCCACCGTCGACACTCTCCTCGGGCCGCACGACATCCTCGCCGGCGACAAGGTCGTGGTCTGGTATGTCGCGGCCAACCATGACCCGACCGTGTTCCGGCGGCCGGCCGACTTCGACATCACCCGGACCAATGCCCGCGACCACTACGCATTCGGGGCCGGCGGTCCGCACTTCTGCCTTGGCGCGAGCCTGGCCCGGATGGAGATGCGAGTCGTGCTCGGCACACTGCTGGCGGCGTTCCCGGACCTGCACGCCACCGCGCCGCCCGACCTGCTGCGGTCGCCGTTCGTGCACGGCATCAAGAGCCTGCCCTGTGCAATCGGGTGAGGTCCTCACCCGACCGTGCTGACGCTCGCGCTGCAGATCGGTAGATCGACCGGCAGCGTGCGCGCGACGACATCGTTGGGCGGAGTGACCACCAGCTGTCCCCAGCGGGCGCAGGAGTTGCCGGTGTCGGTGTCGATGACGTACGTGAGCACATCGGCGGTGCCGACCTCGCCGGGCTGCAGGGTGAGCCGTGGTGCCGCGTTGGCCGGCCGGCGCGCGACGTTGATGAGTACGCCGCCGGCCGGCGTCACCAGGTCGGCGCCCGGGTAGCCGACCATCGTGCAGGCGTGCGTCGACGAGTTCCGGAAGGACACCAGAACGCGCCGCTGAGTATTGGCGGACTCCATCGCACCGTTGGTGACCTCGATGTCGTCATCGGTGCACGCGGCCGGTTCGACCGCCGGTGGCGGCGAAGCGGGCGGCAGCGTCACCGTCACCGGAGCCACCGTGGCGGTCGGCGCCGCGGTGACCGTGACCGTGTGTGCCGCTGGGATCGAAGGCGGGGCGGCGCAGCCCGCGAGCAGGGCGATCGCCACCACGGGCAGCGACTGAGCGACGATCTTCATGCGGAGTCCTCTCGTGGTGATCGGCCCGCCACCGGGGCTGCCGGTGGCGGGCCGAAGCCTGGTGACGTGTCAGCGGCCGGCGGACGGAACGGCAGCCGAAGGGATTTCCTTGGGGTTGACGCCACCGGTGGGGTTGAAGGACGGAGCCTGCTTGAACTCGGGGACCCGGATCTTCACCGAGCCGTCGCCGGGCTTGAGGACCTGGCAGGCGTTGCAGGTCACCAGCGGGCCCACGTCGGAGTAGTCGACGCCGACACCGGGGCCCTGCGGCTGGGCAAGGGCCGTGCCGGTGCTCAGGCCGAACCCGGCGGCGGCGACACCGCCGGAAAGCAGTGCGCCGATGACGATCTTCTTGAGGTTGTGAGTGGCGTTCATGGTGTGCTCCTTTGTTGTCGGTCGCGGCCCGGGTGGGCCGCTGTTTTTGTGGTGACATCAAAGTAGGACCGCGGACTTGACGAATTCTTGGAGTCGAAGATGAGCCAAAACTACTGAGTACGAACACTATTCGACCAGAAATAACGCCACGGCGAAGAGTATCGATACTCTTCGCCGTGGCGTTACAGCGACCGCAGTTACAGTCCGCCGCACCTCGACGGCGCCAGGAACGGTGACCACGGCGGGCAGTCGGCGGGCAGCGGCTGCGGGGGAGCAGGCGGAGGCGGTGGTGGGGCGGGAGGCACCGGGGCCGCCTGATGCGGCGTCCCGCGCCACGGGTAGATGGTGTTGGTGGCGATGTCCACCGTGCCCTCGGAGTTCCAGTACCAGTCGTGGCAGACGTTCCAGTCCCAGCTGATGACACCGAATTCGGCGCCGGGGATCAACGGGTCGCCCGGGCACCAGTGGGTGCAGGTCAGCCCGCCCGGACAGTTGCCGCCCTGATAGCTGGGGCCATCGGCGTAGGCAGGCCCGGCGGACAGGACCAGGCCTGCCGCGCTCAGCCCGCCGGACACGGCCACCATTGCCGCCAGCCGTGCGATTCGGGACATGTCGGTCCTTCCGTCAGGCGCCGTCGTCCGGACGCGTTGTCGCATCCAGTACGCGCTACGTAGACCGCTACCGATCCCAAAAAGGCGCGCTACAACGTCTATCGCCGGGCCCGCGGGCGGCGTTAACCGACCGCCGGCCGACGGGCATGGTTGCATGCAGGGATGGAACCGACCGGCGTCTTGGTGACCGCGGTCACTCTTATGAAAAGACCTGTCGTACAGAGAAACTCGGAAACCGAGCCGTCGACCTCGGGGGTAGTATCGGCGGCTCGGTCTGCCACATATAACGCATCGGTGGCCGCAGTTATGCCGGGGGTGCAGTGACCTCGACGGCGATCTCGTCACCCAGGGCTGATCCGGCGGTCAACGACAAGGTGTCACCGCTCCAGAACTTGCCCGGATCGAAGTAGTTCTCCCGCTTCTCGGTGTGCAGTAGGCCCATCTCCTCGTAGGTGATGGCCACCGTCTCGGCGCAGTACGCGGTCTCCAGGCCGACTGTGCGCCGGCGCGACTTGCTGCGCTCGGCCGACTCACGCACCCGTTTGTGCACGAACGGCAGACCCCGGGTGAAGTCGCTGACGATGGGCAGCCGGCCGCGCAGCCACCGTCCGGTCAGTCGCGCCGTCGTCGGAAACGCCGTGCCGTTCATCCTGGCGATCACCCGCAGCATCTGGTCTTCCTGCTCGCGGGTTGCGTACGGGGTCAGCTGGCGCAACCAGCAGCGCTGCCCATACCCGTGCACCCACTGCTCGACGACCTCACGCGCATCGTTGAGCTGTACGCCGCGGTGATGGGTTCCGGTCCACAGGTCCAGCAGTTTCTGCCCGAGCTCGGCGTGCCAGATCAGCGGCGGCAGATCGTCGATCGCCACCGTCATCCCCACGTGGTTGACCGGGGCGTTGGTCAGCGTCTGGATGGCCCGGTCGGGGCCGGAGTCGCCCCGGAACAGCCAGATATCGCCCGTGCGGGTCTCCTGCAGCGCCTTGGTCAGCGACACCGTGTGTGCATTCACTCGGGCAGCTTATGCACAATCGCTTCATGCGAAGCATCTGGAAGTGGGTCGGGATGGCCGGTGTCGCCGGGGTGGTGGCCGGTGGAGTGCTGGTCGCCAGGGATCAGCGCAAGCGCGCGGCGTACACCCCCGACGACATCCGGGCCCGGCTGCACCAACGGCTGGCGGAAGCCGAGAAGTAACGCTCAGCGCCTACTTCGCGGGGAAGAGTTCGGTGAGGGCGCGGTCCAGGGTGTCGACGTAGAAGTCGGCCCCGGCCACATCGATGCACAGCGGTGGCTTGGTCTTCAGGATGTTCTGATGTTCGCCGGTCGGCTGGATCACCACCCCGAGCTCGAGCATCCGCTCGCAGATCGCCACGGTTTCGTCGGCCGCCGGTTCCAGCGTCCCGGGATCGCGGATCAGCTCCACGCCCAGATACAGGCCCATCCCGTGCACCGTCCCGATCAGCGGGTGTTTGTCGCGTAGGGCCAGCAGCCGGGCCTTCAGATGCGTGCCCACCCGCAACGCATTGTCCTGCAGACCCTCGTCGCGCAGCACGTCGAGCACGGTGATCCCGATCGTGCTCGACAGCGGGCTGCCGCCTGTTGATGAGAAGAAGTAACCCTGCGATCGGAACGCGTCGGCGACCGCACGGCTGGTGATCACCACGCCCAGCGGGTAGCCGTTGCCGGTGGCCTTGGCCACCGACACGATGTCGGGCACGACCTGCTGTTCGTGGAAACCCCAGAACCACGTCCCCAGCCGGCCGTAGCCGACCTGCACCTCGTCGGCGATGGCCAGCCCGCCCACGGCGCGTACCGCGGCGTACACCTGCTGCAGATAGCCCGGCGGCAATGCCATCCCGCCGGCATTGCCGTACACCGGTTCGCAGATGAAACCGGCCGGTGGTCGACCGGCGGCGGACATCTGCTCGATCTGGGCGACGGCATCGACGGCGTACCGGGCCGCGTCGGCTCCCCGGTACTTGCCGCGAAAACTGTTGGGGGACTCCACGGTGTGCACCCAATCCGGCCGGGTGGACAGCGCGTTCGGGTTGTCAGCGGTGGATGTCGACACCGCGTCGGTGGCGTAGGTCCAGCCGTGATACGCCTCGCGCACGGCCACCACGTCCTTGCGCCCCGTCGCGGCGGTGGCCAGCCGGATCGCCAGATCGCTTGCCTCCGAACCGGAATTGACCATGAACACGGTGTCCAGCGGGTCGGGCAGCGTGGCGGTGATCCGCTCACTGAACTCGACGACCGCTTCGTAGTTGAACCGCGAGTTGGTGTTGAGCCGGCTCAACTGACGGGCCGCCGCCTCGGCCACTCGCGGGTGCGCATGCCCCAGCACGGTCACGTTGTTGACCATGTCCAGGTACACCCGGCCGGCCGTCGACATCAGGTAATGCCGTTGTCCGCGTTCGATATGCGGCGGACGGCGGTAGTAGTGCTCCTGCACCTCGGCGAAGCTCTCATCGCGGCGGGCCAGCAGGTCTCGTTCCGGTTCCGGTGCAGGCAGGGGATCCAGGCCCAGTACCGCGCGTGGATCACGGGACAGCGCCAGCCAGCCGGCCGCCGGCTCGGCGGCCACGAACTGCGGGGCCACCGGCGCGCCCACCGGGCGGACCGACAGTGCTGCCCACCGCTGGGCGCCGAGCACGCCGAGATGCTCCCCGGCATGCAGGTGCCCCGGTGCGGCACCGGCTTCGAGACCGGTCAGGGTGAGTTCGAAGTCCAGGCCGCGCAGGGTGATCCGGTCATCGGCTCGATCGGTGACCTCGGCATCCCACGGTGCGAGCACCCGGGTGGCGGTCGCGGGCCACAGGCTTACGCCGGTCTCCACGACGTCGGGACTGTCATGGCTGAGCAGCGGCGCGCGGTTGAGTTGCGGGCGACCGAACCTGGTGACGACCAGTGTCGCGCCGTCGCGCACGGCGGCCTCCGCGAGTGCATCAGAGCTTTCGCGGGTATCCGAAAGATCCAGTGTAACAACCGAAATCGGATCGAGATCCGAGATCAGACGGTTCTCGACCGTCACCTCGGAAGGTTCGGTCGCCAGTCCCAGCTCCGCCAGGATCAGCGCCGTCATCACCTCCAGCGGTACCGCGGTGGCCTGCTCGAACATTCGCCACTCGGCATCGGACTGCTCGGTGACGTAGGCATTCCCGGGATCCAGCGCCGCCTGCTGCGCACCACTGACCAACAGCACCGCGGTTCGCAGCACCAGTACCGGCCACAGAGCCTGCGCTTCGGCGCTCGACAGCGGCCGGATCGCGTGAAAAGCCTTGATCCCGGGCAGGATCGAGGTGGGGTCAGTGCCCGGGTGGCCCAGCACCGACGACAAGGTGATCGCCGGTTCAGACACCGCCCAGGTGTCCGACAGGTCGCCGAAATCGATGACACCATCGGGTGTGCCCGCCGGGCCGGCCACCACATTGGCATCGGTGAGGTCCAGATGAACGGCTTGGCGGGGCAGGTCGGTGGCCACCGCCTCGATCTGCGCCCAGGCCTGGGCAGCGGCTGCCGAGACCCGGTCCGCGTGCGCCGGAAGGTGGGAGATCAACTCGCCCATCACCGCATCTCCGAATCGCGGATCCCACTGCAAGGCGCGGTCGGTGCCCGGATGGCTGAAGTCGGCCAGCGCCAGGCTCACCCGTGCGGCCAGTTCGCCCATTGCGGCCACCACCGGCGGGGGCAGGTAGCCGGCATCGGTCAGGGCGCCGCCGGGCAGAAACGGCAGTAGTCGCACGTATGTCGGGCTATCGCCGAGTTCGGTTGTGGTGGCGTACTTCTCGCCGGTGAGGGTGGGCATCGGGGTGGCGACCCGAAGCGTGGGGCACGCCTGTGCGATGCGCGCGGCGGCGTCGTCCTGGGCCTCCAGCTCGGTGGCCGAGAACGCCGGGTTGGCGATCTTGAGCACCGCGACGGGTTCGCCGCCCTCATGGACGAGAAAGTTGCAATCCTGTTGGCTGCCGAGCAAAGTCGCTTCGCCGTGCACGCCGTAGTGGGTTCGGAGCAGCTGCTCGGCCTGGACGACGGAAACCTGAGGGCCGGGCAGGGCGGGGTGCTCCAAGAAGTTGAAACCTGCAGGGGACACGGAATTACCGGGTGACAAAGTCGACGACCACGTTGGTGAAGGCGTCGTTGTCATCACCGGCAGCAGTGTGCCCGGCGTCGGACAACTCGACGAACTCGGCTGCGGGCACCTTCTCCAGGAAATCCCGGACGCCCTCTTCGGATACCACGTCGGAGAGCCGCCCGCGGATCAGCAGGATCGGCACCGTGAGGTTCATCGCGGCCTGCTCCATCTTGTCCACCCGGGTGAAGGGATCATCGCCGGGTTTGGTCAGGAACGCCG
>JAHFVC010000231.1 GCA_023264765.1 Mycobacterium sp. | reverse complement strand
CCCCCTCGGCGGTGCTCACCGGTGCCGCTGACATCACCGCCGCCGCGATCGACGTGCTCACCGACCGGCTGGTCCTGCCCGATGAGCGCATCACCGTCCTGCGCCCGAGGGCACGGAAGACGCCCTCGGCGGGCACCGGCTGCCAGTCGGCCGCGGGCTGGCGAGGCGGTGCCTGCGGCTGGGGCGGCGGCGGTGGCGGTGGGGTCCACACGGGCGGCGGTTGCACAGGGGCCTGGGGTTGAATCGGAGGCTGCCACACCGACTCTCGCGCGGGCGCGGGCTGCTCCGCCTCACCGGCCCGGCGGTGCGCACCACCGACGGGTTGCGACGGACCCCACTGATACTCCGGCACAGGCGGTTCGACGGGCACGTCGATGATCGGGCTTTCCTCGGTGCGCGGATCCGACTCCCGGCGCTGCTCGACGTCGATGCGGCTGGCGATCACCCGCCCGGCAGGGCGATCGGTCTCCAGCGCGGGCCGCTGATCCAGATCGGTGTCGAACAGGATCTCCAGATTGTTGCGCAGGGCCGCCAACTCGGCGCGCAGCGCGGCCACCTCGTCGGCGGCCTGGGCGCGCAACTCGGCGGCCAGTTCCCGGCGCAGCTGGGACTCCACGGCGAGTTCGTACTCCCGGCGGGCCGAGATCTCCCGGTCCAGCTGAAGGTCGTAGACGAGTTTGAGGTCGCGGACCTTGGCCTGATCGACATCGCTCTGCCTGCGGTAGATCACCGAGACGAAGGCGGCGACCACCGCGGCCCACAACGCCAGCACGACTGCGAGTTTGAGCAACTCGACGCGATTGGTGAACACCAGCACCGAACTGGCGACGATGGCCAGCACCAGCAACACCGACAACAGGATCCATCCCGGCCTGCGGGAAACGCGCCGAGCGCGCATGCCGCGAGACGGATCGGTCATGGGCTGACTGTACCGGTCACTGCTCACATCGCGTGTCGACCCTTGCGGCGATTCGGCCGCGATTCGGCTATTCGGGTGCAGCGTCCCAGGGCTCCTCCGGGTCGTCCGGGGACTTGCAGCAATGCTCCAACCACAACCCTGCGACCAGCAACGCCAGCGCGCACAGCGCGGCGACCACCGCACCCGGGATGTCCTCGTGCGGTATCCGGACTCCCCAGCGCGGCACCAGATAACCGAGAACGCCCAGCCACCAGCCGAACACCAGGGCACCCAACCAGGCGGACGCCTTGGCGATCACCACCGACCTGGCCACCGCCAACGGGTGCAGCCTGCCACCGCCCACGCCGATCCGGCCATCCCGGATCCGGGCCCGCACCACGTACCCCCAGCCGCCTTCCGCGCCGGCCACCGCAAGCAGCGAAACCCCGGTCCACAACGTGATCGGCGGGAACCACCGGTACAGCCAGACCACCAACAGATAGGCCACGACGGCCGCCGCCACCGTCGCGTACAGCAGATCGCGCCGCCGGGTCGGGCCCATCAGATTTCCAGCACCAGATCGGTGGCCCGGACCCCGTCGCGGTCGTCGCGACCCAGCTCGCCGAGCAACTCGCTCACCGCGCGGTCGGTCCCCGAAACCCGCAGCCGGGCCGCCGGATCCGCGGCCAGCCACGGAATCAGCACGAATGCCCGCCGGTGCGCGTAGGGGTGCGGCAGCGTGAGTTCGGGGTCCGCACTGATCACCTGCCGGCCGTCTTCTCGGCAGGTGATCACGTCGACGTCGAGGGTGCGCGGGCCCCAGTGGATCTCACGTACCCGGCCGGACGCGGCCTCCAGGTCCTGTCCGCGACGCAGCCAGTCGATGGGGGCGGCGTCGGGATCCTCGGCGAAGACGACCGCGTTGAGGAACGGGCCCTGTTCGACCCCACCCCAGGCATCGGTCTCGTACACCGGGGACACCGCACGAACGGTCCGGCCGAGACCGTCGACCACGGACTGCAGATGTCCGAGGCGATCGCCCAGGTTGGATCCGATGGACAGCACCACGGCGGTCACTGGCGCTCCCGCAGCGCGCGCCTCGACCGGCGGGCCACCACGGCGACATCGTTGAACGCCAACGGGATCGGGGCGCTGGGCTTGTGCACCACCACCTCGACGGCATGCACTCGCGGGTCGGTCATCACGTCCTCGGCGATCTCGGCCGAGACCGTCTCGATGAGGTTGCGCGGCGGCCCGGCCACGACGTCGGCGGCCCGCTGGGCGAGCGCACCGTAATCCAGCGTGTCGCCGAGGTCGTCGCTGGCGGCGGCCGCCGCGAGATCCACCCAGACCGTGAGGTCGATGACGAAGTCCTGGCCATCGGCGCGTTCATGCTCGAACACGCCGTGATTCCCGCGAACGGTCAAGCCGCGCAGTTCTATTCGATCAGCCAATGCCCGCTCCCCACTCAGTGACCACTCGCAGCGCGTCGACGGACGCCCGCACATCGTGCACACGGACGCCCCAGACCCCGTCACGCGCGGCCAGGGCCGAGATCACCGCGGTCGCCGTCTCGCGGCCCGCCGGGGGACGTTGTTCGCCGTCGGCACCGGCCAGCAGGGTCCCCAGGAAACGCTTGCGGGACGCACCGACGAGCACCGGGACACCCAGGCCGACGAACTCCGGCAGCGCTCGCAACAACGCCCAATTGTGTTGGGCGGTCTTGGCGAATCCCAGACCCGGGTCGATGATGAGCTTGCCGGTGTCGACACCTGCCGACACCGCCGCGTCGACGCTGCGCATCAGTTCGTCGCGCACCTGCGCCACCACATCGGTGTACGGGGGCACCTCATGGGGTTGGTCGGCACCGACGGATCGCCAGTGCATCAGGATCCACGGCACCTGTGCCTGCGCGATCAGGCCGGCCATCGCCGGGTCGGCCCGGCCACCGGACACGTCGTTGACGATCTGGGCACCCGCGACCAGTGCCGCCTCGGCAACCGCGGCGTGCATCGTGTCGATGCTGACCCTGACACCATGCGCGGCAAGGTCTTTGATGACGGGCGCCACCCGGGCGATCTCGACGGCTGCATCCACACGGGTGGCACCGGGCCGGGTCGATTCGCCGCCGACATCGATGACGGCGGCACCGTCGGACACCAGTTGCAGCGCGTGCGCCACGGCACGGTCCCGGTCGAGGAACTGCCCTCCGTCGGAGAAGGAGTCGTCGGTGACGTTGACGACCCCCATCACGACCGGGGCGACGAGATCACGACCGGCGTTCACTTGCGCAGGATCAGTTCCAGTGCCTCGGCCCGGGACGCCTTGTCCGTCTTGAACTGTCCGCGGACCGCGGAGGTCGTGGTGACCGCGCCGGGTTTGCGAACGCCGCGCATCGCCATGCACAGGTGCTCGGCCTCGACGACGACGATCACCCCGCGCGGATCCAGCTTGCGCATCAACGCGTCGGCGATCTGGGCGGTCAGGCGCTCCTGTACCTGCGGGCGCTTCGCGTAGAGGTCGACCAGCCGGGCGATCTTGGACAACCCGGTCACCCGGCCGTCCAGGCCCGGGATGTAGCCGACGTGCGCCACGCCGTGGAACGACACCAGGTGGTGTTCGCAGGTGGAGTACATCGGGATCTGTTTCACGAGCACCAACTCGTCGTGCTGCTCGTCGAAGGTGGTGTTGAGCACCGCGTCGGGGTCGGTGTACAGCCCGGCGAAGATCTCCCTGTAAGCCCGGGCCACCCGCGCCGGGGTGTCCACCAGACCGTGCCGGTCCGGGTCCTCGCCGACGGCGAGCAGCAGTTCACGTACGGCGGCCTCGGCGCGTGGCTGATCGAAATCACGCTTGGCGGCTGTGACGTCGCTCGCCGTCATCGGCGCTCCTCGGGGGCCTGTTCTCCGTGCGTGGGTGGGTACTGCGGGTACGGCTGCTGCGGGGGCGGCGGATAGCCGGGCTGTTGATGCTGCTGGGGCGGTCCCGGCGGATACCAGTAGCCCTGCTGCTGCGGGGGCTGGTCGCGGGGCGGCCAGCCGGGAGCGTGCCAGCCCGCGGGCGCGCCATAGTCGGGCTGCGCACCGTTGGGGGCGCCGTGCGTGCCGTTCGTGCCGTTGGTGTGGCCGGCCCCGTTGGCGTTGCCGTTGCGCGCCGCGGCCTCCGCCGCCGCCGCGCTGGCCTTGGCGATGGCTGCCTTGAAGGCGGGCTCCTGGACCGGCGGCGGCCACGGCTCGCCGCGCTCGATGGCGATCTCGCCCGGGGTCTTGATCGGCGGCTTCTCCGACGGGATGCGCCCGCCGAAGTCGTCGAACATGGTCAGACGCGGGCGCTTCTTCACGTCGACGAGGATGCGCTCCAGGTCGGGACGGTGCAGGGTTTCCTTCTCCAGCAGCTCGCCCGCGAGGATGTCGAGCACATCGCGGTACTCGGTGAGGATCGCCCACGCCTCGGTGTGGGCGGCCTCGATGAGCTTGCGGACCTCGTCGTCGATATCGCGGGCGACCTCGTGGCCGAAGTCGGCCTGGGTGCCCATGGTGCGGCCCAGGAACGGGTCGCCGTGCTCGGTGCCGTAGCGGACGGCGCCCAGCTTGGGGCTCATGCCGTGCTCGGTGACCATCGCCCGGGCGACCTTCGTCGCCTGCTCGATATCGGATACCGCGCCGGTGGTGGGCTCACGGAAGATCAGCTCTTCGGCGGCGCGGCCGCCGACGGCCATCACCAGGCGGGCGATCAGTTCCGAGCGGGTCTGCAGTCCCTTGTCGTCCTCGGGGACCGCCACCGCGTGCCCACCGGTGCGGCCGCGAGCCAGGATGGTGACCTTGTAGACCGGATCCAGGTGCGGCATCGCCCAGCCGGCCAGGGTGTGCCCGGCCTCGTGGTACGCGGTGATCTTCTTCTCGAACTCGCTGATGATGCGGCCCTTGCGGCGCGGGCCGCCGAGCACCCGGTCGACGGCCTCTTCCAGGGCCGGGCCGGTGATGATGGTGCCGTTCTCACGGGCGGTGAGCAGGGCGGCCTCGTTGATGACGTTTGCCAGGTCGGCACCGGAGAACCCGACGGTGCGCTTGGCGAGCCCTTCCAGGTCGGCGTCGGGGGCGATCGGCTTGCCCTCCGAATGCACCTTGAGCACGGCGCGCCGGCCGGCCAGGTCCGGGTTGGACACCGGGATCTGGCGGTCGAAACGGCCGGGCCGCAGCAGCGCCGGGTCGAGGATGTCCGGCCGGTTGGTGGCTGCGATCAGGATGACACCCTGGCGGTCGCCGAAACCGTCCATCTCGACGAGCAGCTGGTTGAGCGTCTGCTCACGCTCGTCGTGCCCGCCACCCATACCGGCGCCACGCTGTCTGCCGACGGCGTCGATCTCGTCGACGAAGATGATGCAGGGGCTGTTCTGCTTGGCCTGTTCGAACAGGTCGCGCACCCGGGAGGCGCCGACGCCGACGAACATCTCGACGAAATCGGATCCTGAAATCGTGAAGAACGGAACTCCGGCCTCGCCCGCCACGGCGCGTGCCAGCAGCGTCTTACCGGTACCGGGCGGGCCGAACAGCAGCACGCCCTTGGGGATCTTGGCGCCGAGCGCCTGGTAGCGACTCGGGTTCTGCAGGAAGTCCTTGATCTCGTACAGCTCTTCGACGGCCTCGTCCACGCCGGCGACGTCGGCGAAGGTGGTCTTGGGCATGTCCTTGCCGAGCTGCTTGGCCTTCGACTTGCCGAACCCGAAGCCCATCCGGCCGCCGGTCTGCATCCGGGAGAACATCACGAACAGGCCGACCAGCAGCAACAGCGGCAGCATGTAGATCAGCAGCGAGCTGAGCAGGCTGCTCTGGTTGACGACGGTGTTGGTCTTGGCGTTCTTCGCGGTCAGCGCGTTGAACAGATCGACCCCGAAACCGTTGGGGTACTTGGTGATGATCTTGTCGCTGTTCTCGGTGTCGCCATTGCCGGACTTCAGCTCCAGACGGACCTGCTGTTCGCGGTCGTCGATCTGGGCACTCTTGACGTTGTCGCCGCTGATCTGCGCCATCGCCACCGAGGTGTCCACGGGTTTGTAGCCGCGGGTGTCATCGCTGAAGTAGAAGAAGGACCAACCCAGCAGCAACACCACCGCGATCGCGGTGAGGGTGCGGATCACGTTTTTTCTGTTCATCGATGTCATTCGCCGGCAGATGCGAGCCGGCCCGGTCCTTCCAATGAGCGCAGTTGAGAACTTTCAGGCTACCGCTATGCCAACGTTCAGCAGTTCCCACCGTGTGATCTGGGTGCGCTTGGATGAGCAGGTGACCACTCCGACACAGCGCGCGGTCGACACCAACGGCGTCACCCTGCAGATCACCGAGGCCGGCGAGCGTGGTGCACCGGTGGTGGTGCTGGCCCACGGCTTCCCCGAACTCGCGTATTCGTGGCGGCACCAGATCCCCGTGCTGGCTGCGGCGGGCTATCACGTCATTGCTCCTGACCAGCGCGGCTACGGCGGATCGTCGCGCCCGGGCGCTGTCGAGGACTACGACATCGTCGCGTTGACGGGTGACCTCGCGGGCCTGCTCGACGATGTCGGCGCGGAGCGGGCGGTCATGGTCGGCCACGACTGGGGCTCCCCGGTGGTGTGCAACTTCGCGCTGCTGCATCCGGACCGGGTGGCGGCGGTGGCGGCCCTGAGCGTGCCGCCGGTGCCGCGGGCGACCGAGCCGCCGACCCGGATCTGGCGCCGCCTGGTCGGGGACGGGTTCTTCTACATCCTGTATTTCCAGGAGCCCGGGGTCGCCGACGCGGCGATGTCGAGCGATGTCCGGGACACCATGGCACGGATGGTGGTGATGCAGGGTTTCACCGCACCGGCGGGTGACCTCGCGGGTGAACCTGCGCCGCCGCTGCCCGACTGGATCAGTGCCGATGAATTCGAGCAATACGTCACCGTATTCGAGCGGACGGGGTTCACCGGCCCGCTCAACTGGTACCGCAACTTCGACCGGAACTGGGAGCTCACCGAGGCCACCCCGGCCGACACCATCACCGTGCCGACCCTGTTCCTGGCCGGTAGCGCCGACCCGGTGCTGACGTTCACGCCCCGGCACCGCGTGCACGACGTGGTCACCGGCGATTACCGCGAGGTGCTGCTCGACGGCGCCGGGCACTGGCTGCAGCAGGAGCGACCCGACGAGGTGAATGCGGTGCTGCTGGAGTTCCTGGCCGGCCTGAACTGATCTAGCTGGGCGAACCCGGGCAGCCGCTAGGGTGCGAACATGCCCCTTGCACAACGTGCACCGGTCCGTATCTGCCTCGCCGCGATCGCTGTGGCACTCGCCCTGGGGGTCACCGCATGTGACTCCACGCCGCCATCCCCGAAGTCCTCCGACGCCGGTACGACACGTCAGGTGACGGTGATCGGGAGCGGCAAGGTGGCCGGCACGCCGGACACGTTGACGGTGTCGGCCTCGATGGAGGCGACCGCGCCCGACATCACCGCGGCGCTGAACCAGACCAGCCAGCGTCAGCAGGCGGTGATCAATGCCCTCGGCGGCGCCGGTATCGACAAGAAGGACATCAGCACCTCGCAGGTGTCGCTGCAGCCGCAGTACAACATCGACGGCTCCACCATCTCCGGGTACCGGGCAAGCAATTCCATCGACGTCAAGATCCGCAAGATCGACACGGCATCGAACATCTTGGCGCTCATCACCACCAACGGCGGCGACGCCACCCGGATCAACTCCGTCAACTATTCGATCGAGGACGATTCGCAGCTGGTCAAGGACGCCCGCGCGCGTGCCTTCAACGACGCCAAGGACCGCGCCGATCAGTACGCGCAACTGTCCGGGCTGTCGCTGGGCAAGGTCATCTCCATCTCGGAGGTCTCCGGCGGCACGCCGCCCCCGACCCCGACGCCGATGCCCCGGGCGGCCATGGCCGAGGCCGTGCCGCTGGAACCGGGCCAGCAGACCGTCGGGTTCTCCGTGACGGTGGTCTGGGAGCTTTCCTAGCCGGCCGGCGCGATGTCGACCGGGATGCCGTTGAGCACCGCGGTGCCCGACAGCGGGTCCAGCGCGCTGCCGTCGTTGAGCTGATTGACGTTCACACCGGGCTCGGTCCCCGCGACACCGAGGCGGGTGCCCCCGCGGTCGTGACCCCAGCCGTGCGGCAGCGACACGACACCGCGGCGCATGCCGGCCGTCACCTCCACCGGCGCGATCAGTTCACCGCCCGGCCCGCGCACCTTGGCCGAATCGGTCAGGCCCAGTTCGGCGGCGTCGTCGGGATGCACCTGCAAGGTGCACCTGTTGGAGCCGCCGGTCAACGTCGCGACGTTGTGCATCCAGCTGTTGTTGGACCGCAGGTGCCTGCGGCCGATCAGCACGTAGGCCTCGGCGGGCCGGTCGATCGCGGCCCGCAACCGGGCCGTGTCCGCGACCAACGGCGCCGGCGCCAGCTCCACCTTGCCCGACGGTGTCGAAATGACCTGCGCCAGGCGCGGTTTCAGTGGCCCGAGGTCGATTCCGTGTGGGGACGCCCGTACCCGGGCCAGGGTGAGGCCGTCGGGGTCGGCGCCGAAACCGTCGCCGTACGGTCCGAGTCGCAGCATCATGTCCAGCCGGCGTTCGTAGCCCCGGGTCCCGGTCAGCGCGGCGGTCAGCTCTGCCACCGGCCGGCCGTGCACCGCCGAGTTCGGATCTGCGGTCGCCTTGGCCAGCGCCCCGGCGATCACCTGATCGTCGACCAGACCGGGATCGCCGTGCGGGCCCACCCCGTACAGGATCAGGGCAACCCGGGACAGGATCTCCGCCTCGTCGGGCCGGCCGTCGGTGGCCGGCAGCACGGGCGGGGTGTAGCGCACGTTGTTGCGCACCGCCAGGTTGTTCAGCGCGAAGTCGAAATGCGGGCTGGCCGAGGGCGGCGGCGGGGGCAGGATGACATCGGCGTGCCGGGTGGTCTCGTTGAGGTACGGGTCGATGGACAGCATGAACCCGATACCCGCCAGGGCACGATCCAGCCGGGCGCCGTCGGGCGCCGACAACACCGGATTGCCCGCGATCGTGATGAGCGCCTGGAGCTGGCCGTCGCCGGGGGTGTCGATCTCCTCGGCCAGGGCGGCGGCGGGGAGTTCGGAGAGCGCCTCTGGATGCCCGGACACCCTGCTGTGCCAGCGGCCGGTGACGAACCCGCGCCCGGGCCCGGGCTTGCGCGGCGCGGGAGCCGCGGCACCCAGGGGGAACATCGCCCCGCCGGGGCGGTCCAGGTTGCCGGTCAGGATGTTCACGACGTCGACGAGCCAGCTGCCCATGGTGCCGAATTCGACTGTGGACGTGCCGATTCGGCCATAGACGGCGGCCGAGGGCGACGACGCGATGTCGCGGGTCAGCTCCCGGATGTCGGCAGCGGGCACCCCGCAGTGCGCGGCGACGGTCTCCGGCGCGAAATCCGCGGCCAGTGCCCGCACCTCGTCGACACCGTCGACCAGCCCGGCGATCTCACCGAGGTCGGCGAGTCCCTCGTCGAACAGCACGTGCACGACGGCGAACAGCAGCGCCGCGTCGGTGCCGGGCCGCGGGGCGATATGGCGGTCGGCGAGCGCCGCGGTACGGGTGCGGGCCGGGTCGATGACGGTGAGCCTGCCG
Organism: Mycobacterium sp.; assembly: GCA_023264765.1. GTDB lineage: Bacteria > Actinomycetota > Actinomycetes > Mycobacteriales > Mycobacteriaceae > Mycobacterium. The sequence goes on along the minus strand of JAHFVC010000231.1, from coordinate 1,396 downwards.
CCGCGTTTGCGCAGGGCCCGCAGCTTGCCGGGGAAGTCGGCCGCGGTGGCCAGCGACCCGTTGGACACCATGGGATTGGCGCCGATGACGACCAGATGGTCGGTGCGGTCGAGATCGGGCACCGTGAACGCAACCGGGCTGCCGAACATGAAGCCCAGCGACACGTGTTTGGGCATCTGGTCCAGCGTGCTGGCGGAGAACACCTGCCGGGTCCCCAGCGCCTTGACGATCACCGGGGCGTACAACGACCCGGCCACCGTGTGCGCGTTCGGATTACCCAGGTACACACCGACGGACGTCCCGCCATGGGCGGCGACGGCACCGCCCAGGCCGGCGGCGACCGCGTCGAACGCCTCGTCCCAGGTGGCGTCGACCAGTTCCCCGTCCTTGCGGATCAGGGGGCCGCGCAACCGGTCCGGGTCATTGTCCAGCCCGGGCAGGCTGGCGCCTTTGGGGCAGATGAAGCCGGCACTGAACACGTCGTCGGCGTCACCTCGGGCATGGGTGACGGTGCCGTCCTCGATGGTCAGCACCAACCCGCAGGTGGCTTCGCACAGGGGGCAGATCCGAAGGGCTGATTCGGTCATCACCGCATTCTGCGCCGTTTACGGGTGCTCGTACACCTTGGGTTCGAGCGTGCCGATGAACGGCAGGTCCCGGTAGCGCTCGGCGTAGTCCAGGCCGTACCCGACCACGAACTCGTTGGGGATGCCGAACCCGATGTGCGGGATGTCCACATCGGCGCGCACGGCTTCGGGTTTACGAAGCAGCGCGCAGACGCTCAGGGAGCGCGGCCGCCGGGTCGCCAGGTTGCGCAGCAGCCACGACAGCGTCAGCCCGGAATCCACGATGTCCTCGACGATCAGCACGTGCCGGTCGTTGATGTCGCGGTCGAGGTCCTTGAGGATGCGCACCACCCCCGAGGACGAGGTGGACGATCCATAGGAGCTGACGGCCATGAACTCCAGCTGGGTGGGCAGTGGGATGGCGCGGGCCAGGTCGGTGACGAACATCACCGCACCTTTGAGGACCGTCACCAGGAGCAGATCGTCCCCGCCCTCGACGAGCGGGCCGTAATGGGCGGCGAGGTCGGCCGCGAGTTCGGCGGTGCGCGTCTGGATCTGCTCTTCGGTGTACAGCACCGACTTGATGTCTCCGGGATACAACTCGGCAGCGGAATGCGCGGGCACGACCACAGCGTGCCACGTCTACCCGCCGCGCTCCAATGAACCCGCCCCGTCGCTCCCTTCGCCTGGGAGAGTCACACCGGCTCGGTGTGCATCACCAGCACTCCGTCGCGGCGGGTCGCGAACAGTCGGGCCTGCCGCAGTGCCGACCCGACGGCCACCCCGCCCTGCCCGTGCCAGGCGGTGACCAGCGCGTCCACTCCATGGAT
>JAHFVC010000505.1 GCA_023264765.1 Mycobacterium sp. | reverse complement strand
GCCCCATCACCACGTTGCCCAGCCCGGCGCTGTACCCCTGGTACAGGTGGTAGGCGCCGCGCAGCACCGCCGACAGAGCCAGCACCGCCGCCGGATTGATGTTCAGCTGACGTAGGCGGGTGATCAGGAAGGCCACCACGATGATCTCTTCGGCCCATCCGTTGGCGAAGGCGAGCGCCAGCAGTACGGGGATGCGCCACCACGTGTCGTACAACTGCGCGGGTTCGACGGATGCGCTCAGGCCCAGCACCCGTGCCGCGACGTACAGACCGAGCCCCGGCAATCCGATCAGCGCGGCCAGAGCGAGACCGCCGGTGACGTCGGGATGCCAGCGGATGCGGCCCAGGCCGATGCTTTTGGGGCCCAAGCCGCTGCGCCACAACAGGTAGAGACCGAGCGCACCCCAGGCGAGCAGCTGGAAAACCGAGGCCATGTTCAGGCCGAAGTCGATCAGATCAAACGGGGAGCGGCGTTGGTTGAGGGCGACATGGCGGCCGGACAGGCCGAGCAGGACGGCCTCGATGAGGTCGAGCAGCGCCGTGTAGGCGCTCAGGCCGAAGGTCACCGCGAGGACGACGAGGATCTCGATGCGCACGGTGCGCCGGGGCATGTCCGTGGTTCGGTCGGGTCCGGCGGTCACCGCAGACACGGTAGCCGCCGTCGGGTGGCGCTCAGATCCGGCGCGCGCGCAGCCCGTTGAGGAAGGGGCAGCCCATCAGCACCCGGATGGCCTGGCTCAGCCCGGTGACGTCGTCGACCGGCTTGGGGAACGGCAACCGGACGTCATGGTCGCCGGCCTCGTCTTCGATTCGCAGCTGCACGCCGTAGCGGTCCAGTCCCAGCGGCCGGACCCGGCCGCTGCGCAGCGTCATCGGCAGCTTCGCCGAGAGCCTTTCCACGACGTCGCGGTGCGCCGACTCGAGGTGACGCAGCCATCCCGACTCCAAACCGCAGAACGGGTCGGGCACCGCGTCGAGCAGCGCGCCGACGCCGACCGACTCGGCACCGGTCGAGTCGGCGACCACGACGGATTCGATCTCTAGGCGCACCAGTGCGTACGGCGTCTCGCCGCCGTCGGCGCCTTCGGTGTTCACCTGCAGCAGAGCCGGATTCGGGTGATCGACGGCTATCACGTCGAGCAGGCCCGCGACCTCGCCGGTGGGCACGGTGAACAACCGGCCGCGGATCCACACCAGAGAGCGCACCGGTTCGCGCAGTGGCAGCGGCGCATAGTCCGTCATCTCCAGGACGGCCTGCAGGCCGCCGGCGCCCGCCGAGACCAGCGCCCCGGCCAGCGGGCCGTCGGTGGGGATGGTGATCGCGAACGAACCGTCGGCGAGCAGGTGGTGCACCGGGGTTGCGGCCGGCTCCAGTCCTTCGACCGCGAGCATCGCGCCACCGGCCCGTGCGCAGGCGCTGCGGATCCGCTCGGCCGTTGTCGGTGCCGCCACCACAGTCGTCATCTGATCACCTTCCGGTTAGTGAGGTAAGCCTTACTTAACTACACGATGAGTCGGGTCGCAAGCTTTCCCTCTCGGCGTACCCGAGGCGCCGGGGCGAGCCACTAGGGTTGAAGGCGTGCCGCGCATCGCCTACTTCGGACCGGAGGGAACCTTCACCGAAGCGGCATTGCTGCAGATGGCGGCCGGTGGAATGGTCCCGGACCGCAGTGCGGTGGCCCCGGTCCCCTTCGACAGCCCCGTTGCCGCGCTGGAAGCCGTCCGCTCCGGGCAGACCGACTACGCCTGCGTGCCGTTCGAGAACTCCATCGACGGATCGGTGCTGCCGACCCTGGACGGCCTGGCCACCGGGTCCGCCCTGCAGATCTACGCGGAGCACACCCTCGACGTCGCGTTCAGCATCGTCACCCGCGCGGGTACCGCGGCGGCCGACATCGCCACCGTCGCGGCGTTCCCGGTCGCCGCCGCGCAGGTCAGAAATTGGCTGACCGCCGAGCTGCCGCGGGCGACAGTGGTCCCGGCCCAATCCAATGCCGCGGCCGCGGCGGATGTCGCCGACGGTCGTGCCGACGCCTGCGTCAGCACGGCACTGGCGGCCAAACGCTACGGGCTGGCGGTGCTAGCCGCCGAGGTCGTCGACGAACCGAATGCCAGGACCAGGTTCGTGCTCGCGGGCCGGCCGGGCCCGCCGCCCGACCGCACCGGTGCCGACCGCACCTCGGTGGTGTTGAGCCTGGACAACGAGCCCGGAGCGCTGGTGGCCGCGATGACCGAGTTCGCGGTCCGCGACATCGACCTCACCCGCATCGAATCACGGCCCACCCGAACGGAATTGGGCACCTACAAATTCTTTCTCGATTGTGTCGGCCACATCGACGACGACGCCGTGGCCGAGGCGCTCAAGGCATTGCACCGCCGGTGCGCCGACGTCCGGTATCTGGGATCGTGGCCGACGGGCGCCGCGACCGGGGCGGTGCCTCCCGCATCGGATGCAGCGACGCGGTGGTTGACGGCACTACGGCAGGGGGAGCGATCGTGAGCGGGCGGTTGGTACTGGTACGGCACGGGCAGTCCTTCGGCAACGTCGACAAGCGCCTCGACACCCGTCCGCCCGGTGCCGCGCTCACCGACCTGGGCCACCAACAGGCGCAGGCCTTCGCCAGGGACTGGACACATCCGGTGGGGCTGGTCGCGCATTCGGTCGCCACCCGGGCCAGGGAGACCGCCGCCGAAATCGGCACCGGCCTCGCCCTGACCCCGCAGCAGCTCGACGACATCTACGAGGTCCAGGTCGGCGAGTTGGAAGACCGCAACGACGACGCCGCCGTCGCGCAGTTCGACGAGGTGTACAAGCGTTGGCAGCTGGGTGATCTCGATGCGTCCATGCCCGGCGGCGAGAGCGGGCGCCAAGTCCTGGACCGTGTTGTGCCGGTGCTCACCCGGCTGCGGCTGCACCACCTCGACGACCGGGACTGGCATGACGACATCGTCGTCGTCAGCCACGGCGCGGCCATCCGGTTGGTGTCCGCGGTGCTGGCGGGGGTGGACGGGACCTTCGCGCTCGATCACCACCTGGCCAACACGGAGAGCGTCGTGCTCAGCCCGATCACCGACGGCCGGTGGAGTTGCGTGCAGTGGGGCGCGCTGGCGCCGCCGTTCTACGCCGAGCGCACCCGGGAGGATCCGGTGCCCGACCCGATGGGCTGAACATCGGCGCAGAAGCAGCCGATGGCGGTGCAGTCGATGACGAACGTGTGCTCGATCTCCGGGGCGCCGCAGTCGTCGGTGCATTCGGCCCGCTGCCCGACGTGCAAGATCACGGTGCCGTGGCAGTGCGCAAGGCCGGACCCGCACTCGCGGCAGTCATGGCTGGCGTTCATGACCCGATCATGGCACCGCGCACCGACAACTTCGGACTCCCACGCGGGATCACTCCCCGTCAGGCCCAACCCAATTCGTGCAGTCGGTCGTCGTCGATGCCGAAGTGGTGCGCCAACTCGTGCACGACGGTGATCGCAACCTCCTCGACCACCTCCTCGTCGGAGACACACATCTCCAGTAGGGCGTCGCGGTAGATGGTGATGGTGTCCGGCAGGTAGCCGCCGTAGGACGAGTCGCGTTCGGTCAGCGCCACGCCCTCGTAGAGACCCAGCAGCTCGGGTTCCTCGGGGTGCCGGCTCTCCACCAGGAAGACCACGTTGTCGGCGGTGGCGGCCAGTTCCGGTGGGATCAGGTCCAGCGCATCGCCGACCAGCTCGTCGAACCGTTTCCGGCTCATCTGCACCGGCATCGGGCGATTA
>JAHFVC010000585.1 GCA_023264765.1 Mycobacterium sp. | reverse complement strand
AACGCGATCGCGCTGTTGCACTCGCTGCCTCGATCGCATCCTCGGCGCCGCTGGGTGTGCGCGACACCCTGGCCGTTGGACGCCGCGCAGTTTACGACGGACTCAGTGCCGCGTTCGAGGAGCAGGCGCGCCGCAGACCGGTGATCATGAGCTCCGCCGACGCCGCAGAAGGCATCGCATCATTCGTCGAACGACGGCCTGCGAACTACAGCGGGACATGAGCGGTACTGCACCGCGCGTTCATTGCCTCATCTAAACGGATTCGACTCATTCGCTGCATAAGGAGCTATATGACAACGCCGACGCCTGAATCTCCCGTGTCGTTAAGGCACTCGCACAGCCCCGCCGGTGCGCCGATCGCCGCACTGACGGTCCACAACGGCCCACTGAACCTGTTCGACCAGCCCGTGTTCGATTCGCTCGCAGCCGCATTGGCGAAACTAACCGCCGATCCGCCCCGAGCGTTGCTCGTGAAAGCCGAGGGCAAGGTGACTTCGGCCGGGGTCGATGTGCACCTCTTCGACGGCCTCACTCCCGAGCAGGGCGCTGCGTTGTGGGAAACCCTGTTCGACACCATCATTCATCCGCTCGAAGCGTTGCCCTGCCCCGTCGTCTTCGCCGCACACGGCCTGACGCTGACCGCGGCGTTCGAGATCGCGCTGGCATGCGATCTCATCGTGGCAAGCCCAACGGCGAAGTTCGGGCTGGTCGAGAAGGTGGTCGGCCTGACTCCGTCCATGGGCGGGCCGCAGCGGTTGGCCGAGCGCGCCGGGTCTGGCCGCGCCCGCGAATTGGTTATGTCCGCCGATCTCTACGACGCCGAAACCATGCGGACGTGGGGAGTGGTGAACGGCGTCCACGACGACGTTCACGATGCGGCGACCGATCTCGTGTCGCGTCTGGCCGACGGTCCGACGAAAGCACACGCGGCCACCAAGGCCATCATCGCGGCGTGGCGCCATGGCGACGTCGCCCGCGCCGACGATCTCACCCCTACTGTGTCGGGGGAACTGTTCGGCACTTCCGACCTGCGCGGCGCCGTGCGCAGCTTCCTCGCCGAGGGTCCCGGCAAAGCCCATTACACCGGCGCATGACCGTCAGTCACGCTTGAAAGGTACTTCCGTATGCAGCGCCGTTTGTTCGATGCCGATCATGATGCGTTCCGGGATTCGGTGCGCGAGTTCGTAACTCGTCATCTGGAGCCCAACGAGGAGAAGTTCATCGAGCAGCGCTACATCGATCGCGAGGTTTGGCTCCAAGCCGGCGCCAACGGCTACCTGGGTTTGGAGGTCCCCGAACAGTACGGGGGCAGCGCCGCTGACGACTACCGGTTCAATGCCGTACTCGGTGAAGAGCTAGCGCGCTCCAGTGCCGCGGCAGCATCGTCGTTCGGCATCCAATTCGACGTTGTCGCACCATATCTGGTGAAGCTGACCACCGAAGAACAACGACAACGCTGGCTACCGAAATTCTGTACCGGCGAACTCATCACCGCCATCGCCATGACTGAACCGTCGGCCGGATCGGACCTGGCCGCGCTGAAGACTACCGCCGTGAAAGATGGTCTTACCTGGGTCATCAACGGCTCCAAGACCTTCATCACCAATGGGACCCAAGCCGATCTCATCATTGTGGCCACTCGCACCAGCCGGGAAAAGGGCTCCAAAGGCATCACCCTGTTCGCCGTGGACGCCGACACTCCCGGGTTCAGCCGCGGCCGCAAACTCGACAAGGTCGGCCAACCCGAATCCGACACGGCCGAACTGTTTTTCGAAGACGTCCGCGTTGACGACACGGCGATCATCGGCCAGCTCGACCGCGGATTCATCCACATGATGAACCTGCTCCCTCAGGAACGTATCAGCGGGGCAGTCGCCTACCTCGCCCACGCCCGCCGGATCCTCGAAGAAACCGTGACCTACGCCCAGGAACGCAAGGCCTTCGGTCGAACCATCGGCTCCATGCAGTGGAACAAATTCCTGCTCGCCGAACTGGTCACCAAACTCGACGTGGCCCAGGCCTACGTGGACAACTGCGTGGCCGCCCACGTTGCGGGCGAGCTGACCGCCATCGATGCCGCCAAGGCCAAGTGGTGGACCTCCGCCGTCCAAAACGAGATCCTCGACCATTGCGTACAAATCCACGGTGGCTACGGCTACATGAACGAATACCGCGTCGCCCGGGCTTGGAAAGACGCCCGCGTCACCAAGATCTGGGCGGGCTCCAACGAAATCATGCGTGAAGTCATCGGACGCGATCTCGGCCTCTAACAAGAAGCGCCCCACGGCCCGGCCAGCCTCACGATCGCGCAATGCGGCGAGTCTAGCTCCAGATCCGGACGCGCCGCTCGGGCTCCAGGTACAGCTCGTCGTCGGTGCTGACCTCGAACGCGTCGTAGAAGGCGTCCATATTGCGGATCACGCCGTTGCAGCGGAACTCCGGCGGTGAGTGCGGATCGGTAGCGAGGCGCCGAATCGCCTCGGCCTCACGGGATTTGGTGCGCCACACCTGGGCCCAACCGAAGAACACCCGCTGCTGGCCGGTCAGCCCGTCGATCACAGGGGCTTCCTTGCCGGCCAGTGACAGCTCGTAGGCCAGCAGGGCGATGGACAGGCCGCCCAGGTCGCCGATGTTCTCCCCGACGGTGAACGCACCGTTGACGTGTTGCGACGGTTCGAGCCCGCGCGGCACGAACGCCTCGTATTGCTCGATGAGTTGGCCGATGCGCGTGCCGAACTCGGCGCGGTCCTCGTCGGTCCACCAGTCGACGAGGTTGCCGTCGCCGTCGTACTTGGCGCCCTGGTCGTCGAATCCGTGGCCGATCTCGTGACCGATCACCGCGCCGATCCCGCCGTAGTTCGCCGCGTCGTCGGCCTCGGCGTCGAAGAACGGCGGCTGCAGGATCGCGGCCGGGAACACGATCTCGTTCATGCCCGGGTTGTAGTAGGCGTTGACCGTCTGCGGCGTCATGAACCACTCGTCACGGTCGACCGGGCCGCCCAGCTTGGCCAACTCGCGATCATGAGCGACCTCATTGCCGCGAATGACGTTGCCGTACAGATCGTTGCGATCGATCACCAGTGTGGAGTAGTCCCGCCACTTGGCGGGGTAGCCGATCTTGGGGGTGAACTTGTCGAGCTTGGCCAGTGCGCGCTGGCGGGTGGCCGGGGTCATCCACTCCAGGTCGTTGATGCTGACCCGGTAGGCCTCCCGCAGATTGTCGACAAGAATATCCATGCGCGCCTTGGCATCCGGCGGGAAGTGTCGTTCGACATACAGTCGCCCGACCGCGTCGCCCATCAGACTTTCCACCAGCGACACCGCCCGCTTCCAGCGGTCGCGGATCTCCTCGGTGCCCGACAGGGTGCGGCCGTAGAAGTCGAAATTCGCTTCGACCACCGCGTCGGTCAGGTATGCGGCCCTGGCGTTGATCAGCCGCCAGCGCGCCCAGTCCTGCCAGTCGGCGAAGTCATGGCTCGACCACAGGTCGGCGAAGGCCGTCAGGTAATCGGGCTGGCGCACCACCAGTTCGGCAACCACGTCCGGGTCGTGCCCTGCGCGGTGATCCAGCCCGCCCAGTCGAAGCCCGGCGCCTCGGCCGACAGATCGGTGAACGCACGCAGGTTGTAGGTCAGGTCGGCATCGCGGCGCTTGACGACATCCCAGTGCGCCGCAGCCAGTTTGGCCTCCAGTGCGACGATCCGCGCAGCGCGCTCGACGTGGTCATCGGCCGTGCCGCCCAACACCAGCGCGAACATCGCC
>JAHFVC010000230.1 GCA_023264765.1 Mycobacterium sp. | reverse complement strand
GCGAGGGCGGCGATCTGATGGAGTTCGGCGCGGTTGGCGCCGTCGCGCCAACTAGGTCCGCTATCCGTCCGGAATGATCCAGTCGGAAAACGGATCCGCGCGATTCACGGGATACGCGCCATGGTGTCGCTTCTGCATGATGGTGGCGATCAGAATAGGAGCCGAGAACAGCCCGGGGCCGGACAGGACTGCGCACGCTCCATAGTTGCGGCCGACGTGCACGACGCGCGTGGGTTGGCCAGGTGAGTATTGATTGCAGATGTCAGCGGCCATGATTCGTGTATCCGCCTCGGCACTGGCCGCGAGTGCCACCTGGACGGACAGAAATACCGCCAGGACCGCGATGAGCTTTCCGGCCACGCCCCCGTACCGCCCATCTGTTCCCCGTTGGCACCAGGCCACCCGACCACCGGTTCATCAGCATACGGATGACGTCGGTCGTCACAACGTGTGGCATGTGGAAATCCGGCAGTGGTGTGGGCACTTTCACAGCGCACGTGGCCGTCGTCACTTCACCGCTGCAGCAGGGCTGCGGATGTGCGCACTGCCTGATGTGAGGTGAGATGCTTTGTCCAATCGGCTATTTCATCGACGATCGGGTGGCGTTGGCGCACGTTGGAGGTGCTCCATGCGCTCGGCCATGCCTAGCAGGCGGCGAATTCGGCCGGCGACGGCATCTTTGGTCAGTGGGGGTTCCGCCAGTCGGCCGAGTTCTTCCAAGGACACGGTGGGGTGCTGTATCCGTAGCCACCCGGCATACGCGAGGCCGTCGGGGACGGAGTCACCGAGGACGTCCAGCGCCCGGGTCGCTTTCGCGACGGTTTCGGCCGCGGCGTCCACGGAGCGCCGGTGATTCGTCTCAGCCAGGGTCGGGTTCCGGTTCGGAGCGGCTTTGACGCTGCGATGTGCTTGCCGCGGTTCCCATGCTGCAGATGTCTTTACGGCGCCGATCGTGGTGAGCATCGTGCCGATGGATGCGCTGTCTTTGACTGCAACCACGTGGGCACCGCGTAGTTCGCGGGCTTTGGCGTCGACCCCGAGCCGCCTGGCCGCGCCGACAAGAGCCGACCCGACTTCCGGTCCCGGACACCGCACCTGCATTGAGTTGTACCGGCCCGGCTCATCGAGCGTTCCGGAGGCAAGGAACGCCCCCCGCCACGCTGCGGCGAGTACCGCGCCGGACCCGGCGACCACCCGCGGTGGAAGGCCTCGCACCGCGTGTCCGCGATGATCGAGCAGCCCGCTGATGCGTGCGATATCGTCGGCGCCCTCGACTATCTGCACCAGGTAATCGGCAGACTCGCCGGTGCCACCATGCGGACGCATCCGGATCATCGGCCGGTGGCCGTACAAGGCATAGAGACCATCGCAAAGCCGCCGGACCACCGCCTGCTGCGACAACTCGGCTTCGATGACCAGTCGGCCTGCCGCGTGGTGCATCCGACCGGCGAACCGCAGCAGGGTCGCCATCTCGGCGGAACGGATGCTGTTCGCGGTGGCACTGATCGTGCAGAGTTCCGCGTGCGCCTGTCGGGTGATCGACACCTGCAACATCGCCTGCCTGTGTGTGCGGATCGAACTGGGAGAGTTGCTCACCGGCGGCCGGGTGCAGGTGTGGCAAGGATGTGTCCGCTTGGTGCGCCCGTGCCCACCGCGATTGGTAAAAGCTTGTGAGACAACAGGTCAACGATCAGTCCGCCAACGGTGCCGCCGCCCTGATTCATGCTGACTCCCTGTCGTGAGCTGTCTTTGCGCAGCGCTGGATGTTGCAAGGAGTAGTCGTGGAACCGACCCGAAACCGAACGGTGATCTGCACCACATTTCGCAAGCGGATCAAACGGCGTCGCCGGTGATGTCCCGCAGCCCGCGGATGAACGCACTCGGTACTGGCCACCTTCCACTTCCACTGTAAGTCCGCAAGGGGGTCTTGCCGCAAGACCCCCTTGCGCTGCCACAATTCCCGGTCGAAGCAACGAGCGACGACGATCAGGAGTCGATGTGCCGGAATCACCACAACCGTTCGAGGTGCATGAATCGGGTGCCTATCTGCACGGCACCAAGGCCGATCTCGGCGTGGGCGACCTGTTGATGCCGGGACGGGAGTCGAACTATCAGGCGGGACGCGTGATGAACCACGTGTACGTCACCCAGACGCTGGACGCGGCGGCATGGGGAGCCGAGTTGGCGCCCGGCGACGGCCGTGGTCGGATCTTCGTCGTCGAGCCGCAAGGTGAGGTGGAGGACGATCCGAACGTCACCGACAAGAAGCTGCCCGGCAATCCGACGCGCTCCTTCCGCACGCGCGAACCGGTGCGGATCGTCGGCGAATTGGAAGGCTGGACAGGGCACTCCGACGAACAGATCCAGACCATGCGTGACCTGCTCGCGGACCTCAGGCGCAAAGGGCTGGATGTCATCTACGACTGACGGTCACTCGAATGTGAGAAGCGGCACTCGACGGCAGGAAAGGTTTGGTGACGTTGGATCATGGGGTAGGGGCACTAGCCGGAGAGTACGGACGTCACGGGGTGAGGGTAGTGAAGAATCGACTGATGTGCTGGGCTGCAGGCATTTTGGCCGCTACGCTGCTTCCGGCCATGGCGGCCGTGTTTGCCGGTGCGGGCAGTGCGGCGGCGCATTCCCGGCCAGGCCTGCCGGTGGAGTACCTGACCGTGCCGTCGGCGGCGATTGGGCGCGATATCCGGGTGCAGTTCCAACCAGGCGGACCGCAGGCGTTGTACCTGCTCGACGGACTCCGCGCGCAAGACGACTTCAACGGCTGGGACATCAACACCCCGGCCTTCGAGTGGTACTACCAGTCCGGGCTGTCACTGGTGATGCCCGTCGGCGGCCAGTCCAGCTTCTACACCGACTGGTACCAGCCGGCGATCGGTAACGGCGGCACTCAGACCTACAAGTGGGAAACGTTCCTCACCGACGAACTGCCTGCCTGGCTGTCCGCCAACAAGGGTGTCAACCCGACCGGTAATGCGGTGGTCGGTCTGTCGATGGGCGGCGCCCCCGCACTGACCTACGCGATCTATCACCCGGACCGATTCGTATACGCCGGGTCGCTGTCCGGCTTCCTGAACCTGTCCCAGGGTTGGTGGCCCACCTTGGTCGGAGTGGCGATGAACGACGCAGGAGGCTTCCGTGCGACCGACATGTGGGGTCCGCCGATCGATCCGGCCTGGCGACGCAACGATCCGTCGCTACACATCCCCGAACTGGTCGCCAACGGCACCCGGGTGTGGATCTATTGCGGCAACGGCACGCCTGGCGACCTGGCGCCCGCTACGGCGCAGGCCAATCCCGGTGCCGGGGTGCTGGAAGGCCTGACGCTGCAGAGCAATCAGGGATTTCAGCAGGCCTACCTAGCCGCGGGCGGCAAGAATGCCACATTCAATCTGCCGCCCAAGGGGCTGCACTCCTGGGAGTACTGGGGTCAGCAGCTTCAGCAGATGAAACCCGACATCCAGCGCACCCTGGGTATCCAGTCCGCCTGATCAGATCACGCCGAGCCTCCGCAGATCCGTCAGGTACTTGCGGATCAGTCCGACCGTGATGTGCGGGATATCCTGTGCCGCGCCGATTTTGGCGGACCGCACGGCCGCGCGGAACACTGCGGTCGGTGCCACCGCGCCGAGCAGCGGCTGTTCGGGTTGCCGATAGGCGTCCAGCAGGGCCAGTGCGGAGCGCTGCCGCTGCTGCTCCGGCAGCGCCCGCAGCGCGCCTTCGAACCGGGAGATCCACTCGGCATGGTCGTCCACCCGCGTGATCGGGACGCCGGCATCGATGAGCCAATCCACGATGACGTCCAGCGAGACGCCGTCGTCATGGGGATTCATCACGTCGTAGGAACCGAAGCCGGCCAGGCTGTGCCCGCCGATCGTGGTGATGGCGTCGGCGACGAAATCGGCAGGCAGCCCGTCGTAGTGGGCGCGCGGGCGCGCACCCGAGCCATCGTCGGCATAGAAGGTGCGCGGGGCCAGACCGGTCGAGACCAGACTGATCACCAGTCGGGTGAACGCATCTGGCAAGTTGACCTGACCGGTGAAGCTGCTGTGCGCCAGGATCAGATCGGACCGAAAGACGCTGACCGGCAGACCGCACAGGTCGTGCGCTTCGCGCAGCAGCACCTCGCCCGCCCACTTGCTGTTGGCGTAGCCGTTGGCGTACCCCTCGTCCAATGACCGCGTGGCGCTCACCGTCCTGATGTCGCCGTCCTCCACGAAGTCGGGCACCGTCATCGCCACGGCGACCGTCGACAGATAGGTCACCGGCTTGATCCGCTCGCTGATCGCCAGCCGGATCACCTCGGCAGTGCCAACCACGTTGGGGCCGAACAGCTGTCCGTAGGGGAGCACATGGTTGACCAGGGCCGCCGGGTGGACGACGAGATCGACTTCTTGGGCCAGCCGGCGCCACGTCGCGTCGTCGAGCCCGAAGTACGGCTCGCCGATATCGCCGGGGATCACCTCCAGGTGGTCGGCTGCCAACAGCCGGAACTCCTGTGCCATCGCGGGATCGGACGCGAACACCTGCTCCAGGCGGTCCTGGGCCGATGTCGCATCATCGCCGCGCAGCAGCGTGATCAACCGGCCGCCGGTGGCCGACAACCGTTGCAACCACTCCAGGGTCAGGAAACGGCCGAGGTAGCCGTTGGCGCCCGTGAGCAGGACGGTCTGTACGCGGTCGGTGACCGGTCGCGCGGAAGGTGCCTCGGTCAAGGTCGTTTCGTCGAGGAACTTGTCCAGCGTGAGGTCCGCCGCCGCGATCGACGTGGCACCGGCTCCGTGCACGAGGGTGGCGGTGGGGCGCTTGGCGCCCGAGGTGCGCTCCGATTCCACGTAGTCGGCCAGCGTGGCCAGGTCGGCGGACGGCCCGATGATGACACCGACGGGCACCTCCACGCCGAACACTTCGCCGAGCAGATTGGAGAAGGTCAGCGCCGACAGCGAGTCGCCACCCAGGTCGGTGAAGTGCTCGTCGGGTGACGGGGGGACACCTGGCAGCCCGAGCAGAACCTGTGCGGCACGGGTGACACTCTCGAGCACGGGCTGGGTCGCTGAGGATTCGCGCAGCGCCCGCAGTTCATCGGTGCGGGCCTGCGACAGCTCGGTGTAGAGCTGCTCGAGGCGATCGCCATAGTGGGCTTTCAGCTTGGGCCGCAGTAGTTTTCCGACCCCGGACAGGAGCCCGTTGGAGGCGGTGAACGGATCGGTGTCGATCAGGAAATCGGCGGGCACCTCGTAGGACTGCAGTTCGGCCGAGCGCGCCGTGGCCCGCAACGCGTCATGCAGGGCGCCCTTGAGGTCGTCGGGGTCGGGATGGCGTGCCAGTGCCTCATCGGTGGGCACGACGACGGCCAGCAGCGAGGAACGTTCGCTGTTGCCGTACACGAAGATCTGACGCACCAGCGCAGCGCCCGCATAGATGGCCTCCAGATTGGAGACGGCCACGAATTCGCCTTGTGCGAGTTTGAGGACGTTGTTGCGGCGGTCGACGTACACCAGTTGGTCGGGGCCGATCTCGGCCATCACGTCGCCGGTGCGGTAGTAGCCGTCGGCGTCGAACACCTCGGCGGTGACGTCGGGGCGCTTGTAGTAACCGGGTGTCGCGGTGGCGGTCCTGACCAGGAGTTCGCCGCGGCGATGGGGGCGGTCGCTGCCGAAGTAGCCGAGTTCGGGTACGTCGATCAATTTGTAGTCCAGCACGGGCGGCCGGGAAATGATGCCATCCCGGGTCACGCCACCGACCTCCGTGAGGCCGTAGACATCGAACAGTGGTGCCTCGATGGTGGTTTCGAGGAATGCCCGCATCTCCGGGGCCAGCGGTGCGGTGCCGACGAATCCGTTGAGCAGCCGGCCGCCGAGCAGGTGATCGCGCAGCTCGGTCCTGGCCTGGGCGTCGGCCGTCGTGGCAGTCTCACCTTCGGCACGCAACCGGTCGATGCGGGTCTGGTAGCGCTGGTAGAGCATATCGACGACGCGGGGCACCACCGCGAGCTGAGTGGGCCGCACCAGCTGCCAATCCTCGAACAGGGTGGACAGATCGCTCTCGGGGACGAAATAGCTTGTGCCGCCCGCCTGGAACGAGGCAACCAAGGCGATTCGCCCGCCGAGGTGGTTGAGCGGCATGAAGTTCACGTTGCGCACCGGAACGTCGCCGTCGGCGACGAATCCACTGGTCCACATCATCGAGAGCATGCGTTCGGTCCACATCGCGCCCTTGGGCAGGCCGGTGCTGCCCGAGGTGTAGAGGATCATGGCCAGCCGCTGATCATCGGCGCCGTCGTAGCCGCGGGGGATCGGCAACGTCCGGCCCCGGGCGATGACGTCGGACAGGATCTCGATGGTGAGGCCGGCGCCAGCTAGGCGAGTGCGGGCTTGCTGCAATGCTTCTCGCTGCGAATCCACGGCGTCGTCGTAGTCGAAGACGGTCAGCCTACGCACCGAGGGACTGTTCGCTGCGCATTCCACCGCCAAGTCCAGGTACGCGGCACTGACCGCCAGTACGCGGGGCTCCGTTTCGGCGAAGATCGGTAACAGCCGTGATGCCGGCGAATTGTGCTGCAGCGGAACCGCGACCAGGCCCAGATAGTTGCTCACCAGGTCGATGGTCAGGTAGTCCGCGCTTGCGAAGCCGATAGTGGCCACGAACTCTCCGGCACTGACCGGTGTGTCGTCGGCGCTCCATGCCGCTGCGATGGCCCGCACATTCGACCACAGCCCGCGGTAGGTGACGGTGTCGAAGCTCTGCAGTAGGCGCGCCACCTTGCGGCCGGTGGCCGGGTCGCGTTCCACCGCGGTGGCGCGGGTGCCCAGGGCCGGGCGATCGCCGTAGCTCTCGGCGTAGATCCTCAAGATCTCGGCCAGACGGGTGCCCGGTCGGCGCGCGGCCTGCACGACGGCCGCCGAGGGTCGCGCGGCTTGCAGGTCGGCGTCAGTGGCGTAGAGCCAGGCCAACCGCTCGGCTCGGGCGTCGGTGCGGGTCTCGGTCGTCATATCGCGCCTGTCATCTAGGTATATTTAGCTGTACTCAGCCCACCATAGAACGGTCTGGCGATGTTGTAAACCGTTCGGTATACTTCGGTCATGTCCAGCGCTCCGCAGGCAATTGCGCGGCCCATTCGAGGCGGCCGCGGAGCGCGCGGCCGCATCCTGAGATCGGCGCGGAAACTCTTCTACTTCAACGGCATTCACGACACCGGGGTCGAAGCGTTGGCTGAGCACGCCGAGGTGTCCAAGCGCACTCTCTATCAGCACTTTCCCAGCAAGGACGCACTGATCGCCGCCTACCTGCGCGACATCATCGACACCGGCGGTTCCCGGCCGGAGAAGAACCTGGGAGCCGACGGCCCGGCGCGCGAGCGATTGCTCTCCATCTTCGACATCGGGGGCAACGGCCGCTTCCGTGGGTGCCCGTTCCACAACGCCGCGGTCGAAGCGGCGGACGGCATGCCGGAGGTCCGGCAGATCGTCGCCGACCACAAGCGCGACTTCATCGACCGGCTGGCCCTGGCCGCGGCCGAGGCCGGCGTGCGCGAGCCGGGCACGGTGGGGCGCCAGTTGGCAGTACTCCTGGACGGTGCGACCGCGCTGGCCACCTCGCTCGACGACACCGCGCCGTTGCGCGATGCGCGTGCGGTGGCGGAACTGGTCATCGAGGCTGCCCGCTGAGCCCTCCCGTGCGGCGCGAAGCGCGACGCTGAAGAATCACCGTGTACCCAATGCAGCGCAACGGAAGGCGCCCGATGTCCCAACTACCCTTGGACAAAACCGAATCCGGTCGCGTGATCAACGATGCCCGCGTCGCACAGGGTGTCACCTGGGCCGACTTGGCTGCAGCCATCAACCGGCCGCTGGTCTGGACGGTCGCCGCCCTCCTGGGCAAGCACCCGGTCGCCGCCGAGGATGCTGCGACCATCTGCGCGCGACTCGGGTTGGGCGCGGACGTGCAGGCGGCACTGCAGCGGCAGCCGTACCGCATCGCCGAGCCGAGTGTGGCGAGTGATCCGACGGTCTATCGACTGCACGAAGCGGTCGACGTGTACGGCGCCGCATTGAAAGAGTTGATCCACGAGGAGTTCGGGGACGGCATCATGAGCGCGATCAATTTCGCCGTCTCGTTCGAGAGGCGACCGGATCCCAACGGGGACCGAGTGGTCATCACCTTCGACGGGAAATTCCTCCCGTATCAGTGGGGCTAGCATCGGAGATGAACCTGCTGTTCACCTACGGCACGCTGCGAGATCGCGACGTTCAGACCGCCTTGTTCGGTCGGCTGGTGCCGGCCGCAGACGACGCGATACCCGGCTTTCGGCTGGACTACCTCACCATCACCGACCCCGCGGTGCTGGTGACCAGCGGGTCGGACCGGCATCCGGTGCTGCGCCCCGGCGGAGCGCACGAACAGGTCACCGGCGCGTGCCTTGAACTCACCGATGACGAACTCGCGGCGGCCGACCGCTATGAGGTCGATGACTACACCCGCGTGCGGGTGACGCTGGTGTCCGGCCGCCAGGCGTGGGTGTACGTGTCCGCCGACGACGCCGAGCCGGCGTGAGCCCGCTACCGGAGTGCGTCGACGCGATCGTCTTCGACTGCGATGGGCTACTGCTCGACACCGAGACCTGCTGGTCCCGTGCCGAGGCGAAGCTGTTCGCCCGCTATGGTTTTCCGTTCGGCGCCCAGGAGAAGAACCTTCTGATAGGGCGGACGCTGGAAGCCGCCGGTGCGAACATGGCCGAATATTTCGGGATCAGGGAGCAGGGCCCCAGGTTGGTCGGTGAGCTCATTCCTCTGGTCCGCGAAGAGCTTTCGGCCGGTGTTCAGCCGATGCCGGGCGCGGTGGATCTGCTGGCCGCGCTGGCCGGGCGCATCCCGCTGGGAATTGCCACCAACAGCCCCCGCGACATGCTGGAGGCCGCACTCGGTGCGACGGACCTGTCCGGATATTTCGCCGTGTCGGTGGCCGCAGACGAGGTTCTCAACCCCAAACCTCATCCCGAGCTGTATCTGACGGCCTTTGATCGGCTGGGCGTGCGTGCCGCCGATGGCATGGCCTTGGAGGACTCGTCCACCGGTGTCGCGGCGGCCCGCGGCGCCGGCACCTATGTGGTGACGGTGCCGTCGCAGCCCGGCAAGGCACTCGACGGCGACTTCGTCACCGATACGCTGGCCGATCCCGTGCTCCAGGCGTGGGCGAACACCGTCCGGGCCGGTTGACCCGGGATTCACTAACCTGTGGAGGTGGAGGAAAGTACCCGCGCGATCAAGTTGCTCGAAGCCCAGGACAAAGCGGCCGCACTCTTCGACGAGATCGGTAGCCGGCACATGGTGCGGGCCGGTGTCACCGAGCGCCAACTCACCGACGAGATCCGGGATCTGGCGCGGGACCTGCTCGGCGTGACCAAGCATTGGCACAAGCGCATCGTCCGGGCCGGCGAGAACACGCTGGAGACGGCGCGGGGCAACCCGCCGGATCGCACCCTCGCCGACGACGACATCGTGTTCCTCGACCTCGGGCCGATATTCGAAGAATGGGAAGCTGACTTCGGCCGCACGTTCGTCCTCGGTGACGATCCACGCAAGCTCGCCCTGTGCGATGACCTACCACGTATCTGGGATGCGAGCCGTGACTACTTCGCCGCAACCCCCGACATCACCGGCGAGCAACTCTTCGACCACGTGGTGGCGCTCAGTAACGACGCGGGTTGGCATTTCGGGGGTTCCATCGCAGGTCATCTCGTCGGTCAGTTCCCGCACGAGAACATCCCCGGCGACAAGATCGAGTCCTACGTCGCGCCCGGTTCCATCCATCCGATGCGCCGAAAAGACCGCTCCGGCAACCAGTGTCACTGGATTCTCGAAGTACACCTCGTCGAGCCCGGCAGGCAGTACGGCGGTTTCCACGAGGAGTTGCTCGACCTGCCCGGGCCTGCCTCCGTCTGACGAGCATCGGGATCAGGAAGGCCGCCTTCTTTCCTCGCGATAGGCCGTCGGACTGACACCGACGCGCTGCTTGAAGCAGGTCGCGAAATGGCTCGGGGTGGCGAAACCGACCTGTGTGCCGATCTGGGCAACCGGGTCGTCGGTACCGGCCAGCAGCATCTTGGCGCGCTGGATGCGCAACTCGATGAGCAGTTGATGCGGGGTGGTGGCGAACGCGGCGGAGAATGCGCGGAGAAAGCGATTCACCGGCATCCCGGCGACAGCGGCCAGAGCATCGAGGTCGATCCGATGGTCGAGTTCGGAATTCAGGTAGTCGAGCACGGCGGCCTGGGCGCGCCGATCGAGCGCCCCGGTCGAACTGCGCGATTTGCCGCCGTAGTGCTCGGTGAGATGCAGTCGAGTGGTCTCGGCGAGTGACTGCCGGAACAAGGTCGCTACCGGCCCGCCCGCACCGATCTGACCCGCCAACCGCTCGATCAGCCGGTGCAGCAGCACGTCGTGGTAACCGACGCGCGGCGCCACCGCGCGGTCGCCGAATAACGATGTCCGCACGGTGATCTCGCAGAACCCGACGGTGGCGCCCTGTGCGAGTGCGGCGTAGCGGTACCCCGCGGGGATGACCCAGACGTCGCCCACCTTGGGCAGGCACGGCCCGGACGGGCCGCGCTCGAATTCGATCTCCATCTTCGTGAGCGTGCCGCGGCGATGGATGACGAACGTGTGGTGCGGCTCCTGGAAACACCAGTCGGTCGGTGCCTCGACCGCCTCGGACACGAATCGGTAGTCGAGCCCTTGAAGGCTGGACTGGTGTGTTGCCGTGATGGCGCGCTCGGTCAACGGGCGCCGGCCGTCCCAGACCTGCATCGAGTCCTCCGCCCAATGTCAGAAGGTTTTTGGCAAGTGCGCCGGTTTTCGAATGCGCACCGTGATCGCGCCACGGTACCTTCGGCGACCGTTCGCGGCACACCCGTCGACCGCGCCCAAGGGAGGAAAACCATGACCGTCAACTCGATCGAAGGCAAGAACATCGTCAT
>JAHFVC010000504.1 GCA_023264765.1 Mycobacterium sp. | reverse complement strand
CCTATGGCTCCGACGCCGACCGCGCCCTGATCCGGGCCGAGGTGGACCGCGCCCACGCCCAGGTTCGATCCCGGCCGTCAAGCCCGGTGCGCTACAACGCCTTCGACCCGAAGCTGCAGCTGTGGGTGGCCGCCTGCCTGTACCGCTACTACATCGATCAACACGAATACCTGTACGGGCCACTCGACGACGAATCGGCCGACGCGATCTACCAGGACGCCCGCACGCTGGGCACCACCCTGCAGGTACGCGACGAGATGTGGCCGGCCGACCGCGCGGCGTTCGACGAATACTGGAAACTCACACTCGACGAGCTGCGCATCGACGAACCGGTACGCGAGCACCTGCACGGGGTGGCCTCGGCGACGTTCCTCCCGGCCCCGTTGCGCCAGCTGGCGGGACCGCCGATCCTGTTCGCCACCAAGGGTTTTCTGTCGTCCCGGTTTCGCAACATGATGAACCTGGACTGGACTCCCGACGATCAGCGCCGGTTCGCACTGCTGCTGATGGGGCTGCGGATCGCCGACCGCGTGGTGCCACGGGAGCTCTGGCAGTTCGGCTATCGGCTCTATCTGTGGGACATGCGGACGCGGGCGCGCCTGGGCAAACGAGTGGTCTGAAAGGGGAAGTCATGTCATTTGCGGCACTGAATCATGTAGCGGTCACGGTCAGCGACATCGGCGTCAGCGGGCCGTGGTACCGCGCGCTGATCGGCTTCGACCCCGTCCTCGACGAGAACACCGACGCCGGCTTCCGGCATCTGGTGTGGGCGCTGGACGGCGGCACGCTGTTCGGCATCCACCAGCACGACCGCGGGATCGAATCCGGTCGGTTCACCGAATTCCGCGCGGGCCTGGACCACGTCGGATTCGGCTGCGCCTCAAGGGCCGATCTCGAGGCGTGGGCTTCGCGGCTAGACGAACTCGGGATTCCACATGGCGGCGTGGTGGATGCCCACTACGGGTCGGGGCTGAGCTTTCGTGACCCCGACGGCATCGCGCTGGAGTTCTTCGCGCCGCCGGAGTGACCGCGCTGCACCACGGAGCACCGTCATGCCGTCACAGTCTCCCGACGCTTCTGGACCAGTTGAAATACCATTCAGGGGCGATTCTGTTCTGAGGAGAACGCAGCGAAGTGACAACTCCGTTACTCGATATCGAGGGCCGCGTCGTCGATCGGCAGCGCGAGCTCGCCGAGTTGCGTTCTGCGGTGGCTCGGGCCGAACGCAGTGGTGGCGAATGTGTGTTGCTCAGTGGTGCCCCTGGGGTTGGCAAGTCGACCCTGGTGCAGGCGTTCGGTGACGACGTTTCCGTGCGCAATTGCGTTTTCGCTTACGGACGATGTCGCGACGGCGCCCCTACGCCATACGCTGCTATCGGCGATGCTCTCGCGTCTCTGGTGCACACCATGGAAGCGACCAGCCCGGCCGAGCGAGACCGCTGGCGCGCGGATCTCGTGAACACATCGTCCGCTCTGGTCAGTGTCCTTGCCGAACTGGTACCTGCTCTGACCGACGCACTGGGTGAGGCGACGCCGCCGGCGGATGTCGACGCCACCGAGGCAAGGCACCGACTGCACCGCGCAACAATTCAACTCTTGTCAGTGACTGCGGCCTACCGAATGGTGGTCTTCGCGATAGACGATCTCCAGTGGGCTGACCGAGATTCGGTGCTGTTGTTGTCGGAGCTACTAGCCGCGGCGCCACGAAATGTGTTGGTTGTGGGGGCCCACCGTTCGGACGAATTCGATGCGGGCACCGCGGGCTTCGCGTGTACGGATCTGCGTGCGGTCGACATCAAGCCCCTGCGGCGCGAAAGCATCGAGGAATTGCTCGGCGACGTCGTCGGCCGGGGCGCCGAACTAGACGACGTGGCAACCGAATTCCACCGTCGAACCGGTGGGAACCCCCTTCAGATCCGCCAACTGCTCTACCGCGCGCAACGAGACGGCGCGCTCGTACCGGTGGCTGGCAGCGGGCCACCGGCATGGAATCTACGCGTTCTCTCCGCGATGGAGGTGTCCGAAACCGAGGCCGACTTCCTGGGCCTGTACCTGGATCAGCTGCGTCGGGGCGACCGGGCGATATTGGGGTCACTTGCATGCGTGGGTAGCGAGTTCGACCTGGCTGACGCCGCCGCAGCGTGTGGCGAGACGGTCGAGGTCGTGGCTCCCGCATTGTGGTCGAGTATGGAACTCCGCTTGCTGGATGCGTTGGACAGCCGTGGCCAGCGAATCGCCAACGCCATCGGAAACGACTTGCGTTACCGATTCAGTCACGACCGGGTGGCAGAAGCGGCCCGGACCGGATTGCCTGAGTGCGAACGCCGCCAGACGCATTTGCGCCTCGGACGTCGGTTAGTGCAGCTAGGCGACGCCCGGCTGTTTGAAGCGGCTCGCCTGGTGGGAGACGGCGGCCTCGGCCTCGAAGAAGACACTGCCGAAAGGGTTGCCTTCGCCGAGGTGTCGAAGCGGGCAGCACGCAAGGCAAAAGCACAGGCCTCCTATCCCTTGGCACTTGCCTATTGCCGGAACGGCCTGGCGCTTCTGGGAACGAACCGCTGGACAGTCCATTTCGATCAGACTCGGGAATTGCACCTCGACGCAGCCGACGCCGCACTTCTGGTGAGTGAGTATCCGTTGCTGCTCGATCTGCTCGATGAGGCTTTTGAGCATCTGTTGGAGCCGGCCGACCGCGCCCGGCTGCAGTTTCTGCGCGTCAAATGCTTGTTCGCTCAGGATCGCCCGCAAGAGGCCATGGCTGCCGGACTTCGCGCACTCGCCGAATTCGGCGAACCGATGCCGGTCGAACCCGGCAAACCGCGAATGGCGAACGCGGTGCTTCGGCTGCGACTCACCATGAGCCGGTGGAGTAACGCACGCCTCCTAGATTTGCCGCAATGTGCGGACCGGCTCGTTATCGAGAAGCAGCGCTTGCTCGTGGCACTGTGCCACGAGTCCTACAACGTCCGGCCCAATCTGTTCCCTGTCTTCGTGCGTAAGCAACTCGAACTGACCGTGGCGCACGGCCACACACCGTCCTCGCCCCGGGTCCTCGCCAACTGCGGGCTACTGCTCGTCATCCTCGGTGACCATGCCGGCGCCCAGCGATTCGGCGAAGCTGGCATGACACTGGCCGAACGACCGGAGTATCGGGACACCCGTGCCTTCACCATGTTCGTCTACTTCGGTTTCATTCGGCACTGGCGTCACTCGGTGCGCAGCGGCTTGAGCGCACTGCGCGACGCAGTGGAGGCAGCGCTCGATCAGGGCGATCAGGAGACCGCGGGATTCCTCGCGTCCACATTCATCTCGCAAATGTTCTGGGTCGGCCGCCCTTGTGGGGACATCGACGTCATCGTGCAATCCATCATCCCGAACCTTCGCTCCGTGCCCACCCCTTACAGGCTCTGCCAAGCCATGCAACAAATGGCACTCAACCTGAGCGGGCGAAGTGAGGATCCTTATCTCTTGGCGGGAGAGAGCGGCTTCGACGAGCGCGAGGTGCTCCCCGCCGCCCGCCGTGAAGGCCAAGAGGTGATCCTCAGTGTGGCCGCGACGATGAAACAAGGCCTGTACTTCTGGTCCGGTGATCACGCCGGCGCGGTTGCCGCGACCGACGACGCCGTCGCGCACATCGGCGGGTTGACCGGCACCGCGGTCGCACCGGTGGTCTACCTGATCGGCGCGCTGAGCCTGATGCAGCAGGCACCACGTGAGCGCGCAACGGCACGCTTCGTCCGGGACACCCTGGCCATGTACCGCAAGTGTGCCGAAAGTGCGCCTGAG
>JAHFVC010000503.1 GCA_023264765.1 Mycobacterium sp. | reverse complement strand
ACGCGCCGCAGGCTGGCTTCATCGACCAGGAGCATGCGCCGGGTGACATCACGGACGTGCGCGGCCATGGCGGATCCGGGTCGTAACCTGGCCAAGTAGCCTTCGGCGAGCACCAAGGCCGCCCGGTCGCGGTCGTGGACTGCGCGCGACAGATCAGCTGGCGCCAGGTGGATGCTGTTGGCGTCACGTGAGAACTCGACATCACATCCGAATAGGGCGCGGTAGGTGTCGAGCGGGGCCAGCGGTCTGTGCTGAAAAGTGACTTTCCTGGGGGCAAAAGTCTCGCCGATGAGGATCCTGAACGTGCACAGCACCAATGCCTGGTTCTTCTCGACCATCTGCCGGCGGTCGAACTCATTGTGCAGAATCGTCGAGTAGGAAAAGACTGCTGACCCGGATGTGCGGGTCAATTCGGCGGTGTCGGCCGGTGCGACGTTGCGCAGGAAACTACAAGCCGCGACGACCGCGTGCCCGACGGTCTCTGCGTTGCGCAGCAACACACCCAGCGGCCCGAGGGAGGCAATACCCTGCCGCTCAGCCAGACGCAAGCCGAAATCAGGGATGTCGAACTGACGTGCCGCGTCCCCCAGCACGGAGGCCGCGTCCTCATATCGGACGTATCGGTCGAAATCCTCGATGGCGACCGGATCGATGCCGTGCTCCCGCAGCAAGCGGTCGGCATCGCCCCCGAACTCGGTGATGAGTTCACCGCATCGTGAGATCACCGTCCCGCGCGTGAGATACGCCACGATCAAGCCGGTGTCGGTCGTCGTCGTGATGCACGCCGGCGAACAGACACAGAGACGGCGCCGAAGCCGAGAACCCGGTCGATCCGGCTAGCGTAGGGAAGCGGTGTCGATGACGAAGCGGTATCGGACATCGCTGGACAGCACTCGCTCATAGGCGTCGTTGATGTGATCGGGTGTGATGACTTCGATCTCGGCGGCAATCCCGTGCTCCGCGGCGAAGTCGAGCATCTCCTGCGTTTCGGCGATGCCGCCCATGAGTGATCCCGCCACGCTCCGGCGTCCTGCTGCGAGGGGGAAGGCAGGGACCTCCAGCGGGTGGGCGGGCATGCCTAGTTCTATCAGGGTGCCACCGGTGGCCAGGAGACCCAGGTAGTCACCGAGATTGAGTTTGGCCGAGACGGTGTTAACGACGAGATCGAAGGTGCCGGCCAGATCGGTGAACGTCTCTGGATCGCTGGTGGCGCGGTATCTGTCGGCACCCAGTCGTAGTCCGTCCTCCAACTTTTTGAGCGACTGGCTGAGTACGGTCACTTCGGCACCCAGAGCTTTGGCGAACCTAAGCGCGAGGTGGCCGAGTCCACCCAGTCCGACGACGGCGATCCGTTTGCCGGGTCCGGCGCCCCAGGAGCGCAGTGGGGAGTACACGGTGATGCCGGCGCACAGCAGCGGTGCTGCAGCATCGAGGGGGATTTCGTCGGGGATGCGCAGCACATAGTTCTCGTCGACGACAATGGCGCCGCTGTACCCGCCCTGAGTGGGCCGGCCATCTCGGTCGATTCCGCCGTAGGTCAACACCATCCCGGAGCCGATGCAGTGTTGCTCCAGTCCGGCCCGGCAGTTTGCGCACTCCCGGCAGGAGTCGACGAAGCAGCCGACGCCTACTCGATCGCCCACCTGGTATCGGGTGACCGCGGAACCGACGGCGGTGACGACACCGGCGATCTCATGGCCGGGGACAACCGGGTAGGCCGCCGGACCCCATTCTCCGCGGACGATGTGAATATCGGTGTGGCAGATGCCGGCAAAATGGATGTCGATGGCCACGTCGTGCGGCCCGACGGAGCGTCGGTCGATTGTCTTTTTGGCGAGCGGTTCGGTGGCAGAAACCGCGGCATACGCGTACGTGCTGGTCATGGTGAACCTTTCAACTTTCAATGTGTGAAACTCAGAACCGGGGTCGTGCTCCTACCTGACCTGCGGAACCATCACGATCTTCGCGTCGCCCTCGGGGTCGGAAAGCCGGTCGAAGGCCCCTGGCACACCGTCGAGCGCGATGGTGCTGGTGATCAGTGCCTCGACCTCCAACGCACCGGACCCGAGGTGTTCGAGGACTTCGGCATACTCCTGCGGTGAGAAAGCCATGGTGTAGACCAAGGTGATCTCTTTGACCGACGCGACGGTTGGGTGGAAGCTGTCGGGCTGCATGCACACACCGGCAACGATTACCGTGGCGAATCCGGCGGCGCCTGCCAGCACCTGCTCGACGATGCCGGGGACTCCGACGCACTCGAAGATCGCCTGCGGCCGGAAGTTGCCGGGGACCATTGCAGTCTGCGGTGCCAACTGTGCCGGGTGGTCGGCCCGCGCCACCTCTCGCCACGCGTCGTAGGGTGAGGCCATTCGTGGATCGACAGTGACGTCAGCGCCCAGAGTTTCAGCCAGCCTTCGTCGCGTGGGCGAGAAGTCGGCCGCGACGATCGGGCCCAGACCACGCATCTTCAGCACAGCGATCACCGCGAGTCCAACCGGACCACAACCGATCACCAACGGAACGTCATCGGGTCCGAGATTCCCGCGGTTGACTGCATGCAGCGCCACCGCCATGGGTTCGGCGACAGCAGCGATCTCGTCCGGCATGTTGTCGGGCACCGGGAACAGCAGATCCTCTGACAGGATCAGGTACTCGGCGTAACTGCCCGGGGTGTCGAGGCCGGCGAATCCGATGAGCCTGATCGGGTCACGCAACAGCACCCCTGGTGAAGTCACTCGTGTTCCCGGACGCAATGTGCGCCTGCACCCCGGCCCGTAGGACACGACTTCGGCACAGAATTCGTGTCCCATCACGATCGGTGAATCGATGTCGAACAGTTCGGTGCCGGTGGCCATCTTGGTGGCCGCCAGCAACTCGGCGGTGTGTGACCTACAGTGCAGGTCACTGCCGCAGATTCCGGTTGCGCGAACCTTGACCAGAACCTCACCCAACATGGGCTGGGGGATGGGAACCGATTCAACTCGAAGTTGGCCGTGCCGGAGGACCACAGCCTGCATGGTGGAGGGCAGCATCGGTTCGGCGAGCCCGGTCGCTTTCGTCATCGGATCTCCGTTCGATTGTCGTGGGATCACCGAATCATGTTCGGCGCGAGCCACTTTCTAGTTTGTCGAGATGATTGCCACTCAGTTCGCGGCGCAGATCGCTCAGAAGCCTCGTTTGCGTCCCAGCGACAGGCGCCCGTTACGTCGAACCATGGCCACAGTGGTGGTGACTCGGCCGCGCCCGAGATCAGGTCGTTTGCCAGCGCCTATGCGGTGTAGTTGGTCGATGTGCCATCCGAGGTCGAGAAATCCGTCGAGCGACTTCAGGTCCACGAGTTTGCCAAGAACGCGCCGCATTCCGAACCGCATTTGGTGGGATGGCAGTGATGTGACGCGGCCGGTGAGGATTGCATTGGCGGCATCCGGTGTGGTGGCGGCGGGCCTGCCCAGTCCGACGATATCGCATTCACCGCTGGCGACGGCGTCGGTCATCCCGGTGCGGGATCGAAATCCCCCAGTGACCGCCAGCGGGATGTCGCCGACGAGGCCCCGCGCCGTGCGGGCATAGTCGAGGAAGTACGCCTCGCGGTCGCGGGTGCTGGCGGCAGCGGTGCCCATCATGGCGGGCTGTTCGTAACTGCCACCGCTGATCTCGAACAGGTCGATGCCTTCCTCGACCAGGGCGGCCAGTACCGCTCGGGATTCGTCCTCGCTGAATCCGCCGCGCTGGAAGTCGGCCGAGTTGAGCTTGATTCCGACGGCGAATCCCGGTGATACGCGGGCGCGAAT
>JAHFVC010000229.1 GCA_023264765.1 Mycobacterium sp. | reverse complement strand
GATGATGGGCTGACCATCTCCGGATACGACTACGAAACATCGGCCGAGATCCGCGTTGCAGCTGAAATCGCTTCTCCCGGAAGCGTTTTGGTGTCCGGGCGGTTGCTTTCGGAGATCACCCGGTCATTGCCGGCCAAACCTGTCGATGTCAGTGTCGAGGGCACCCGGGTATCGCTGAGCTGCGGTAGCGCGCGATTCTCGTTGCCGACGATGGCCGTCGAGGACTATCCGTCGTTGCCTGCCCTGCCTGACGAGACCGGTGTCGTCTCGGCCGACCTGTTCGGTGAGGCCATCGGCCAGGTCGCTGTCGCCGCCGGACGCGATGACACGTTGCCGATGCTGACCGGCATCCGCGTCGAGATTTCCGGCGAGAAGGTCGTTTTGGCCGCGACGGACCGTTTCCGGCTGGCCGTGCGGGAACTGACCTGGTCGACTGCGGTGGCCGGGGTCGAGGCCGCGGTGTTGGTGCCTGCCAAGACGTTGGCCGATGCCGCCAAGGCCGGCACCGGAGGCACCGAGGTGCACCTCGCGCTCGGCGCGGGTGCGTCCGTCGGTAAGGAAGGCCTGTTGGGTATCCGTTCCAATGGCAAGCGGACCACCACGCGCCTGCTGGACGCCGAATTCCCGAAGTTCCGCCAGCTGCTGCCCACCGAGCACACCGCGATCGCGACCGTCGGAGTGGCCGAGCTGACCGAGGCGATCAAGCGTGTGGCCCTGGTGGCCGACCGCGGTGCCCAGGTGCGGATGGAATTCGATGCCGATGTGGTCCGGCTGTCCGCCGGCGCCGACGACGTCGGTAAGGCCGAGGAAGATCTTCCGGTCGAGTTCTCGGGTGAGCCGCTGACCATCGCTTTCAACCCGGGTTATCTCACCGATGGGTTGAGTTCGTTGCACTCCGAGCGTGTGACGTTCGGTTTCACGACACCGAGCCGTCCCGCGGTGTTGCGGCCGGCAGGCGAGAATGATGAGACTGTCGGTTCGTCCGGACCGTTCCCGGCCGGCCAAACCGACTACGTCTATCTGTTGATGCCGGTACGTCTTCCTGGCTGACCGGTCCTACCTCGCGTAAAGGGGACAATATGCAGCTCGGGCTGGTCGGTCTGGGAAAAATGGGCTTCAACATGCGGGAGCGCCTGCGTGGCGGTGACCACGAGGTGATCGGTTACGACCCGCGGCCAGAAGTCACAGACGTTCCCACACTCGAGGCACTCGCCGGCGCCCTGCAGGCACCGCGCACGGTGTGGGTCATGGTCCCCTCCGGTGACATCACCCATCAGACCGTTGTTGAGCTGGCCGAGCACCTCAGCCCTGGAGACTTGGTGATCGACGGCGGAAACTCGCGTTACACCGAGGACGGCCCGCATGCGAAACTCTTGGGCGACAAAGGAATTTCCTTCATCGACGCCGGGGTTTCGGGCGGTATCTGGGGCCTGACCGAAGGCTATGGCCTGATGGTGGGTGGCAGTGATGAGGACATCGCCCGCGCGATGCCGATCTTTGACACGCTGCGGCCTCCCGGCGACGTCGCGGACGGATTCGTGCACGCCGGACCGGTCGGTGCCGGGCACTTCACCAAGATGGTGCACAACGGTGTCGAGTACGCACTCATGACGGCCTACGCCGAGGGTTACGAACTGCTGGCCGCCGAGCCGCTGGTGAAGAATCCCGCGGCCGTGTATCAGGCCTGGAGCAACGGCACCGTGGTGCGTTCGTGGTTGCAGGAGCTGTTGGCCAAGGCACTCAAGGAAGATCCGGCGCTGGCCAACATCACCGGTTACACCGATGATTCCGGGGAAGGCCGCTGGACCGTCGAAGAGGCGATCCGCCTTCGGGTACCGGTGCCCGGAATCGCGGCGTCGTTGTTCGCCAGATTCCTTTCCCGCCAAGATGATTCGCCGACGATGAAAGCCGTTGCGGCGCTGCGTAACCAGTTCGGTGGGCATGCGGTGCAGCGAGTTTCCGAGTCCGGCTGATCCGCAGGACGATGATTTGTACGTACGTCATTTGGTGTTGACGGATTTCCGTTCGTGGCCGCGGGCCGATCTCGAGCTGGGTCCCGGTCAGACGGTGTTCGTGGCACCGAATGGCTACGGTAAGACGAATCTTGTTGAGGCACTGTGGTACACGGCCACCCTGGGGTCGCACCGGGTGGCAACCGATGCTCCGTTGATCCGCACCGGCGCCGACCGGGCCGTGATCTCGACGATCGTCGCGAACGAGGGGCGTGAGCTGGCCGTCGATCTCGAGATCACCAGCGGCCGGGCGAACAAGGCACGGCTCAACCGGTCACCGGTGCGGAGTCCGCGCGAAGTACTGGGGGTGCTGCGCGCGGTGTTGTTCGCGCCGGAAGATCTGGCGCTGGTCCGCGGGGATCCGGGTGAACGCCGCCGTTACCTCGACGATGTCGCGACCACGAGACGTCCGCGCATCGCGGGGGTGCGGGCCGATTATGACAAGGTGCTCCGGCAGCGCACCGCGCTCCTCAAATCGGCAGGCGCGGCCCGCTACCGAGGTGACACCGGGGCGCTCGAGACCCTCGATGTGTGGGACGGTCATCTGGCATCGCATGGTGCACAGCTTCTTTCGGCAAGAGTCGAGCTGGTCAGCCAGCTGGCTCCCGAAGTGGAAAAGGCCTACCAGCTGCTGGCTCCCGCATCCCGCCCCGCGTCCATCCGGTACCGCAGCGGCACCGACGCGGTGGCCGAACAGGCGTCGGCGGGCACCGTCGACCCAGCCGTCTACGAGGCCGCGTTGCTCGAGGAACTCGGCCGTCGTCGCTCCTCGGAACTGGAGCGTGGCGTGTGTCTGGTCGGACCACACCGTGACGATCTCGAGCTGCGCCTGGGTGATCAGCCCGCGAAAGGCTTTGCCAGTCATGGCGAATCGTGGTCGATGGCGCTCGGTCTTCGGCTCGGCTCCTATGAATTGCTGCGTACCGAGGGAACCGATCCGGTGCTGTTGCTCGATGATGTGTTCGCCGAACTCGACAGTGCGCGACGCCAGGCGTTGGCGAAGGTCGCGGCGTCCGCGGAGCAGGTCCTGGTGACCGCTGCGGTCCCGGACGACTTGCCCGGCAATTGGGATGCGCAGCGCATCCACGTCGGGATGCGAGACGATGACACGGGACGGATATCGGAGGTGCTGTCGTGAGCGAAACGCCCGAGACCGCGGGAACTCCTGAACCGGAGGATCCCAGAGACATGGTGCGCCGCGTGCTCGAGGAGGCTCGCGGTGCCGCGCGCAACCAGGGTAAGGATGTCGGCCGCGGCCGTACCTCGCCCGCCAAACGCACCGGCAATGCGGGCAAGCGCCGCGCCTGGTCGGGTCCGGGACCCGACGTGCGCGACCCGCAGGCATTCGGCGCGGCCACTCGTGACCTGGCCCGCACCCGCGGCTGGTCCAAACAGGTGGCCGAGGGTTCGGTGTTAGGTCAGTGGAAGGTGGTGGTCGGTGCGGACATCGCGGACCACGCCACCCCGACCGGATTGCGGGACGGCGTGTTGACCGTGGCCGCCGAGTCGACCGCCTGGGCCACCCAGTTGCGGATGATGCAAGCGCAGATCTTGGCCAAGATCGCCGCGGCCGTCGGGGACGGGGTCGTGACCTCGGTGAAGATCCTCGGCCCGCAGGCCCCGTCCTGGAAGAAGGGGCGATACCACATCTCCGGCCGCGGCCCGCGCGATACGTATGGATAGGTCGCGCTGAAAGGCCCCAGAACCCCACAAAGGAGTTTCTCAGGCGTGCGGACGCACCCCGGAGCGTGAAATTCGACAGGCGCCGCGATTAGGTACGTGAAAACGCCGCCGCAGAGTAAGTCCAGTCGGGGTCAAACGGTAGACTCGGACGAGATCTGCAGGCGGTAGTAGATACCGCCTCTCGCGAACCCCAAGGAGACGCGTCCAACGTGGCTGCCCAAGATCAGTATGGTGCCGATTCGATCAAGGTGCTCGAGGGCCTCGAAGCCGTTCGGAAACGTCCCGGCATGTATATCGGTTCGACCGGCGAACGAGGTCTGCACCACCTGGTCTGGGAGGTGGTGGACAACGCCGTCGATGAGGCCATGGCCGGTTTCGCGACCAAGGTGGACGTGCGGCTCCTCGAGGACGGCGGCGTCCAGGTCACCGACGACGGGCGAGGCATCCCCGTCGCGATGCACGCCACCGGTATCCCGACCATCGACGTCGTGATGACCGTGCTGCATGCCGGCGGAAAGTTCGAAGAGGGCGCCTATCAGGTCTCCGGTGGTCTGCACGGTGTCGGCGTGTCCGTGGTGAACGCGCTGTCCACCCGACTGGAGGCCGACGTCCGCAAGGACGGCACGGAATGGTTCCAGACCTACGACAAGTCGGTCCCCGGCACCTTGCGGGAGGGCGAGAAGACCAAGAAGACCGGAACGACGATCCGGTTCTGGGCGGACCCGGACATCTTCGAGACCACCACCTACGACTTCGAGACGATCGCCCGGCGGCTGCAGGAGATGGCCTTCCTCAACAAGGGCCTCACCATCGAACTCACCGATGAGCGGGTCACCCAGACCGAGATCGTGGACGAGGTGGTCGCGGATACCGCCGAGGCACCGAAGTCGGCGGAGGAGAAGGCCGCCGAGGCCTCGGCACCGCACAAGGTCAAGCACCGGACGTTCCACTACCCGGGCGGCCTGGTCGACTTCGTCAAGCACATCAACCGCACGAAGACCGCGATCCAGCCCAGCGTCATCGATTTCGACGGCAAGGGCCCCGGCCACGAGGTCGAGATCGCCATGCAGTGGAATGCCGGCTACTCGGAGTCGGTGCACACGTTCGCCAACACCATCAACACCCATGAGGGCGGCACCCACGAAGAGGGTTTCCGCAGCGCGCTGACCACCGTGGTGAACAAGTACGCCAAGGACAAGAAGCTGCTGAAGGACAAGGATCCGAACCTCACCGGTGACGACATCCGCGAGGGTCTGGCCGCGGTCATCTCCGTGAAGGTGGCCCAGCCGCAGTTCGAAGGGCAGACCAAGACCAAGCTCGGCAACACCGAGGTCAAGTCCTTCGTGCAGAAGATCTGCAACGAGGAGCTGCAGCATTGGTTCGACGCCAATCCTGCCGAAGCCAAAACGGTTGTCAACAAGGCGGTTTCGTCGGCGCAAGCGCGTATCGCCGCCCGCAAGGCCCGGGAGTTGGTGCGCCGTAAGAGTGCCACCGACATCGGCGGCCTGCCGGGCAAGCTCGCCGACTGCCGATCCACCGACCCGAGTAAGTCCGAACTGTATGTGGTGGAGGGCGATTCGGCCGGCGGCTCGGCCAAGAGCGGTCGTGACTCGATGTTCCAGGCGATCCTGCCACTGCGTGGCAAGATCATCAACGTCGAAAAGGCCCGCATCGACCGGGTGCTCAAGAACACCGAAGTCCAGGCCATCATCACGGCGCTGGGCACCGGTATCCACGACGAGTTCGACATCGCCAAGCTGCGCTATCACAAGATCGTGCTGATGGCCGACGCCGACGTCGACGGTCAGCACATCTCCACGCTGCTGCTCACACTGTTGTTCCGGTTCATGAAACCACTCATCGAACACGGCCACGTCTTCCTGGCTCAGCCGCCGCTGTACAAGCTGAAATGGCAACGCCAAGAACCGGAGTTCGCCTATTCCGACCGGGAGCGGGACGGGCTGCTCGAGACGGGCCGCGCGGCCGGTAAGCGCATCAACCCCGAGGACGGCATCCAGCGCTACAAGGGTCTGGGTGAGATGGACGCCAAGGAGCTGTGGGAGACCACCATGGATCCCAGCGTCCGGGTGCTGCGCCAGATCACGCTCGATGACGCCGCCGCGGCCGACGAGCTGTTCTCCATCCTGATGGGCGAAGACGTCGAAGCCCGTCGAAGCTTCATCACCCGTAATGCCAAAGACGTTCGCTTCCTTGACGTTTAAATAGGACTGAAACCACATGACTGATACCACGTTGCCCCCCGGCGACGAAGCCGGCGACCGCATCGAGCCCGTCGACATCCAGCACGAGATGCAGCGCAGCTACATCGATTACGCAATGAGCGTCATCGTCGGCCGCGCGCTCCCGGAGGTTCGCGACGGCCTGAAGCCGGTGCATCGCCGCGTGCTCTATGCCATGTTCGACTCGGGTTTCCGGCCGGACCGCGGGCACGCGAAATCTGCACGCTCGGTTGCCGAAACGATGGGTAACTACCACCCGCACGGTGACTCGTCGATCTACGACACCCTGGTCCGGATGGCCCAGCCGTGGTCGTTGCGCTACCCACTGGTGGACGGGCAGTGCAACTTCGGCTCGCCGGGCAACGATCCGCCGGCCGCCATGCGGTACACCGAAGCGCGGCTGACTCCGCTGGCCATGGAGATGCTGCGTGAAATCGACGAGGAGACAGTCGATTTCATCCCGAACTACGACGGCCGGGTGCAGGAGCCGACGGTTCTGCCGAGCCGGTTCCCGAACCTGCTGGCCAACGGCTCGGGCGGTATCGCCGTCGGTATGGCCACCAACATCCCGCCGCACAACCTGCGGGAGTTGGCCGAGGCGGTCTATTGGTGCCTGGAGAATCACGAGGCGGACGAGGAGGCCACCCTGGCCGCCGTCTGCGAGCGGGTCAAGGGCCCTGACTTCCCCACTGCCGGTTTGATCGTCGGCACCCAGGGCATCAACGACGCGTACACGACGGGCCGCGGTTCGATCCGGATGCGTGGCGTGGTCGAGATCGAAGAGGACTCGCGCGGGCGCACCTCGATCGTGATCACCGAACTGCCGTATCAGGTCAACCACGACAACTTCATCACCTCGATCGCCGATCAGGTCCGCGACGGCCGGATGACCGGCATCGCGAACGTCGAAGATCAGGGCAGTGACCGTGTCGGTATCCGAATCGTGGTGGAGCTCAAGCGAGATGCCGTCGCGAAGGTGGTGCTGAACAACCTCTACAAGCACACCCAGCTGCAGACGAGCTTCGGCGCGAACATGCTGTCGATCGTCGACGGGGTACCGCGCACGCTGCGTATCGACCAGATGATCCGCTACTACGTGGAGCACCAGCTCGACGTGATCATCCGGCGCACCCGGTACCGGTTGCGCAAGGCCAACGAGCGGGCCCACATCCTGCGCGGTCTGGTCAAGGCGCTCGACGCCCTCGATGAGGTCATCGCGCTCATCCGGGCCTCGGCCAACGCCGACATCGCCCGCAGCGGCTTGATGGAGCTGCTCGATGTCGACGAGATCCAGGCCCAGGCCATCCTCGACATGCAGCTGCGCCGCCTGGCCGCTCTCGAGCGGCAGCGCATCGTCGACGACCTGGCCAAGATCGAGGCCGAGATCGCCGACCTCGAGGACATCCTGGCCAAGCCCGAGCGTCAGCGCGCGATCGTGCGCGACGAGCTCAAGGAGATCGCCGACAAGTACGGCGACGACCGCCGCAGTCGCATCATCGCCGCGGACGGCGACGTCACCGACGAGGATCTGATCCAGCGCGAGGACGTGGTGGTGACCATCACCGAGACGGGCTACGCCAAGCGCACCAAGACCGATCTGTACCGCAGCCAGAAGCGGGGTGGCAAGGGTGTGCAGGGTGCCGGTCTCAAGCAGGACGACATCGTCAACCACTTCTTCGTCTGCTCCACCCACGACTGGATCCTGTTCTTCACCACGCAGGGCCGGGTGTACCGGGCCAAGGCCTACGACCTGCCCGAGGCGTCCAGGACCGCACGCGGTCAGCACGTGGCCAACCTGCTGGCCTTCCAGCCGGAGGAACGTATCGCCCAGGTCATCCAGATCCAGAGCTACGAGGATGCGCCGTACCTGGTGCTCGCCACGCGCAACGGTCTGGTGAAGAAGTCCAAGCTGGTCGACTTCGATTCCAACCGGTCCGGCGGCATCGTCGCGGTGAACCTGCGCGACGGTGACGAACTCGTCGGTGCCGTGCTGTGCTCCGCCGAGGACGACCTGCTGCTGGTGTCGGCCAACGGTCAGTCCATCCGGTTCTCCGCGACCGACGATGCGCTGCGGCCGATGGGCCGGGCCACCTCGGGCGTGCAGGGCATGCGATTCAACGAGGACGACCGGCTGCTGTCGCTCAACGTCGTCCGCGAGGACACGTACCTGCTGGTCGCAACGGCGGGTGGTTATGCCAAGCGCACCGATATCGCGGAGTACACGGTCCAGGGCCGCGGCGGCAAGGGCATCCTGACGATTCAGTACGACCGACGGCGCGGCAGCCTCGTCGGCGCGCTCATCGTCGATGACGACACCGAGCTGTACGCCATCACTTCGGGCGGCGGCGTCATCCGGACGGCGGCGCGGCAGGTCCGCAAGGCCGGCCGGCAGACCAAGGGCGTGCGCTTGATGAACCTCGGTGAGGGCGACACACTGATTGCCGTTGCACGCAACGCAGAGGGCGCCGAGGACCCGGAGGACGACGACGAGTCGACCGGCGGGCCCACCGAGGAGTCGACGGATGCGTAGCGTGACGGTCGACTGCCACCGCGGCAACGACAAGAGCTAAGGAGCACCTGAGGTGACGTCTCCGAAGGAACCGGGACACTCGCGGGCAAGTGACGCCCCCGGTGGCGCCAACGGTGCGACCGGGGCGCCGGGTGCGACACCGGAAGGCGAGGTCCCTCCGTGGCAGCGTGGTCCAGCCACCCGCGCCGGAGCCGGGCGGCCCGCCGAGCAGCCGCCGCGTCCGGCCGAGGGGGCCCGCCAGGCCCCGCACTCCCCCGGCGTAGATGCCAGGCTGAACCGGTTCATCGCCGGCGGCAGCGCCCCGGCGCGGGAGACACCGCAGGCCCCGCAGCGCGAGACCGAGGTCATCCCGACCCGCACGGAGCGACCGGAGACGGGCCGGCCCGAGGCCACCCGGTCGGAGAACTACGCGAGCGAGTTGCCCGACCTGTCGGGTCCGCCGCCGCGCCCGGCGCCCGCCCGCCCGGGCAATGTCCCCGGCGGACAGGACCGGGGGGACCGGGCAGCCGGGTCCGCCGAGTCCCGTTCGGCTCCCCCGGCCACGCGGGTGCAGGCCAGCCGCAAGCAGGGTCCCGTGCGAGCCAGCATGCAGATCCGGCGTATCGACCCGTGGAGCACGCTGAAGGTCTCGCTGGTGTTGTCTGCGGCACTGTTCTTCGTGTGGATGATCGCCGTGGCATTCCTCTATCTGGTCCTCGGCGGCATGGGTGTGTGGAGCAAGCTGAACAGCAACGTGGGTGATCTGCTCACCAGCAACAGCGGCACCGGCGGTGAATTAGTCTCCAGCGGAACGATTTTCGGCGGCGCGGCGCTCATCGGCCTGGTGAACATCGTGCTGCTGACCGCGATGGCGACGGCCGGCGCGTTCATCTACAACCTCACCACCGACCTGGTCGGTGGTGTCGAGGTCACGCTGGCTGATCGGGACTAGATCCGCCGTTTTGGGAAGACGGGTGCCGATACGGTAATCTCGTCGCTCGGCCGTAGTGCGGCATTTACGGGCCTATAGCTCAGGTGGTTAGAGCGCTTCGCTGATAACGAAGAGGTCGGAGGTTCGAGTCCTCCTAGGCCCACGGAAGGGTTAAACCTTGAGGCTGGTGGTTGTGCTCGCGGCAGTGTTGGCCGCAGCAGTCGTGTGGCGGTCGCGACACGGCGCAGAGGTGTGGCACACCGCCGATCACCCGTAAGGGGCCTTAGCTCAGTTGGTAGAGCGCTGCCTTTGCAAGGCAGATGTCAGGAGTTCGAATCTCCTAGGCTCCACAATTTTTCTTCTCGCCGCGCGATGCGCCGGCCGCGTTTCAGCGCTCCCCATGTGTAAGACAACGGCGCAATCTCTTAGTCCCCGTTCAAGAAACGGGGCATCCTCTCACCAACCCGCCAAGGCGCGACACTGCGAAACGCATAGGGTTCGAACGGTTACCGCTCCGTGTTAAAAATGTGACCTTTGTAGCCCAACGTTACCGAAGTGACATCGCGTCTCGATCCACGCGATGCCATCGGGGAACAAAGGGGAACCAGATGACGATCGCGCTGTATCACCAGACCTTGCCGGATTGGGCCAACCGAAGGAGCCTCGGACGCGCTTTGGTGCGCACCGGAGATGTGCTCGCCACGGTTCTGCGTCCGGTCGTGGTGGCGGTGGCCATCTTGATCGCCGCGATGTGGTGGTCCATGCCGCGCGCCGCGGCCGACCCGGTGACCACCGTCCTCAACGACGTCGGAGTGGGCAACAACGGACCGGTCAGTTCGATGATCGCCCAAGTGGGTGAGATGTTCTGCCCCTTGATCGCCCAGGCCGGCACCAACTTCGCCAGCGGCTCCTATAAGGCCAACGGCAACCCGCTCGGCGGCGCGATCGCGGGCGGTGTCACCAACGCCGTCATCCAGAATCAGTGCCCGTCCTGGATCAACTCGATCGCCAACGGCCACCTGCCGGGAGCTCTCACGGGTGCGGCCTCGGCGATCAATCCGATGCAGAGCGTGACGGGTGCGGCCACCGATCCGCTGCAGACGCTGACCGCCGCGACGGGCGCGCTGCCGACGGGAGGACTCCCCAACCTGGCGGTCCCGAGCCTCGGCACTCCGAGTCTGGGGGTCCCGGCGGCATCCGTTCCTTCGACCGGATTGCCGATCAGCGGCCTGCCGTCGAGCCCGTTGACCAAGCTGGCTGGGACGGTGGGCTGAGCGGCTCTACGGTTTCGGTGCCACCTCGACACTCGGCGGCAGCGGTGAGGGATCCGGGCGGGTCGAGCGGCGCACGATGGAGAAGGTCACACCCCCGACGGCGAGCACAGCGGCGCCGACCGCGATCCACACCAGCGATCGCCGACGGCGTTGTGCCACGGCGGCTTCCGCGATCTCCTTCTTGCGCAGCTGGCGTCCGAGCCACGACGCCGAGGACGCGGCGGAGCTCAGGCCCACCCCGAGGGCGCCGCGGGTGAGGTCGACCGGACCCACGACGGTGTACTTCAGGCCACGCGCGAGCCGTTGTTCCGACGTGAGCCGGACATCCGTGGTGGAACTCATGGGCACCTCTTTCGCAGGCGGGCGGGAAACGCTT
>JAHFVC010000228.1 GCA_023264765.1 Mycobacterium sp. | reverse complement strand
CGAGCCAGGCGGGCCAGTTGCGCACCACCGAGTTGGGCAGCACCACCGTCATCAGGAACGGGAACAGCATCATCGAGTAGTAGCCCTGCGCCAACGACAGCACCAGCCACGAGGTGATGAGCAGGACACCAGAAGAGGTGAGCATCCAGAACAGCGGGTCGCGCACCCGGTAGTACTTGTAGAGCAGCCACAGGCTGAATGCTGCGAGCACCACCGCGAGCACGCGCAGCAGCAGGATCAGCCACATCGGCAGGCCGTAGTAGATGCCGTTGCCCAGGATCGAGGAGTTGAAGTAGTCGCGGGTCTGGAAGATGTAGGGCACGGTGTTGCGCACGAAGCCCATCGGATCGGCCGACAATGGCCAGGCGATCGCGTTGAACACCAGCGGCACCGCGAACGCCGTCACCAGCGCGCGCCACTGCCGGTTGAGCAGCGGCAGCAGAAGCAGCACGGCCAGAAGCGGTTTGAGCACCAAGGTCATGCCGATCGCGGCTCCCGCCAACCACTGATGGCTCACCTTGCCCGATAGCAACCAGTAGAAGAACAGCACCTCGGCCAGCAGTAGGCAGCCGTTGATGTTGGTGAAAACCAGGGTGTTGGTCACGGATTCGGTGCAGTACATGGCGAGCAGCAAGGCGGGCAGCGCGACCGATGTCAGCGAGAACTTGAACAGTCGGACCAGAATGCAGGCGGCGACGATGACGGCCACCGAGTTGAAGGCGACGAACCAGAAGCGCGACGCGAACTCCGGCAGAAATCCGAATGGGGACAACAGCAACGTTCCGCCCGGCGGGTACAGGTAGTGCGGATCGACGTAGTTGAAGTGTTCGTTGTAGATGTCCCAGTGCCGCCGGAAGTTCGAGACCGCGCGGTACACCGCACCGAAATCGTCGGTGATGTAGCCGTTGGTGGTGAGCACGTAGCTGCGGTGGATGATCGACATGATCGCGATCGGCCACAGCGCCGTCCGCACCACATCGGCTGTGGTCGGGGCGGACGTGCGAGGCCGAAAGACGCTCAGGATGGTATCGGTTGGCGCCACCAGCGCACCGTACACCGGCGTGCGCCGGGCTCCGTTCAGGCGGGGCAGAACGTGTCGTTGCCCGGCAGTTTGCCGGTATCCAGATATCCGAGCACCGGCGGCATCGCGCACGGCGAGTACACGGTGGCGCCGTGGCCGATGCCCTGCCAGATCACCCGCTTGCTGGTGGCGCCGGCGTTGATGATGGTCGCGGCTACGGCGGCCACGCCCTCGTTGCCGGTGATGGGGTCGTTCTGCACGCCGAGCAGCAATACCGGGATCTTGAGATCCTTCGGGTCCTTGGGGGCGGTGCCGCTGGGCCAGCTCAGGCAGTTCACCATGCGCAGGGCGCCGACGGCACCGAACTGCGGGTACAGCTTCGGCCAGGCGACGACGAGCTCGCGAACGCGGTCCGGGGTGGGTCGGTTGAGCGCGTCGCTGCAGCCGTTGACGAACTGACCGTCGGTCTGGCGCATCGAATCGGCCTGGTTGACCAGGTTGTTCAGCCCGCTTGCGTCGCCGCCGCGCGCGGCGGCGAGAGCACCGGCCAGTGCGTTGGTCGCCGCGACGCGGTCGCCGCGCGGGAAGGCCAGCGCGGTGCTGATGGCGTCGGAGATGGCAGCCACCGAAGCGCCGCCGGCACCGTTGCCGGTCCGGGCGGCGGCCAGGATGGCGTCGACGGCGGCCTTCGGGTCCGGTCCCAGTGGGCAGTTGACGGCGGCGCACTGCGCGGCGAACGCATCGAGGGCGGCCTGCTGTCCCTTCACTTTCTGCTCGGCGGTGGCTTCGGCGTTGATCGCCAGCGGCAACGGCGAATCCAGCACCAGGCGTGAGACCTTGTTCGGGTGCGAGCCCGCGTAGGCGAGGGCGACCTGCGCGCCGTTTCCGATGCCCAGAAGCGCGATGGTGTCCACGTCCCAGGTGCTGCGCAGCCGTTCGATGTCCTCGGCCGCGTGGGAGTTGTCGTATGCGGAGTCGCCGGGGGCGATGGTGTCGGTGCAACTGGTGGTGGCGGTCTGGGCGATCGCACTCAGATTGGCCACCGGATCATCGCCGGATTCGAACTGGGCCTGGTCGATCATCTCCTGACGGTCATAGGAGTCGCGGCAGCTGATCGCCGCGGACGACCCCGTACCGCGCCGGTCGACGGCGACGACGGGATGCGTCTTGAGGACGTCGGTACCTGCGCGGGTGAGCCACACCGGCAGCTGAACGGACGACGGTAGGTCGGTCCCGGTGGTCATGACCAGAGGTCCGGCGTCGGCGGGGGTGTCGGCACCGGTGGCGCGCACCACGCCGATGCTGAGGCTGCCGCTGGCGCCGTTGATCGGGTCCAGGTCGGCGTCGAAGGTGGCGCAGTCCAGCTTGACGCCGGGAACCGGTGGGACCGACGCCTGGGTGAACTGCTGGGAGGTGCAGTCCCGCCATGAGAGGTCGTTCTTGGGCGCCGCGATCGGAGGCGGCCCGGCGACGGCGCTGGTGGTCGCGGGCTGACCCTGCGGGCCGGCGCCGGAGTCGGTGGCATAGCGCGGGTTTGCGGCCAGCAACGGAGCACACGAAGTCAGCAGCAACACCGCAGCCGAAAGACTGACGGCCCGAACCAGATGACGCATGCCGACCACAGTAGCGATCAGACCCTGCGACTCAGCGGATGTACCTCGTGTACAGATAGCCGTCGGAATCGGTGAGTACGTGGCTGCGGCGCAGTCGGCGCACTGCCTCCGCCGGGCTGTCGGTGATCCGCCGGGCGGTACCGCCGACCACGAACGGTGCGATGGTGAGGCACAGCTCGTCGAGCAGGTCGGCGGCGATGAACGTGCCCAGCAAGCTGGGGCCCCCTTCGGTGAGAACACGGGTCAGGCCCTGCCCGGCGAGAACGTCCAGGAGTGCCTGCGTGTCCACGTCGTCGGGATCCTGCGCCGAGCAGTCATGCACGTCGGCCAGGCCCGACAAGTGTGTCCGCGTCGCGGCCGCGGCGTGGTGGGAGGTGAGCACCAGCGGCGGCACCTCGGTATGGGTGAACACCAGCAGATCGCGGTCGAGGTTGCCCGATCGCGTGACGATCGCGATCGGTGGCACCTCGACCTGGCCCCGGGATTGGCGCTGCGCTCGCTCGGTGGCGCCGAGTTGCGCGCCGGAGTAGTTCTCGGTGCGCACGGTGCCGGCGCCCACGACGATCACGTCGGCCAGTTCGCGCATCAGGGTGAACAGTGCGCGGTCTCCGGTTCCGCCCAGCCCACCGGATTTCCCGTCGGCGGTGGCGGCCCCGTCCAGGCTGGTGACGAAGTTGGCCCGCACCCAGCATCGGGTGAGTCCGTCGGGGTAGGCGTACTGCTCGTCCGTGGCGCCACCGGCGGGTTGCAGTGTTGTGAGTTCCGTCCCAGCGGTGGCATCCGGCATGGGGATCATTGCAGCACGTCGATAGGGTGCACGACATGCAAAGCGGCGCAGGGGTCGAAGCTCTGGTGGATCGGCACCCCAAGATCACGCCGGAACAGCTGGTCGCGCGGCTGGTACCGCCGCCGACTTTCGCCGATGTCAGCTTCGACACGTATCGGCCCGATCCGGCCGAGCCCTCGCAGGCTGAGGCTGTCGTCAAGTGCCGCTCGTTCTGCGAGCAGGCGCTGGCCCGCCGCGCAGGCAAGAAGAAGTTGTTCGGCAAGAAAGAGGTGCTGCCCGGGGTCGGGGTGTACCTCGACGGTGGGTTCGGCGTCGGCAAGACCCACCTCCTGGCCTCGACCTATTACGCGCTCTCGGGTGCGAAGGTCGCCCCGACCGCGTTCGCGACCTTCGGCGAGCTCACCCAGCTGGCCGGCGTGTTCGGCTTCACCGAGTGCATCGACCTGCTCGCCGAGTACGTGGTGGTGTGCATCGACGAGTTCGAACTCGACGACCCGGGCAACACCACG
Organism: Mycobacterium sp.; assembly: GCA_023264765.1. GTDB lineage: Bacteria > Actinomycetota > Actinomycetes > Mycobacteriales > Mycobacteriaceae > Mycobacterium. The sequence continues at coordinate 7,117 of JAHFVC010000228.1, read as the reverse complement.
CTGATCTCCCGGCTGCTGTCCGCCCTCGTGGAGCGCGGTGTGTCCATCGCGGCCACCTCCAATACGCTGCCCGAGCAACTGGGCGAGGGCCGGTTCGCCGCGCAGGACTTCTTGCGGGAGATCAACACGCTGGCCTCGATCTTCACCACCGTGCGGGTCGAGGGACCCGACTACCGGCATCGCGGCCTGCCGCCCGCCCCGGAACCGTTGTCCGACGAGGACGTTCGCGGCCGGGCGGTCGGGGTCTCGGGCGCGACGCTGGACGATTTCGACGCGCTGTGCGCTCATCTGGCGACGATGCACCCGTCGCGCTATCACGCGTTGATCGACGGGGTCACCGAGGTCTTCATCACCGGCGTACACCCGATCACCGATCAGAGCGTGGCACTGCGGCTGGTCGCGCTGACCGACCGGCTCTATGACGCCGGTGTGCCGATCCTGGCCTCGGGCACCAAGCTGGACACGATTTTCAGCGACGAGATGGTGGCGGGCGGATTCCGCAAGAAATACCTGCGGGCCACGTCGCGTCTACTGGCGTTGACTGCGGCCGCCCAAGCCTCCTAGGTCCAGCACCATCACGTAGTCGTTCTCGATGTGCCCGCCCAGCCGAAATGTCTTGGTGCCGCTGACGCTGAATCCGGATTTGGTGTAAAAGCGTTGGGCCCGTTGGTTTTCCTGATTGACGCCGAGCCACAGGCAGGCCGCCCCGAGCGCTGCGCATCGAGCGATGACCTCGGCCATCAGCGCCGCCGACATCCCGGCGCCGTGCACGTCGGGCAGGGCGTACATCTTGGACAGTTCCATCGCCGGTCGCAGGGCGACGGCGCCTGCGACGTCCGGATCGTCGGGCACACCGTGGATCAGCATGGCATAGCCCACGATTCGGGTGTCGTGGCGGACCACCAGCACCATCCGGTCGGGGTCGTCGAGGTACGCCGAGAAGCGTTCGGCCGACAGGTTTTCGGCGATGAAGGCCGCGACGTTGTCGGGGGACACCGAGGGCGGGCAGGCCAGCGGGAAGGTGGTCGCGGCAACCTCGGCCAGTTCGGGCAGGTCTTGCTGCGTGGCCGGCTCGACGTGCATGCGACTTACGGTAGCGGGGATCCCGGCTGCCAGATGTTCCACTGGGCCAGATGCGTTCCCGTCTGCGGGTTGAGCATCACGACGTTGGTCACCAGGCCGCGGTAGACGTCCCAGTACACCGCACCGTTGATCGTCGTCCCCGGGGCGGCGTTGAGCAATGCGGTTTCCAGGGAGTCCGGCGCATCGGTGTGCTTGGCGGTGTACGCGTCGGCGTATGGCGTGACGCCGTTGAACGTGGTGGCGATCGCCAGCTTGTACGGGTTGGGGGCGGAGGTGACGTGCACCGTCACCGGGGCCTTCCACGGTCCGCCGGTGGCTCGCCAGCGTGGCGAACCGTTCCAGGTCCAGCCCGGCGGCACGTCGGTGGGAACCACGTCGTGCACCGTGACGTCGGCGGCGAAGTCCTCGAACTGCACGTGCAGCGTGTCGCCGAGGTTGCCGATCGGCGTGATGGCATCGGTGAACTGCGGGGTGGCCGACACCCGAGGTGCCAGCCCGAAGGCCAGCACCGCCGTCAATCCAGCAATCACTGCCGACATCGCACGAAGCATGCTTGGCATCTTGGCACACGGCTTCACGCCCGATGGAGCTTTACTCCACCCAGGGGCCCTGGCCGCCGACAGACTCGATGCGGATCCGGGTCAGGAATCCCTCCGGCGCGTTCGGCGGGGGGAAGTGTTCGTCGGAGCCCAGCAGCGCGATGGCCAGTTGTTTGAGCAGTTCCGGCGCGCCGCCCGCGACGATGCGTGCGGTGCCGTTCACCGACAGGTACTCGCGCTGTCGGCCGGGCTGGCTCGGGGCGAGGATGGTGACTGCCACGTTGGGGTCGCGTCGCACATTGCGCACCTTCTTGTAGCTGTCGGACAGGTGCGCGGCGACCAGTTCGTCGCCGTCGGGTGTGGATTCCCACGCCACCCACACCACCGAAACCTGCGGGCTGCCGTCCGGGTTGATGGTGACGAGCGTGGCGTCGACGCCCGCTCCGATGAGTTTCTTCGCCGCGTCGTTGAGTGTCATGGCAGTTTCTACTCCGCCGTGCCCTGATTCATTCCCGGCAACGAGGACAGCAGGGTGACCACGTCGGTCTTGGCGCGCACCTTGTCGATGCCGACGCTGCGCAGCGGGCCGTCGCCGTCCTCGGATTCCAGCAGGGCCAGCAGCATGTGTTCGGTGCCGATGTAGTTGTGGCCGAGGCGAAGTGCTTCCCGGAACGTCAGCTCCAGGGCCTTCTTGGCCGGCCCGCTGAAGGGGACCAGGTGCAGTTTCTCGCCGGTGTCGGCGGGCAGGCGCACCGCGTCCCGGATCTGGGCGATGCCGACGTTCTGGGCCTTGATGACGGCGATGGCCAGTGACTTCTCGTCGACGAGTAGGCCGAGGATCAGATGGGCGGGAGTGATCTCGGTGTTGCCGGCGTCGCGCGCGGCGTCCTGGGCGGCGACGATGGCGGCACGCGCGCGCGGAGTGAAGCGGGCGAAACCCTCGTTGGGGTCGATCGTGTCGGCTTTGGGGACGAAGCGCTTCTGCGCGGCTTGCTTGGTGACGCCCATCCGGGCGCCGATGTCGGTCCAGGAGGCGCCGGAGCGGCGGGCCTGGTCGACGAAGTGCCCGATGAGGTGGTCGGCCACTTCGTCGAGGTGTTCGGCGGCCAGCATGGCGTCGGTGAGTTGGTCGAGTGCGTCGTCGTGCACCGACTTGATGGCGCGGATGAGGGTGTCGAGGCTGACGGATGAGGTGGTATCGCTCATGCGTCAACCGTAGGTTGACTCTGGTATTCCGTCAACCGTTGGTTGACGATCAGCCTCGCGGGTAGCCGCGCCGCACTGCTCGCTCGAGAATGCCCAGGGTGGCGCGCAGGGCGCTCTCCGAGATCACCGGAAAGATCCCGGCCTCGCGCCACTTCGGGTCGATCTGCGACCAGTCGTAGAACGACGTGACGACGGTGCCCTCGGCGCCGGGTTCCAGTCGGTAGCCGTAGACGTGTCCGATCTGTGGCTTGAGCTGACCGAGAATGGTCCAGGCGATCAGCTTGTCTTCCTCGAACTCGGTTATACGGACCGTGACGTCGTAGCGGCCTAGCGGAAAGTCGTTGAGCGACTCCCTGTCCATGTGCACCGTGAAGTCGTCGTTCACCGCGGTCACCCGTTCGCCCTCGGCGTCCTGCAGCATGCCCGACGAGTCGATCGCCACATGGCCATGCGGATCGGTGAGCACCGCGAAGATGGCGGAGGCGGGTTCGGCGATGGTGCGACTGACTTCGATGCGTTCTGTCATGGCTGCAGTCTGGCACCCGGTCCGCGCGTTCGGGCCTACTGTGGAGGACGTGCGCTATTTGGTGATCGGTATCGGCGTGGTGTTGGCCTTCTTCGGGACGGTCTGGGCACTGCAGGGTTTCGGGGCGCTCCAGGGCAGCCCCATGAGCAACACCACCACGTGGTCGATCATCGGCCCGATCACGGCGCTGATCGGGCTCGGTATCGCGATCTACGCCTGGCGTCTGCGGCGTTAGCGCGCGGCCAGCGCAGTCTGGATCTCGTGTACCCGCGCCGCGTCGACACCCCACGGGTGCTCCACCCCGACATGGCGGTCGAGGTCCCACAGCACGCACTGCTCACCCGGTTCTGCCACGAGCGACCAGGCGATGACGGTGCGGCGCAACTGTTCTGACATCGGATCGCCACCGGCCGGCGCGTCGCCGTCGGGGTGATGGTGTAGGAAGCGGCCGTATGCCCGGTCGCAGAACGCGGCGTACCGGTTGGTGCACAGGATCAGGCCGTGCCAGGCCTCGTCGACTGCGTGCGACGGCATCCCGATCACCTGGCCGTCGCGCAGCGCGGCACCGCAGCACCGTAGCCACTGCCGCAGACCGGTCTCGACGAGTTCACGGGGCTGCCACTGGCTTGTGTTGAAAACGGCCTCAGGCAGCACCAGTTCGGCGACCGCGGCGGCGGTCTGGTCGGGGGAGCGACGGTGCCGGTTTCGCACGATCTCACGATAGTGCTCACGCGGGTCCCGCGGCCGCGGTGAAGAAATGGTGACACCGTGGTGAAGCGGCGGCTCTGTCTGAGCAATATCGGGGTGCGACGGTGCACGGATGCAGATGCACTCCGCCGCGGCATACGCGGTGCCATCCTCGGTCGCCCATCGAGGCGATGTGCACCAAGCCGAGTACTACCTGGGCCTGCTCGACGAACTGCGGGTCGCGGTGACCGAGGAGCTGGCGCATCATCGCGCAGCGTTGGCCAGGGTGCAGGGCGCGGGCACGGATTTCGGCGTGGGCCGGTTGCATCGGGCCATCAAACTCAAGGAGGCCGAGCTCGCGACGCTCGGTCGGCTCGCCGACGCCCTTACGTCGAGGTTTCCGACGGCGTAGCGTTCATTCATGGCTGTGTTCCTGCTGATCGTGCTGGTGGCGCTGTGCGCGGCTGTCGCCTTCGACGTACGGCGCCGGCGAGCTGTGACGCGGGCCGGCGAGACCCCGGAGCAGCGGTATCGGCGCGAAGCGCGCAACCTGCGCAACAGCTCGCGAGGTGGACGTGGAGTGGCCGGTGGCGCCGCCGGGTTCTGGGCGATGGGTGGCGGCGATCCCGGCGGCTCAGGCGATGGTCACGGACACGGACACGGCGGGTGTGGCGGGTCTGGCGGCTGCGGCGGGGGCGGGTGTGGTGGTGGCGGAAGCTGAACTGGCTCAGGCATTTCGGATGAGGCGGTGTCGTCAGCCGCCGGTATACACGAGCGTGTAGACGACGGCGCACGTCGTCAGCAGCATCAGGGTGGCCATCAGGGCGTAGCCGATGGCGGGGTGCGCGTGCAGAAGGCGCTCACGCATGTCGCGTCTGAACAACCACAGGCGATACCGAAGGTCTCTCTTGGGTGAGGGTGCACGGTGTTTCACTCTGTCGGTCTCCAGCGCGGCCGGTGTGTTCCGGCAAGGACGGCATTGACGCCGGGGTCAATTCGCATCTTAGGGTGCAGCGGGTGGCCGGGCAGGACGTGCGGTCAATTGACCGCTGCGCCCGCCGACTCAGGCGATCGCGCGGTCGTCGGCGGTCGCGTGGCGCACCGCCCAGCCGTTCGCGCGGAAGTGATGCGTCATGCGCCGCGATTGGCGGCGCACGTCGCTGTAGCGGCCGATGCTGGTCTGCTGCACGCAGATGAGATATGAGTCCTGTTCGGCGGTGGTGTCGAGCTGCGCGACCGCGAACACCGATTGGTCGGCGAGCCAGAAACTTGCGATTTTGCCCAAGGGACGCGGGTGGTCTGGGGCGGCGGCAGACACCAGGGCAGCCAGCGACGCCGGGCCGCTGACCTCGAGGAGATCTGTCATGGCCCCACCCTCTCGTGGATGAGGGGCGCACGCAATCGAATTTGTCGGCTGATCGGGGGAACGCGGTTTCCCCCATCGTGCCGGTCGGTTGGTGGACACCTGAAGCAGCTGTGGCAGAACAAGATTGGCCCATCGCAACACTGCGAAACGCAACCGATCATCAGGAGTCAAACCATGAACAAGACCCGCATCACCTCAGCCGTTGCCACGGCCGCCGGAATCGGCGGTCTGGTCGTCGGCTTGGCCGGCGCAGCCAACGCCGCACCCGCCCAGGGGGCCGTGCCGACGGGGGCGCATCCCATCACCGGTAAGACGTCGCATTTCACCGTCACCAACTACACCGGGGTGCCTGTCCGTTTCATGACCTACAACGAGGACCCGGCCACCAGCGGCCCGAACCTGGGCTATGTCGCCGAGCCGGGCAAGTCGATGGGCTTCGACGTCGACAACTGGGTGTTGGGCGGCCATCAGACCGAGGCTGTCATCTCGACCCTGCACGGTGGGAAGACCTGGCACGTGAACATGCGGGCCAACGCCACCGGCAGCTACATCATGTGCATCGCCAACGCGCCGTGCTCGCCGAACTACCTCAGCCAGAGCACCGACGTGGTGCTGTACTGAGGATGCACGACCAGTCCTGAGGGGCCTCGCTTGTTCAGGGGGCCCTTCAGTCGCGTCCGGAGGTCGGAACCTCATATGCATCTGGGACGAGAAAAGCCCGGTCGAAACCGGGCTTCATCTGCGTTGACTGTGGTGCGCGATACTGGGATTGAACCAGTGACCTCTTCCGTGTCAGGGAAGCGCTCTCCCGCTGAGCTAATCGCGCCGGGTCCAACTTTTGGAGGTGGAGACGGGAATCGAACCCGTGTGCACGGCTTTGCAGGCCGTTGCCTCACCACTCGGCCACTCCACCACTGGGGTTGATGCCACTGCACCTTCGAGCGGATGACGGGATTCGAACCCGCGACCCCAACCTTGGCAAGGTTGTGCGCTACCAACTGCGCTACATCCGCGTGCCTCGGGTGAGATCGTCACCCGGTGCGGGATGGAACATTAGTCCAACCATGCGACGAACTACAAATCACTTGGAACGGAACGGCAATCGTTCTCAAAACAGCTGGTAAACCTGGCGTGCGATCGAGAAGCCGTGGCCGGTGCCCGCGTCGCGACACGAGATGCCGTTCTCCGAGCTGTCGCAGCGCAGCTGACCGCGGGTGATCGACTGGCCGTAGGCGAGGGCTTTTTCGCCGCCGAGGGCGGTGTCGCCGGCGCAGACGAACGCGGCTTTTTCTCCTGGGGCGATGCCGATGCCCTGGCCGTAGTCGAACTCGCAGTCGGCGGGCCTGGGAGGCGGGTTCCACTCCCGGTCGACGATGTCACAGCGGGCGTAGTCGGTATCCAGGATGCAGCCCACGTTTCCCGTCGGTGAGATGAACGTCACCAGATCTCCCGGTTCGGCACCGGCCACCGGCGCGGTCAGGGCCAGCAATGACCACGAGGCGATGACGGCGAGGGCCCGGCGCTTCATCGGCCAGACGCTACCGCCGGGCGTACGTCCGGGCTGGGTAACGGCTGTGGAAACCACCGCGCCGTCGCGATTCGGAGCCGGTGTGACCACCGTGCTAACCTTCCCTCTCGTTCCCCGGTCTCGTAGCTCAGGGGGAGAGCGTCCGCCTCACACGCGGAAGGTCGCTGGTTCGATCCCAGCCG
>JAHFVC010000502.1:2529-3802 GCA_023264765.1 Mycobacterium sp. | reverse complement strand
CCAGCTCGATCTGGACAACAAGCTGGCAGCGCAGCGTGCGGCGGAGACCAAGCACGCTTCCGACGTCGCCACCGTCGACTCCGCCAAGGGTGCGCTGGCAACGTTCCAGACTTCGGTCAACAGGGTTGCTGCCGCGCAGTACATGGGCGGTCGTACCGACGGCTTGGACGCCATGCTCACCGCCGGCTCGCCGCAGGGTCTGATCGACCAGCTGGCCGTGCAGAAGGTGATGGCCACCGAGATGTCGGCACAGATGCAGAACTTCCGGACCACCAGCCTGCAGGCCGCCCAGGCCGAAACGGCCTCGGCTCAGTCGGCGGCGGACGCCAAGACGGCCACCGAGCAGGCCGCCGCGGTGCGCGCCGATCTGCAATCCAAGCAAAGCAAGTTGCAGATCCAGATCGCGGTCGTCAAGTCCCAGTACCAGGTGCTGACCCCCGCCCAGCGCGAAGCACTGGCCGCCATTCCGCCCGCCCCCGCAGCCCCGGCGCCGGCCGACGTGCCGCCGCCGGCAGCGTTGCCGGGACAGGACCCGGGCATCCTGGCCGCACCGCCGGAGGGCATCCCGCCCGGCGACATGGCCCCGCCGCCCGACGGTGCGGTGCCCGGTGCCGGCGGTAACAGCGAGGGGATGGCCGCCGTGCAGGCCGCGCTGACCCGCATCGGTTCGCCGTACTCCTGGGATGCCGAAGGACCAGGCGCGTTCGTCTGCTCCGGCCTGGTGAAGTGGGCCTTCCAACAGGCCGGTGTGGCACTGCCGCACTCCACCTACGCGCAGGCCGCCGGTGGTCAGCCCGCCTCGACCGATCAGATGCAGCCCGGCGACGTCATCTCCTATTACTCCGATGCCTCGCACGTCGGCATCTACATCGGCGACGGCATGATGGTGCACGCGTCGACCTTCGGTGTGCCCGTGCGCGTCGCACCGGTCAACAACGCGCCGATCTACAACGTTCGCCGTTACTGACCTACCCCGGCTGGCCTGCGCCCTCGTGGTTGCGGCCCTGCTCGCCGGCTGTCAGCAGCACACCGCCCCGCCGGCTCCGTCGTCCCCGGTGACGTCTACCACCGCACCGAGCACCGCGGACACCCGGCCGGTGGCCCTGCCCGACGGCCGCACCGCACACCTGCGCGGTCTGGGCGGCGCACGTACCCAGCCCCTGCTCGACCGGATCGCCGCCGAACTCGACGGCGCGACGGCGGCCGTCACCGAATTCTGGGGACCGGACTGGCCGCGGGATATCGTCGTGATCGCCACCGAAACCGATGAGCA
>JAHFVC010000502.1:1853-2519 GCA_023264765.1 Mycobacterium sp. | reverse complement strand
CGACATCGCCGCCGCGACGACCGCCGATGGCATCGTGTTCGCGCCAGGCGCGGCCGCCATGAGCCCCGAAGCCCTGCGGATCGTGTTGCGGCACGAACTTTTTCACTACGCCGCGCGGGCGCACACCGCCGCCGACGCCCCCCGCTGGCTCGCCGAGGGGGTGGCCGACTACGTGGGGCGCCCGCCGGAACCGCTGCCCGGTCCCGCCGCCGCGGCCACCCTGGCCCGGTTGCCCACCGACGCCGACCTGGATGCGGTCGGGCCGCAGCGCTCGGCGGCCTACGACCGCGCCTGGTGGTTCAGTCGCTACATCGCCGGCCGCTACGGACCGGCGACCCTCGCCGAGCTGTACCGGCGGGCCAGTGCGCCCGGACACCCCGACATCGCGGTGGCCCTCAAAGAAACCGTCGGCGCCGGCCTGGACGAGGTACAGATGGGGTGGCGGGACTGGATGAGCGGCTAGCCTATTCGCGATGACTCGGGTGCTGCTGGTTACCAACGATTTTCCGCCGCGCCGTGGCGGCATCCAGTCCTATCTGGAGGCCTTTGTCGGGCAGCTGACGCAGTCCGGCGGTCATGAGCTCACCGTGTATGCACCGAAATGGAAGGAGTGCGCGGACTACGACAAGGATGCGGCGGCGGCCGGTTACGAGGTCGTGCGCCATC
>JAHFVC010000502.1:0-1843 GCA_023264765.1 Mycobacterium sp. | reverse complement strand
AACCGGATGCGCGCCTTGATCGCCGGGCATGGCATCCAGACCGTCTGGTTCGGTGCGGCCGCCCCGCTGGCGTTGCTGGCCCCGCTGGCCCGGGCCGCGGGCGCAGAGCGCGTGGTGGCCAGCACGCACGGCCACGAAGTGGGCTGGTCGATGTTGCCGCTGGCGCGAAATGCCTTGCGGCGCATCGGCAACGACACCGACGTCGTCACCTACGTGAGCAACTACACCCGGGGCAGGTTCGCGTCGGCCTTCGGGCCGCAGGCTCGCCTGGAGCGGCTCTCGCCCGGTGTCGACGTGGACCGTTTCGTGCCCGACCCGGTGGCCCGCACCGAACTGCGGGCCCGGCACGGGCTGGGGGAGCGGCCGGTGGTGGTGTGCCTGTCGCGGTTGGTGCCGCGCAAGGGCCAGGACATGTTGATCCGCGCGCTGCCCGTCATCAGGGACGCGGTGCCCGGAACGGCCCTCGTCGTGGTCGGCGGCGGGCCCTACCGGGACACCCTGCACAAGCTTGCCCGCGAGGCCGGAGTCGCCGAGCACGTGGTGTTCACCGGCGGGGTTCCCGGTGCGGAGCTACCCGCTTATCACGCGATGGCCGACGTCTTCGCCATGCCGTGTCGCACCAGGGGTGCCGGACTGGACGTCGAGGGTCTGGGCATCGTGTACCTGGAGGCCTCGGCGTGCGGGGTGCCGGTGGTCGCGGGCCGCTCGGGCGGCGCACCGGAGACGGTGCGCGACGGCGAGACCGGCGTGGTGGTCGACGGCACCGACGTCGCCGCGATCGCGGCTGCGGTCAGCGGCGTGCTGGCCGACCCGGACGCCGCCGCGGCGATGGGCGCGGCGGGGCGACAGTGGGCCGTGCAGAACTGGCAGTGGAGCGCTCAGGGGGCGCGCCTGCGGCGCCTGCTGGACGGTTAGGCGTACAGCGCGTCGATGTCGGACGCGAACTTCTCCGCCACCACCTTGCGCTTGACCTTCAACGTCGGGGTGAGTTCGCCCGTGTCCTCGGTGAAGTCGACCGGCAGGATCCGGAACTTGCGGATCGATTCGGCATGGGACACCACCTGATTGGCCTCTTTGACGGCGAGATCGATCTCGGCGGTCAGGTCCGGATCGTCGACCAGGTCGCCGACGGACGCGGAGGCGTCCTTGCCGTTGCGCTGCTTCCAGCCGGGGAAGGCCTCCGGGTCGATGGTGATCAGCGCGGCGATGAACGGCTGCTGGTCACCGACCACCAGCGCCTGACTGATCAGCGGGTGCGACCGCAGCCGGTCCTCCAGTACCGCGGGGGCGACGTTCTTCCCGCCCGCGGTGACGATGATCTCCTTCTTGCGGCCGACGATGGTCAAGAACCCGTTCTCGTCGATCGCCCCGAGGTCGCCGGTGTGGAACCAGCCGTCGGTGAAGGCGTCATTGGTGGCGGCGTCGTTCTGCCAGTATCCGCCGAACACGACGCCGCCCTTGACCAACAGCTCGTCGTCGTTGCCGAGGCGCATGTTGTTGCCCGGCAACAACTTCCCGACCGAACCCACCTTGAGTGCGCCGACCTGGTTGACGGTGATCGCCGCGCTGGTCTCGGTCAGGCCGTAGCCCTCGTAGATGGTCAGGCCGACGCCGCGGTAGAAGTGTCCGAGCCGCGCGCCCAGCGGCGCGCCGCCGGAGATCGCGGCGTGGCAGTCGCCGCCCAGCGCGGCCCGCAGCTTGCCGTAGACCAGCCGGTCGAACAGCGCGTGCTTGACCTTGAGCAGCAGCCCGGCGCCGCCGGCCTCCAGGGCCTGGCTGTATTCGATCGCGGTGGCGGCGGCGAGCTCGAAGATCCGGCCCTTGCCGCCGTCGCGGGCGTTCT